>NZ_CP011390.1:4667500-4985840 GCF_001644645.1 Flavisolibacter tropicus | reverse complement strand
CGGCGTATACGGTTGATCGCATCATATACAGTATTGTCAATACTATTGGCTTCAATCTTTGCCTCGGCATAGATCAATAACAATTCTGCAAAACGGAAGATACCAACATCTAAATCGGATACCCCGCTCACTGAAGTGGAGGCAAAATCAGCAAGATCTACGTGCTTACGCCACAGATAACCGCTAAACGAACGGAAAGCATTTGTAGCATCCGCATTCGCTACTGAAGAAGGGGTACCACTTTGTCCATTGATAACAGGCCAGTAATTCTTCACAGTTGAAAAACTTGTTTGCGGTTCAAACTGGTAGCCTAAATAGCGGGCGTGCGGACGTACGCAGTACATGTCCAAACGTGGATCTCGGTTTTCAAACGGTTTCGATGCGTCGTATAATGGAGACTCTGTAATAGGCAATCCGTCTTTTGCCTGGAACGTATTGATAAGATCCTGTGTGGGTCCCCAGTAACAAACCCCTTTCCCCAATCTTGATCCCGAATAGTATTGTTGGTTATGCGTATTGCCAGGTACAGCCTTATTGTATTCTGCAATCCAGATCCATTCTTTACTGGTTGCAAACCCCTGATGTCCAAAAATATTTGATACATCAGGCTCACCAACGGTGTGATCTTTTCCAACAAAATTGATCGTACTGTTGAATGGTGTTAGATCATGTTGGGAGCCAGCCAAGCTAATGGCTTTATTGGCTGCATCAGCGGCTACCTGGTATTGCTTTGCATACAGCGCTACCCTTGCCTTAAGCATATAGGCCGCTACACGCGATGCTCTGACACGGCCAAATTGTGCCTGTGATACCGGGAGGTTATCCGCAACAGCTGTTAAGTCATCAATCAAAAATTGTTCGATCTCTTGCTTTGGACTTCTTGGAACATTGGCATTACTTAAATCAACAGAAGACTTCAGCAAAGGGACATCGCCATACAACTCGATGAGTTGTGAATAGCAGTAAGCACGGATAAAACGTAATTCAGCATCCAGTTGCTTATATGCCGGATCGGCCATCGCACCTTTTATTCGTTCAAGGTTATCCAAAACGGAGTGACAACGGGCTATGCTCCGGTAGTGCACTTCCCAGGGTTTAACAGCCAATGCATTATCCGTTGTAAGGGCACTCGTAATAGGTGACGTGTAATTGGTACCGGGTCTGGCATAACCGATATCGGTAATATTATCCATTACATGCCAGATGGGGGTGCTTGAAGCATCTAATACGCTTAAAGATTGGTAAGCGCCATACAATCCCATTTCTGCCTCTTTCGCATTAGCGGGGAATGTACCTGTTGACGGACCATTCAGCGAGGAACGATCTATTTTACTGCAAGAAGATAAGACCAATGTTAAGCCTAACGCTAGTGGAGCTATTTTATATATCTTATTAAATCGTTTCATTGCTTAGAATTTTATATCAATACCAAATGTGAATACTTTAACCTGCGGATAGTAATTACCACCACCTAATGACACACCATCTGATGCACCGGCATTGTAGTTAATTTCAGGATCGTATCCCTGGTAGAATTTGGTACTTGTAAATACGTTTTGTCCGTTTACATAAATAAATGCGCTTTGCATACCTACCTTTCCTAATAAGCGTTTTGGTAGTTCATAACCCAATTGAATATTCTTCACACGTAAGTAAGCAGCACTTCGCATCCATAAAGTAGAGTTCTGCGTATTGTTGGTAGATGTAATGGATACTCTAGGCAGGGCAGCATCCCTGTTATCTGGGGTCCAGTAATCCAACTGCCAAGGCTTGATTGAGCTTGAGTTAGCCGCTGGTATCACATAATGCGAGTTCAAATAACCATCCACTTTACCTACCCCTTGAATAAGCGTGCTCAAACGTATGCCCTTCCATCCCAGGTCCAGATTACCACCATACGTATAGCGCGGAATAGTGCTACCAATAATCACTTTATCGGCATCTGTAATTTTACCATCGGGTGTAGATTTACCATTTGCATCAACAGCACCTGCAATATCTACATATCTAACATCCCCGGGTTTTAAGGTTCCAATCTGTACAGGGCCTTTGTTGATCTCTTCCTGTGTCTGGTAAAAACCATCGGCTCTATAACCGTAAATGGAATTGATCGCATATCCCTCCTGCTGACGTAACAAGTCGCCGGATGACTGACCTTTCATATCCACAATCTTGTTTTTCACATCGGATAAATTCAGTCCTACGCCCAGCTGGAAATCACCCCACTTGTTATCATACCGTGTAGAAACCTCCCAACCTTTATTGCTTACCACGGCAGCGTTCTGGTAAGGAGAAGCAAGACCGGTCAGTTGCGAAGTATTTAGTTTCAGCAGAATGCCATCTGTTGTTTTATCATACCAGTCCAATGTGACAGATAATTTATTAAACAAGCTGGCATCTATACCCACACCTTTCATTACGGTTTCTTCCCAACGTAGATCAGGATTTGATAGCGTTGTTTGCGTGATCATCTGGTAAATATTTCCACCCATGGAAACACTACCCAAAGTCAAGGCTTCTGCGAAAGGATAGTAAGAAGAACCGATATTCTGGTTACCTAACTTACCCCAGGAGCCCCTGATCTTAAGCATGTTCACAATAGGTTTGATATTGTTCATGAAAGACTCATTCGATACAAGCCATCCTGCAGAAAAAGAAGGGAAGGCCGCCCAACGATTGTCTCCGATAAAACGTGAGGTACCATCATATCTTAAATTAGCTTCCAGCAAGTACTTACCCTGGAAGTTATAATTGAACCTGCCAAAGCCAGATACTAATGCCCACTGGTTCTGCGTACCATTATTATCTTTTGTGGCGTTGTCTGCACCAGCTGTCAGTTGTTCGTAAGTATCATACAGAAAATCTCTTCTGTAACCTGACAAGAGTTTCTCATCATAGGTTTCTCTTGACGTTCCAGCCATTACACTGAAGTTGTGATCCTTAAAACTTTTTTGAGCTGTGGCCTGGAATTGATAAGTGCCATAGAAATATCTGTAGGCTGCTTCTGATAGATCGGTGAATGTGTTAGCAGCACCAGCTTCTGATCCATCTTCATAATACGTCATTACACTTTTTGTAAAAGCATGTGTATTACGTGTCAAATAGCGAGGTGCCACCATTCCTGAAAGGGATAACCAGTCGGCAGGCTTATAATTAAGACTCAGGTTGCCCCAGAATTCCAGGTTATTTGTTTTCCGGTTTCCACCATCGGCAATATAACCAACAGGGTTAACTTTCACCCATCCATCAGACCACTTATCAGCGTTGCGAATCGGAATATTGGTAGGCATTCGTCCTAAATAGTTCCAGATGGTTCCTTCATCTGCAATTTGCAAGCGGTCCTTGTTTGTAACAGCTACATCAAACTTGACATTGAACTTATTGCTAGGCGTTATATCCAGGTTATTACGAAATGTATAGCGCTTGAAATTGGTGTTTTTAATGATGCCCTCCTGGTCTACATAACTCAGCGATGGAACAGCACGAACGATTCCGCTGTTTGCCATTACAGAAATAAAATGACTATGCGTTAACCCGCTACCTTGCAATATGGCATCCTGCCAATCGTAGTTAGATGGATTAGCAGCATACTTCTGTCTGAACTTCTCAATGTCCTGATCGCTGTAGATTTTGATGCCATTATCATTCATGCTGGCGTCATTGAACACACGCATGTAGGTTAAACCATCTGTTACTTCTGGAATGGCCGTTGCCATTTGTCTTCCCACATACCCTTTATAGTTTATTGACAGTTTATCCTTAGCTCTTTTGGTAGTGATCAATATCACGCCGTTAGCCGCCCTGGAACCATATATAGCGGAAGAAGCCGCATCCTTTAAAATAGAAATCGATTCTATCAGGTTCGCATCCACATCATCCAGCGATCCGGCTACACCATCAATAATTACTAGCGGGTTACTACTGGAACCACCAAAGGAATTAATGCCTCTGATTCGGATCTGCGCTCCATCGCCGCCGGGAGCACCCGTTTGCGATGTAACGGTTACACCTGGAGCAAGCCCTTGCAATGCATTAGAAGTTGAAACATTGGGCCGTCTCTCCAATTGTTTACTATTAACAACAGCAACAGAGCCGGTTAAGTTGCCCTTCTTTTGTGTGCCATACCCCACCACAACCACTTCATTCAGATTGGCCACATCTCTTTTAAGTGATAGATTCAATACTGATTGTCCATTTACTGTTACCTCGCGCTCTGCAAAGCCAACATTTGAAAAAACCAACACTCCATTACCGGACGATAGCGTAATAGCAAATTCGCCGTTTTCATTGGTGGTTGTTCCAATACTAGATCCTTTCAAGCTGATGCTTACACCGGATAAAGGCTTTTCTTGTTCGTCGGTTACCCTACCCTTCACTTCTCGTTGCTGAAAGAAGCCTTTGGCTTTTACCGGACTAGCCAGTACTAAAAAAAAGAAGAGCAGCGCTGTTACCAGTTTTGGAATCAGGCAAAGCCTGCTGAGCCACTTACGCGCAGTAGATGGCAGCGGTTGTTGGTTGATGAAAGCAATCAATTTCATACGTCTGGAGATGTTAGTTGATGATTGTTAATTATCCGAGCGATGTTAGTTGATGATTGTTAACTATATGTTTATACTAGATTAAATTTCCATTAGTAATGCTGAGCTGCTACCATATAGAATAAAGGGAACAAGACAAAGGCTGGAAAAGCAAGAATAATTCATATAGCGATCTTATTGGGTAATTAGAAAATCGTAAAGGCTATAAAATGCAGCACCTGAATTCCATCACCCCAAGAGCTTATACACAAGAATCAAAAAGCAGTTTATGCATTTCGTGGTTCAATTTTACAAACATTTTTAAGAAAAAGAAAATGTTTTTTAAATATTTTTAAATGTAAATAAACATTTTTAAAGCTTTTGAAAGCTAAAGCTTTCATTTTTATCGGTTTAGTTTTATATTTGATTAAAGAAAATTTAAGCCACGTGATTAAGCACCCTCTACCTTTTCGCTACTTCTTAAAAATGTGGCCTATTCCTTATCTTGTTATTAACCAAAACAAACTGTTCTTATAATGACCATTACCGACAGACACCAATATATTCTTCAGAAATTACAAGAGAATGGACGTGTAGATATTCAGGAGCTAAGTGACGATATCCAGGTTTCCGGTGTAACCATTCGTAAGGATTTAAAAATCCTTGAAGAGCGCAACCTGCTTTTCCGAACAAAAGGTGGCGGCTCTATATCTAACCCCTACACAATAGAGAAACCCATCAATGAAAAGGAATTCATTAAAATTGAAGAAAAGATAAAAATAGCCAAAGCGGCGCTACCATTTACCAACGAAACAGACTCCATTCTTATTGGATCGGGCACAACGGTATTTGAGCTTTCCCGCAGTCTTCATCCATTTAAACACTTAACCGTTATTACGCCTGCTCTCAAAGTGGCTTTGGAGTTACACAACCGTCCCAATGTAGAGGTGCTGCAATTGGGTGGCATTATTCATCAAAGCTCAGCCTCAGCAGCAGGCGGTTTTGCGGAACTGTTATTAAGCAATATTTCCTGCGACATTCTTTTTTTAGGTGTTGACGGCATTGACTTAGAATTTGGCTTATCAATCACCAATTTAACAGAAGCCAGCCTGAACCAGAAAATGATCCACATTGCGCAAAAGGTGATCATTTTAGCAGACAGTTCTAAGTTTGGCCGAAGAGGTTTGGGAAGAGTTTGCGGCCTGGACCAGGTGCATTACATTATTACCGATAACGCTGTTCCAGCTGATATTGTAGCACAGCTCGAAGAAAAGGGCATTAAAGTAATAATAGCTCATTAAGCATTAACGTAGATGGATCCTATTGGCAAGTAAGCCCTGTAATGTAGCCTGTTAGCAGGCTGCACTTACCTACTAAAAATTTTCTTTAGCGGGGACTGTTTGGGGTAAATACAGCAGACCTATTACATCATGCCATAAACAATTACGCTGGGGCTTAGCCCCTATCTTTAACTGTTAGCACTTGGCGTTATTACGTTGTATAACTGAAAGACATATACGCACTATGAAACTTCCGCCTTCGATAGTTTTCTGCATGGCAAACTTCATAGTTCCCATACCTGTATTCATGTTGTCTAGCGCTTTCATTAACCGATGGCTTTGGTACCTGTAGCCTACCATTGGCTTTCACCTTCCTCTTCAGTAGGTATCGCGCCTGTTTTACCACTTTGGGTGGTGAAGACAGGACAGGCATTTTCGTGGCAGGTGCCACTGTTGGTAGAGCTATGTCAGGTTGGCTATTTGGCGATTTTATGGCTGTACTATTTACATCAGGTGAACTACTATTTTTAGGCGTAGCAATTACACTCCCCTCTACTAGTCTTTTACAATGCGCCATCAGCAGTTCCTGTGCTTCTTCTTTTGTATGGCCCTGGTACAACCACTTATTGACCATGCCAGTTAACCTGGCAAACAACCCGGGTTTGCGCACGGTCCCTGGCAGCTGGCGGTAGTACACGCGCTTCACCATTTTGGCGGCTACGCCAAACCTATCGGCATTGGCCATGGTACGTTTGAGGTTAGGATCCTTGCGCATCATTTTAGCGCTTTTATAATCCCCTTTGCTACGCAGGTAATAGGTATCTCCTAACTTATAGAAGATGATGCCATCAATGGTGCCGGTAATGAAGACGGGGCCTACTTGTTTTGCCATGGTGTACGGGTTAAAAAGTGAATCGTTAGTGGTTAACAACCAATAACTATACTAAATATTTTAGCAAACTTACACTTCCAACTTCCCCTTTCAAAACCTTTCGCCCCCTTTATTTATACACATGTAGGCCACTTCTAATATCATTAAACCCCCTGCGTCAATCTGCGTCAGCTGCGGTCCCCCATGCAGCGTAAAGCGCCCTTTTCACGGCTTGCCGCTTGAAGGGTATCGCTTGCAGCTTTCCTCACTCACCACTCACCACTCACGAGCCGGGCTTTCTCCTTCTTCCCAATACCCTAATTCCCAATTCCATCTCTCTTCATTGAACATTGAGTATCGAAAATTGAGCATTGAACATTTCCTCCCTTCTATATTCATCATTCCTTGTTCCTTGTTCATTATTCTTCCCCTACCAGCCTCCATTAATCCTAAAATAAAGTCGTAATAATCAGAGCTGAAACTGCTCTCAAAGCGAAGAGTTTAAATGTACTTATTTTTCCTTTTAGGCAGGATCAGATGCTGAAACAAGTTCAGCATGACAGCTAAAGGCCTTACATATTTCAAACTTATCTTAGATGCGAGTCTCTGAGATCCTTCGCTATCGCTCTGGATGACAAATGCCAGAGTCATTATGGTTGGCAGGCAGGTTATAAGGAGGAGGGAATGACGCCAAACGTGTAAGAGTTTCCCAAAGCACTATTGCCATAAAATAGAAAAGCACTCCAACCTAGGGAGTGCTTTTTTTATTTGTAAGAGAGTTTATTCTTTACTGTTCTCTGTGCCCCTTTGTGATCTCCCTGCCTCTGTGGTTCCCAGAAGCATGGCCTTCTCCCCCTTTAGGGGGCGGGGGCGTGCAGTGGCTTGCACTAGTACCCTAACAACTGCACCAAGCGCTCTTTTACTTTTTCTGCATTGGGCAGCATGGCTGCCTCTAGTCCCATGTTCAATGGAACGGCGGGTAGATTCAGGGCACCCAATACATCCACAGGGGCATCGAGGAAGCGGAAGCAGTTCTTGGAAATGCGTCCGGCCAGGGCCTCTGCAAAAGAGTTGTTTTGTTGCTCCTCGGTTAATATCAGGCATTTACCATGCTTCTGCACAGTGGCATAGATCAATTCTTCATCTAATGGGAACAGCGTACGCAGATCTACCACTTCTATTTGGTTATTGAAGAATTTGGCAGCCGCTTTTGCCCAGTATACGCCCATACCATAGGTAATGATACAAGCGCTTTCCCCATTCTCTATAGCCTCTTCGCTGGCTTTGAGCACTACAGCTCCTTTACCAAAGGGCAGCACATAATCGCGGGATGGTTCAATGGTTTTAGCATCTTCGGTACCTGGCACTTTACTCCAGTACAGGCCTTTGTGCTCCAGCATTACTACCGGGTTTGGATCATAATAGGCTGCCTTCATCAAGCCTTTCATATCGGCAGCGTTGGAAGGGTAAGCAATCTTAATTCCTTTGATACTTAACAGGGTGCTTTCTACGCTACCGCTGTGGTAGGGGCCGCCCCCACCGTAGGCACCAATGGGCACCCTGATGATAGTAGATACGGGGAATTTACCACAAGACAGGTAACAGGATTTTGATATTTCGGTTACCAGCTGGTTAAAGCCGGGATAGATATAATCGGCAAATTGTACCTCTACAATCGGCTTCAGTCCTACTGCACTTACACCTACTGTTGAGCCTATGATATAGGCCTCTTGAATAGCGGTATTGAAGACTCGTTGATCACCAAACTGGTCGCCCAGCGTAGCCGCCTCGCGGAACACACCACCTAAGCGCTTACCTACATCCTGGCCGTAAAGCAGGCATTCTGGATTTTCTTCCATCAGCTCACGGATGGCAAACAGAGCGGCATCTACCATGATCACCTTGTCTTTGCCTGCTGGCTGGCGCTCGCCCTTCTCTTCTGTTATGGGTGTAGGCACAAATACGTGCTCGCCCACCTTTGAAGGATCAGGCTCTGTTGCCGCCACCGCCTTGTCAAATTGCTGTTTAATGGTAGCGGTTACCTCCTCTTCTATAACACGAACAACATCTTCTGTTACTGAATTCAACAGCTTTTCGCGCAACTTAGGTAGCGGGTCGTTTTGAGCATGCTTAGCCAGGTCTTCATCTGTCCGGTAAAACTCCTTGCGTACACCACTGGTATGGTGGTTTAACAGAGAGCACTTGGCATGTACCAGCCAAGGCTTGCGGTGTTCGCGCACATGGTTTACCACCTTACGCATGGTATCGTACGATGCGGCAAAGTCGGTCCCATCTACCCTTATTTTATTTAATCCCTTAAAACCTTCTGCATATTCGTAAGCATCCATGGCGCGGCCTTCTGCCGATGTTACACTGATGCCCCATTCATTGTCCTGTATTAAATAGATGATGGGGAGGTTTTTCAATACAGCAAACTGCAAGGCTTCACTCACCTCGCCCTCTGTTACAGAGGCGTCGCCTAATGAACAAATGACTACTGGTTTTTCTTCATCGTTGTTAGTCCAGTATCCTTTGACGTGTTCTTTATATTGAATACCCTGTGCTACGCCGGTTGTAGGAATAACCTGCATACCAGTAGCACTGCTTTGATGAATGATCTTGGGTTTATCGTCTGCTAGTGAATTGGGGTGCGAGTAATAGCTTCTGCCCCCTGTAAATGGATCGTCGCCCTTTGTCAACAGTTGCAACATTAGCTCGTAAGGTGTCCATCCCATGCCCAGTAACAGGCTCTCATCGCGGTAATAAGGGCTTACCCAATCCTGCGGTTTCAACTGAAAAGCGGCAGCCAGCTGAATGGCCTCATGCCCGCGGGAGGTAGAATGTACATACTTAGTAATAGGCCGGTTTGCTTCATAGGTTTCGGCCATTACTTTCACACTATACATTAGCCGGTACGTCTCTAACAATATATTTTTATCCATCCGATATAGCTAAGGCCGCAAATTTAGGTGAAGCTAGGAGATAAAAGTGTAGAAAGAGGAAAGGGAATTAGCTGATTAGCTGATGTGAAGATTAGCTGATGAGGGTTAACAAGTTGAGAAGTTGACAAGGAAGGGAATAATGAACAAGGAACAAGGAATGATGAAGGAGGAAGGGAGACGGAATTGGGGATTTGGAATTGGATGAAAAAGAGAGAGGAATATTGAACAAGGAACAAGGAAGGAAGAAGGGAGGAAAAGCTGCGAGCTGGGAGAAAAAGTCAACAGTCCACAGACGACAGTCCACAGAAGGAAAGACAGTGGTTGATGGTGAATGGGCTGTTTGCGTGCAGCTTGTAGCGTATAGCTTGCAGCTATTCTAACCAATCTGCGATAAAAAGAAAGCCGCCCTTCAAACAAGGCGGCTCATTAGCTAGCAATCGTCCGAATTATTTAACCTCTAAATTGAGTAGCGTTTCCTCTTCCATAGTGCCTTCCAACTCATCTCCTACTACTACCTCTCCTACTCCAGCGGGTGTGCCTGTAAATATCAGGTCGCCAATGTTAATAGAAAAGTAGTTGGAGATATAAGACACGATGTAGTCAAAGTTGTGCAGCATGTTTTTGGAATTTCCCTGTTGCACTATCTCTTTATTTTTAAGTAAGGTGAAGTTGATATTACTACGGTCTTTTATATTGGGCAATGGGATCCATTTACCAATAACAGCGGAATTGTCCCAGGCTTTAGCTTTTTCCCAAGGCAGGCCTTTCTCCTTTAATTCATTCTGTATGTCGCGGGCTGTAAAGTCGATACCGACTGTGACGGCGTCGTAATACTTAGAGGCAAACTTCTCTTGAATGTACTTTCCGTTCTTAGAAATACGCAGTACCAATTCACACTCGTAATGTAGTTCATTGGTAAACTCCGGGTAGTAAAAGGGGGTGTGCGACTGAAGTAGTGCGCTTTTGGGTTTCATGAATATCACAGGTTCATCTGGGATTGCATTACCTAACTCTTGTGCATGGGCCGCATAGTTTCTTCCGACGCAGAATATTTTCATAATAATTAAGGTGTTTAGATATGATCGGATACTTACTTGGTGTCGTTGTTCATCCGTTATATCGGCTTTCGGGGGGAGATTGGATTTCCTAAAATGGTAACAGGATACAGAATAGCGCTAAAATAAGTATAAACCTTTATTACTCATAGCGAAAAATCAATCTTATTTATTGCATTCATGGTAGCAGCTATTCCAATTGTGGAAAAGCTCTCAATAACTTCAGCACTTTTATCAATCTTTAGTTTGACCAAAGGCACTTCTTCCGGTGTCCATTTCCCCAACACAAAATCAACCTGTCTACCTCTTGCAAAATTGCTACCAATACCAAAACGAAGTTTTGGATACTCGGTTGTACCCAGCATGGCTTGTATATCTCTCAGGCCATTATGGCCTGCATCACTACCACCTGGGCGCAGGCGTAGTTTACTCAATGGCAAGGCCAGATCATCTACTATTACAAGAATATTCTCTATTGCTATCTTTTCCTTGTCCAGCCAGTATTTCAAGGCCTGACCGCTACGATTCATGTAGGTGGTTGGGCAAATACAAATAAACAGTCTTCCTTTCCAGCGAACTTCGGCTTTATAGGCCAGTCTGTCGGATTGAAAACTACCTCCATGCTTTCGAACAAAGGCGTTTACTACATCAAAGCCAATATTATGTCGGGTATTTTCATACTCATTTCCAATGTTCCCCAGCCCAACGATCAAAAATTTAGTCATAGCGATTGCAAATATCGGTTCCTATCTAAAACAAAAAGTCCCACTCGCGTGGGACTTTTGTAGAAAGCTTCTTTCTGATTATTTCTTTTTCGCAGGAGTAGCAGCAGCTTCTTCCTGACGCAAAGCACGTGTAGTAACAACAGAAGCTACAGGAATACGAGGGGAGTTAATTACTTCGTAGTTCTCTGTTTTTACGTCTTCAACACGAATGTTGTCACCAACGTTCATATGTTCAACGTTAACTTCAATTTGCTCTTTCAAATACTTTGGATACGTTTTTACTTTCAACGCTTTCATCTTTGTAACCAGACGACCACCAGCGCGCACACCAGCAGCAGTACCTACAAAGCTCAATGGAATAGTAGCGATCACTTTTTTGTCTTCAACCAGCTCTAAAAGATCGATGTGGATCAGCTCATCGGAAGTTTTATCGAACTGCAGATCTTTCAAAATGCAACGATAGGTTTTACCGTCAACTGTTACTTCAGCAATCTGAAAGCTTGGTGTGTATACTATTGGGCGTACCGCCTTAGCAGGAGCAGCGAAATTGATCTCCTGAGCACCCCCGTAAATTACACCAGGCACTAGTTCCTGAGAGCGAAGTTGGCGGGTGGCTGACTTGCCATGTTCGGTCCTCAGTTGTCCTTCGATAGTAATTGTCTTCATTATATGACTGTTTAAAAATTGACATTATTGGTGAATAGTGAGTGGTGAATGGTGAGTTATCTTACTCATTATTCATTACTTCTACTCCTTAACCTTACATTTCTCTCCGCTGAGAGTGAATGAACAGGTTGTTGATGCTCTTGTTTTCGTAGGCGTTGCGGATGGCTACTGCAAACAACTCGGCAACACTAATTACTTTGATCTTAGAAGACTCTTGCTTCAGCGGAATAGTATCGCAAACAATCAGTTCTTCTAACACACTGTTCTCAATATTCTGGAACGCTTTACCACTTAATACCGGATGTGTAACCAATGCCCTAACGCTACGAGCGCCTTTTTCTTTTAAAAGAGCAGCACTTTTAGCCAGTGTTCCTGCTGTATCGCAGATGTCATCAATGATCACAATATCTCTATCTGTCACATCCCCGATCACTACCATGCTGGCAATCTCATTTGCACGTTTACGGTGCTTATCGCAGATTACCATTTCAGCCTCAAAATAGCTGGCTATTTCCCTGATGCGGTTTGTTGCACCCACGTCAGGGGCCGCAAAAGTAAGGTTTTCCAGCTTCAATTGTGTTATATAAGGTATAAAAACGGCCGAGCTGTCGAGGTGATCCACTGGAATATCAAAAAATCCCTGTATCTGTGGCGCGTGTAAATCCATGGTGATCACACGGTGTGCACCAGCAGCCGTAAGCATATTAGCTACCAACTTGGATCCAATTGCTACACGGGGCTTGTCTTTACGATCCTGGCGGGCATAACCATAATAAGGTATAACCGCTACGATTCTGTGTGCAGAAGCACGGCGAGCGGCATCAATCATCAGGAGCAGCTCCATCAAATTGTCACTAGGCGCGCAGGTACTTTGTACCAGAAAAACTACATCGCCACGAATACTTTCTAAGAAAATCGGCTGGATCTCGCCGTCGCTAAATCGTTGAATATTAATCTTTCCAGGAGTTATACCATAACGCTTACAAATCTGTTCTGTAAGATGCTGGGATCCTGTACCAGAGAAAATTTTGGCAGTGGGTAACATAACGAAAAATGTGCGGCGAAGATAGGATTTGCCGCACATTTGTTCGAGTAAAAAAACTTGCTAGTAATCAACAGATGCCGTGGCAGCTGAATTTGAAGTGGTTAATTTATTAACTGTGGGCTCGTCACCATTTAAGGTGTAGTACACCGTGCGGCAAACATAAAAAGCTAAAAAAAGTGAAATGCCGTAAACAAGCGCGAAAAATAATATTGGGTGTAATGCGCCCATGCTGGATGTAGAGTTGCGGTTCATAGGAGGTTTTAGGTTTTTGATTGGTTTTATAGGATTGTTAACGTTTATAAAAATATTAACTTCATTTCAACCATGCAATAGAACATGTACTCTATAAAAGACTGGGCAAAAGACGATAGACCACGCGAAAAACTACGCATGAAAGGGGCTCAAGCCCTTTCCGACTCTGAGTTATTAGCAATTTTAATAACGAATGGAACCCGCCAAAAAACGGCCTTAGACCTGGCAAAAGAAGTTTTACAATTAGGTAAAAACAATTTACCCCAGCTAGGTAAACTTACTGTGCGCGACTTAATGAAAGTAAAAGGAATAGGCGAAGCCAAGGCAATTTCGATAGTGGCCGCCCTTGAAATTGGGCGCCGCCGGGAAGCGACAGCCTCCCGCCAAAAGGAAATTATTAGCAGTAGTGCAGATGTGGCGGCTTACTTACAAACCCTTTTAAAAGACTACCAGCACGAGGTATTTGCCGTACTATTCCTAAACCGTTCTAACAAGGTCAATCATTTTCAAATTATCAGCGAGGGCGGTATTACCGGTACAGTGGCAGATCCAAGGATCATTCTCAAACGGGCACTGGAAGAAAATGCTGTCAGCTTAATACTTTGCCACAACCATCCTTCCGGAAGTTTAAAACCCAGTCGCGCAGATGAAGAGCTAACTCAAAAAATCAAAGAGGCTGCCCGTTTTTTTGATATCAAGGTGCTGGATCACTTAATTGTTAGTGAAGATGGGTATTTCAGTTTTGCGGATGAGGGGATACTTTAGCGCCCAGCACACCCCCGCCCCTAAAGGGGAGGGCTCGGCTCGTGAAACGTCAAACGTGAGACGTGAAAAGGAAGTCGACAGTTCTGTCTTATCCTACATAAGAAAAGCACTCCCTTGGTGGAGTGCTTTTCTTATTTATGGTGCTATTAATCTTTTGGTTTTGTGTGGTTGGCTAATAACTATTCACTAATGACCAATGACTAGCCTGGCTTTCGCCGCCCTGCCCTCCCCTTTAGGGGCCGGGGGCGTGCCGCCCTTATGCTTGTGCAGCAGGGCCACCGAAATGGAGTGGGATCTGCACTTCTTCTAAGTCTTTGATTTCGCCGTTAGCCGCTTCATAGCGTTGTACATTTTCGATCAGAGCCTTCATAAAACGCTTGGCATGTTGCGGGGTAAAGATGATCCGAGATTTTACCTTGCTCTTAGGTGTACCCGGCATTACATTCACAAAGTCAACGACAAACTCCGCGTGTGAATGGGTAATAATAGCCAGATTGGCGTAGGTACCTTCAGCTATTTCTTCGGTGATTTCTATGTTGATGCCTTGTTGGGGTTGTTGATCTGTCATGTATTTAAGTTTCAGTATTAGCGAAGGTATAATTTATACAATACCCTAAAACAAAATGGCTGCAAGTGCAGCCATTTTGTTTAAACGGATAATCAACCTATTAAGGTCGAGGACCTTTATATTCCAATTTTTCGGTAATCAACGCTTTGTTTGCACCATTTTGAGTTAAAATATAACTTACTTGTAAAGTAGATGGCGTGTTACCATTAAATGTAAACTTATTAACTCCTGTTGGATCCAGCTTGGCATCGCGACCCTGTGTGTTACCAATATAAGGAGCGTGATTAGTTACAGCTTTTACGCTAAGAGTTGTTGGATCCATTTCAAATACTGGAGCAAAGTTGCCATAGTATGTACCTGAGCCATTATTCAAAAATCTGTATCCATACGTACCAGAATTCAGGTTTGGATCGAAATACGCTACAGAGTTAGCCCCTACTGTTACCAAATGTACTGTTTTAGGGTATGCTTTTGTAGCTGCTGCACCTATTTGAACGTCTTGAAAAGTGGCATTATCTGCCTTTATTTCATAAACACCATCGTATTTATTTTTAGCACCTACTCTGTAAACTACAGTACCAAAATTGCCGCTAATATTTCCTTTTGTTGCAGAAGTGATTGCTAAAGGCAAACCATAAGTCTTTGACAAGTCAAATTGGTTAGGCTTGAATGTAATTACAACCTTTGCATTTCTTGAACCTTTAGGAATAACTACACTGGTAGGTACAGAATACAAGCTGGTAGGTAAAAGCGTATAACTTGTTTTGTTAGCAGTGTTATAAGTTGTTAAAGCATCAGATTTAACAGCTAACTGCACTGTAATGTCCTCTGGAGCGGCAGCTTCATCGCCGGCATAATTTACATATACTTCAAGTTGAGCCTCGGGAACTACTTCAAAAGACTTACTAAACAAAGGATATGGGCTTGTTGTAGAAGACTCAATTGCGCCTAAGTTTGCAAACTCAACAACATTGTCCACTTTATCAGGGTCAAAAAGTGACTTATCCTTCAAGCATGAGCTAAGACATACAGCCGTAGCTAGCATGGATACTAATATCTTAAATGATTTTTTCATAATTCAATAAGTTTAAAAAGATTAAAGTGCCCAGAAAATTTTAGAAGTGAAAGCATTGATGCCTTTAGGCACATTATTTTGGTTGTATCTGAATTCAGATTCAGGATATAAAAGCCTTGTAGGTAGCTTCTCCGTATTTGTTGATTGAGATACAGTTGATGCAAACGTCAATCTAGAGTTAGCAGAACCCGCAACAATTTTAGGATAACCTGTTCTTCTATACTCATTCCAAGCTTCATGGCTCAAAATCATATTCAGTGCAATATACTTTTGCGTAATGATTGCTTCGATCTTTTCTTGATTAGTAGTAGCTGCATCAAAATTTACTAAATAGTTAGAACTATTGGCAGTAACGTACTTCGTTGTTGCAACAACAGCAGAATCTGCCGCAGCCGCTGCGGCTAAGACATTACCTGCAGCATCTTTCATTAAGTATCTGAAAGAGGCTTCGAGGCCTTTATTAAAATTAGCCTTAGCATTATTCGAAGTAATGGTGCGCACGTCAGCTTCAGCTTGTAAGAAATAGCTTTCAGCGGCCAGCATGATTGGTTGTCCAGCATCTGCAGCTTTGAAGATACCTCTGGCAGAAGATGTAGCATTAGCAGCTAAAATCCAAGAGTTAGGAGTAGCACCTTTAGCGGCATTGGTAGCTTGGCTACCTAACTGGTTTGTAGGTGTACTTGTACCATTAGTGCCAGACCATTCTTTATACGTCAGTTTACCACGAACAGTATCTAACACTTTATTTCCATCATAGAAAGAAAGAATAAATGGAGTTGGTACATATTGTCCACCACGAGTTACAGCTGCACTGGCTGCAGTGTAAGCAAAGTAGTCCCAAAGTGGGTTTTGCTTACCGTCTATTTTTGTATAACCAGGGTTAACAATAGCGTCATCAGTTAAGAAGCCAGCAGCATCAAAGGTTGTATTAGCAAAACTTACTTTGCCACTTCCGCGAACTACTAATCTTAACTTCAAAGTATTAGCAAATTGCTTCCACTTGTTAACATCGCCTTTAAACAGCGGGTCTGAACCAGAAGCTAAAGCTGTTGGCTTTTTACTGTCATCAGTCTGCGCTTGAGCAGCTTTGATTTGAGCAATAGCTGCGTCTAATTGAACAGCCAGGTCTTTATAAATGTCCTGAGCTTTATCATACTTTGGCAACAAATTCTTTGTTCCATTGAATGCTTCTGTATAAGGCACATCATTGTAAGTATCAACCAGCAATTCAAAGTTATATGCCTTCATGATCTTTGCTGCTGCATTATGATAAGCATAGGTTTCTTTGCCTTCTGTGTTATTAATTACATATTGGAAATCTTCTAAGATATCGTAAGTAGTATTCCAAAGACCTGCAAAATCTGCAGTAGTGTAGTTGTAAGAGATGATTGATCCCCATCCGCTTACACCACCACCATTAGCTAAATAACCTACAGTTTGTGCACCGTAAAAATTGAAGGTAGGAACGGTGTTAGCAGTACGTGTAATAGCTTGAGGCAATACTAATTCAGGCGTTGATGAAGTAGGATCGTTTGGATTCTCATTGATATCCAGGTATTTTTTACAGGAAGGCAACGCTACAATCACAGCCCCTGCTATTAATATATTTTTTAATTTTTTCATGATTACTTAAAGGTTAGAATGTTAAAGAGATGGTTGCGCCAAAATAACGAGAAGGAGGTGTTTGTCCTAAGTTGGTCAGACCAATGGCGTTACCACTGCTAGAACCGTTACCATCACTGTATTCAGGATCGGTATACACGTTTGATTCAGGTAATAAGATCAACAGGTTACGTCCTTGAACACTTACAGTAGCTCCTTTGATGAACTTGGTTTTGTTCAGCACTGATGCAGGCACATCATAAGCAAGAGATACTTCACGTAATTTCCAGAATGCAGCAGATGTTACATAGTTCTCATGGATACCAGTACGAGGACCAGCAATTGTCCAATAACCAGGACCACCGTCACGAACAGTTACGTTTGTATTGGCAATGTAAGTACCAGGTTTTGTAGGATCTTCATAAGAAGAGTTTGGAATTACAAAACGCTCACGGTTAAATACAGTTGAATTATAAGAAGCACCAGAGAAGTCGAAAGTACTTCCACCAGCATTGTAGATATAGTGACCACCGCGGTATTCAGCTAATGCACTTAAGCGGAAGCTTTTAAACTTCACATTTAAATCAGCACCTACAATATGCTTAGGTGTTGCACTACCTAAGATTGATATAGTATCAGTTGCCGTTGGATAACCAGTGATACGATCTACGATGATACGACCTTCTGGATCTCTCTTATGAGTAGTACCCATCAATACAGGGAAAGGTTGACCAGCAACAGCATAAGAACCAGCACCGCTTGCATAAGCACCCAGTGTTAAACGAGGTAAGTCGCTGCTGATAGAGATAACTTTATTTTGGTTATACGTATAGTTACCACCTACAGTAACTTCCCAGTTCTTGCTTCTTAAAGGAGTAACATGCAAAGCTGCCTCGATACCTTTACTGGATGTTAAACCAGTGTTTACTAAGTAGCTAGAGAAGCCGGTTGTACCAGAGATACCGGTAGCAACTGTTTGGTCTTTTGTTTCAGTGCTGAAGTAAGTGAAATTACCATTGATTCTTTGCTTCAATAAGCTTACATCAAAACCAGCTTCATAACCAGTTGTAATTTCTGGCTTCAAGTTATCAGAAACGATTTGGTTACCTACGCTATAACCACCTTGGCCATTATAAGGATAACCAGCACCTTGTCCGAAGGTAGTTTCTAAGCGATAAGCACCAAAGTTACCACCCAGGTTCACCTGGCCCACCTTAGACCAACCAGCTCTTACTTTTAACATATCGATAGCAGCAATGTTCTTAAGCGCTTCGATAGCGTCAGAAGCAACAAAAGAAACATCAACTGAAGGATAGAAGAATGATCTGTTTTCTGGAGACAATGTTGAAACCCAATCATTACGACCAGTAGCGTGTAAGAATAAATAGTTATTGTAGCCAATAGTCATATCACCATAAGCACCAAACTGGCGACCAACATAATTAGCTTCAGAGGCTGAAGGCGTATTCGTACTATTTCCTAAATTAAATACGCCAGGTACAACTAGACCGTTTACAGATGCACTCATTGATTTAGATTCGTCATGACGAATACTGGCACCTGTAGTTAAACGGAATGAGAAATCCTGAACATTTTTTCTAAAGCTAGCCAAGAAGTCGGAGTTGATACGAGTCAGGTAAGAAGAACCATCTTCTACACTACCAACGATATCAGACTTTTTATAGGTACCATGTGTAGTATTTTTTGTATAAGCACTGTATCTGAAGATATCAGAAGAGTTCGTATACGATTGGTTTCTAGTGCTGATACCTATACGATAAACTAAATCCATCCATTTTACTGGAGCATATTTAAACTCTGAACTTCCTACAAAGTAGTCGTTCCTGTTTAACTGGCGATAGTTATCGGCTAAGAAATAAGGGTTGTTATAAAAATCATTATAATAACCATTAGGGTTAGCAAATGGATTGTTTCTCCAATCTTTATACTGCGTTAATGGCGCATTTGCTGGCGTGTTCAACAGGTTATTATAAATAGATGCTGTCTGTGTAGTGATATTATATCTATTTTGAGTATAACCAGCCGTATACGTTAAATCTAAATTGTTCAACAGCTTTGTTGTACCATTTAAGCGTAAAGAAGCACGATTATATTTATCTCCAGGGGTAGTACCTTTTACATCGGCATACTGACCAGAGAAATAAACGGTTGAGCGATCAGTACCACCAGTAACAGAAAGATCTGTTTGGTTAGTAATACCCGTCTCCCAGAAATCTTTCTTACCATTTGTATTTACATAAGGTGCTTTCTGGATAGAACCATCAGCAAGCGCATTACCAAGCTCTCTTATAGAACCATCAAACTCAGGTCCATACTGTTGGTTCTCGTAAGAAAGGTACGTTTGAACATCATTTGAAGAACCAGAACCAAATCTTGTATTCAATTTAGGATAAAAGGCAACCTGCTCCAGGGTTACTGTATTAGCCAGCTTTACAGCCATCTTGCCGCGAGCGCCTTTTTTAGTTGTAATCAACAAGGCACCGTTTGAAGCTTCAGAACCATATAAGGCTGCCGCACTTGGACCGTTCAAAACCGTTACATCAGCAACGTCTTCAGGGTTCAAATTACTTAAAACCGCATTTGGTACAATTACGTTATCTAATACTACTAAGGCTTCGTTATTACCAGTTAAGGAACGCATACCTCTTAAAACTAAGCGATAGTTAGGGTTAACACCACTGCTAACACCACTGATTTGTAAACCAGCTACTTTACCCTGTAAACCACCAGCAATGGTTACTGGCTTAGATGCAGTAAGCGCTTCACTTTTTACAACAGTTGAATTATAACCTTGTTCTTTTTGTCTAACGCGTAGACCACCAGCGGCAGTTACTACTACTTCTTGTAAGTTGCTAGCACCAATGGCAAGTGAAATGTTTTGCGCGTTTCCAGTTGGAGCAACTGTTTGTGCCACATGTCCGGTTGCGGAGATTGTTAATTTAGAGTTTGCGCCAACATTAATTTTATAATTACCGTTAGCATCGGCTGTAGTAGCATTTTTAGTACCAGCCTCCGTAATAGTGGCAAATGGAATGGGCGCTCCATTTGCATCAGTGATTCTGCCCGTCACTGTGCGAGTTTGACCAAATGCTAATGCACCACAGAGCATTAGCATCGTAAACATTGATGCAGTTTTTCTCATGTAAACGTTTGTTTTAATAAATAAAAATCGTGATTAAGAATGGCTTAGGGTAAATAGGTCTAATGATTAGGGATTCTATCTTGTGCATTTTTATGGACGGCCAAGATAAAGTATTTAACACATATTTATAAAAATCTTTACTTATTTATTTTACATCTAAAGATCAATCATATGTTTATGCGCGAATAACACTATATGAGGGATAAGGCAACATTAGTTAGTAAAATACTGCATATGTTCAACATTTTATTTAATAGTATTATACATTTCACTTTAACTAACAAATGCATCTGTTAGGTTGATATAGGGCCTTCAGAAATCTCTGTGTTGGCAGCCTGTTAGCGTTGGTTTTGCTGGATTACAATTTATTCTATTTTACGAAGATAAGCGCACATGTAGCCGGTTACAATTGTCTTTAAAATTCAATTTGCATTTAGCGCAACTATGATACAAGACAGATATTTGTATAAAAAATAAAGCCTGTTGCAGGCTTTATGTTAAACAGATTTTGTTTAGATCTCATACTTAAGAGTGCTTATTCAAATAAATTGTTAGATTAGTTAAATACTTCTCTTTATCTGGAGTTACTTTATTTTCTGAGATATATTCTTTTGCCTTAGGAAATATTTCAGTTAACTTTCTAAGCTCTTTTTTATTTAGATTAACTATTTCAACGAAACCTTCCTTATCATTTTTCATAAAGAATGTAGTTTCATCTACATAGCGATCATATTTATATCCTTTTTCATAAAGCCCCTTGTTTTCATAATCCGCACGATAGAATTTGGTAGTTATTTTTTTATAAAGAGAACAAATACTGTCTTTATAAACCTCGACAAGGAAGCTTGATTTACTTCCTGGGATTCTTAAAAATGAATACGACTTCTCGGATGAATCGATTAAATTGAAAGACTCAATAGAGCTCATATCAACTTCAACAAAATGGGTATCATCAACTTTTAAGATTAAATCATCATTTATCTTATCGTAATTCAATTTATAAGCTGATTGATTTACAGTTCCGTTTTCTAAAACTACTTTTCCTTTAGCCCATCCATTTACTAGATAACGTGAGCCTTGAACTTCTTGATTTTGGGCATTTAATAATAATGAACCCTTATTGTTTAAATTATAGGTTAGCCCATCAAAAGTTGGAGGAATTTCACTTAGTCTTGTAGCAACCGGTTTCTCGGGCTCAAAGCGCTTTTGCGCATTAGAAACTACTGTAAAAAATAAAAAGCCAAAAAGGAAATAACTTTTCATATGCATAAGTTTATTTACTACTTCCCGATCATTTATAAAATAATATTGAAAACTTATAAAGTAGCATTAAGTTCTTTAGTAAGTCTAATTAGAAAATCTTCCTTATCCGCTGTAGGCTTGTACTCTTCTAAAAGTTCCTTTGAAATAGGCAAAGTTTCAGATAATCTCTTGATTGCCTTCTTACTAAAGTTGTTAATAGCTCTTAGATTATTTTTTTTATCTGCTATATAATAAATAAACTCATCTTCATATCGGTCATACTTATACCCTTTTTCATATAAGCCTTTGTTTTCATAATCCGACTTATAAAACTTAGTATTAACTTCTTTATAAAGCGAGTAAGCGTTGCCCTTATAAAGTTCTTCCAGGTATTTCTTATGATCACCAGGCAGCTTAACAAACTTATAGGTTCTATTAGCCGAATCGTTCAACATAAAGCTTACAATCTCACCCATATCTACATCAAGAACATTTTGATCATTAAGCTTTACAATCAGGTTTTCTTTCACCTTATCATAATTCAAAACAAACGTCGGTTCTTCCATCGTTGAATTCCTCAATACGATGCTTCCTTTTGCCCACCCATTAACCAAGTAGGGAGATCCTTGAGTATTCTCTTTCTGGCTGAAAGCAATCATTCTATTAGATGCATTTATGGCCGCAGGATTTTTTGCATATTCGCTAAAACTTTGAGTGATACTTATGTTAGTCGTTTGGGCATTTAATTGGATAGACACTAATCCAAAAAATAATAACACACGCATTTTCATATTAAACAATATGTATTAAATGTATAAAATAGAAAGCCCCAATGATGGGGCTTTCTAGGTAATAAACTTGAGTATCTAATCTTATTTCAATTTCACTCGCATATTCCACAGTACATTACGGAAGTTTTCCGCAACTGTAAAATTATGGCTTACAACATTATCAATTGAAACAGGTAAGATGTACTTCTTGTTTTTGAATCGGCTTACACCAGCGCCATTGTTAGCATTAGCTTTAACTTTTACAATAAAGTCACCAACACTAAATACACCGGCGTTTGGTATTACTACATCTAAAGTTGGCACAGTGTACAAGTCTTCTGGAAGTAACTCGTACCCACCTGAAGGATGCGCGTCAATCCACTTCTGACCAGCGGCTCTATCAATTTTCATACGTACCGTTACATCGCCAACATGATCTTTTGCTGAAATATGAACAGCAGTACTATAATCTACCGTTCCTTGTGCGCTATCTAAAATAAACCAAGAGTTAGTAGGTGCAGTCGCATTAAGAGCATTTGCAGGAGCCTTTGGCAAGTCTGCAATTGGCTGCGTTGAAGAAAAATCTTCAGCTAGTTCAAACTTCTTAAGGCAAGAAGTTAATACTGCAGGAATTAAAATAAATGGAATGATTCTTATTAATAACTTTTTCATGCTTTTTCAATTAATATATTATTTATCCCAGAAAACAGTTGTTGTAAATGGATCTACAGTTCCCTCAGCGCTTACACTTGCCCCATTTAATAATAACTCATTTTGTGGATATAACATTCTAACAGGGATTTTGCCTTTACTTGTAGGATCTATACTTAATGGTACATTAGGTACGCCTGTACGTCTGAAATCATTGTAAGCAGCTAATATATCAATAGTATTTAAAGCTAAATACTTCTGTGTGATGATCAGTTTTAATTTATCAGTTGCTAAAGCCCAGTTTGTATTGGCATCACTTTGCGATACATAGGCAGCGGCTGCAGTAGAAGCACTTGGTACTTTAGTAAAGGTGAAAGAAGCCAAAACAGCATCTTCATACAATTTCTGAGCATTTCCAGAAATATAACCACGTTGAGCAGCTTCGGCTTGTAAAAACAACGATTCCGCTGCAGTAAGAACTACGGCATCGCCTTTTGCTTGCAATAATCCTTTACCCATATTAGCAACTCCGGCAGCACCCACAGGATCACCTAACTCACTACCAATATAGGTAGCAGAAGTACCCTTATCATAAAAATAACTAATGCGGGGGTCGTTAGTGCTATTATACAATGAAATAGCAAACTTTCCAGCTTTGTTAGACTTATAGGTGTCAGATAATGTACCTGGACTTGTATAGTACACACCATACAAAGGATTAAACTTGGAAGCATCATCCTGATAGCCAGGATTAAGGACAGCATCTTCGCCTACTACTAAGAAATCATTGGCTGTTAAACCAGTCAACTCACCTTTTATGTAAGCATCACGACCAGCTTGTGACTGTTGTACCAACAATTTCAACTTTAAGGTATTGGCCAACTTAACCCACTTGTTCAAAAACGCATCAGGACCATCATTTGCTAATACATCTCCAAAAACAATGATTCTTTTAGCGTCAGCTGAAACGTTAATTGAACCTTTCGTTGAAGGCTTTTTGAAAATAGCAATGGCCTGGTTAAGCTGCTTTACTAAATCGTCATAAACTTCCTGGCCTTTATCATATTTAGGAGCAAAATTACCAGCCCCCTTGATCGCTTCTGAGTAAGGTACATTACCCCAAAGATCAACCAATTGATGATAATCATAAGCCTTCATCACCTTACTGATTGCTTCGTAGACTGGAAGATTTTGCTCAACAGCCTTCTTTTCTACATAATCAAAGTCTGTGATGTTATTGTAAAGATTATCCCAAACCCCAGCTAAAAAGCTGCTATTCACATCATAGGTATATTCAATGTTCGGCTTGGAGAAACCAGCTGATGCTCCATAATAACCCAACCACCAGCCAAGGCTACGATAACCTGTAAGATTATTGCGTGCAGCACCTTCTAAAGCAATAGGCATAGTTAGCTGCGGAGTGCTATATGTTGCCCTATTCGGGTCTTCGTTGATATCAAGGTAGTTCTTTTTACAACCAGCAACTCCTAATGTTGCAATAGCTGCAAACGCTATAAAAACACGTCTCATTTATTAATATTTTAAAATCGTTAAGAGTTAAAAGCCAACAGTCAAAGTAGCACCGAAAATTCTTGTGGGTGGTGATAAGTTTTCTGTGCTGATACCTTGTGCATTACCAGTACCTAATGCACTGTATTCAGGATCGGCATATACGTTGTCCTTTGGTAAGAACGTAAACAGGTTTCTAGCAACTAACCCTACAGAAGCTTTCTGAATTGTTTTAGCAAGAGTGCCCTTCACAGGAACATTATAAGTCAAGCTAACTTCCCTGATTTTCCAGAAGTCACCACTGGTAATAAAGTTGCTACTTGTATTTCTGTAACCAGCTGAAGCTGCCCAGAAGCTACTACCATTTGACGCATTATCAACAGCAACTGTAGTATTTGGCTCATATTTACCATTTACTAATAAAACAGAGTTTGGATAGATAAAACGCTGACGGCCTGTAGAAGTAGTAACTTCACTAGAACCAGTAAACGCCATAGCACTACCAATATTGTTATATACTACATATCCACCTCTGTATTCACCCAGAACATTCAAAGTCAATCCTTTATAATCAAAGGAACTATTCAAGCCCAGGATCATGTCAGGAGTAGAGCGACCTACGTTCTTTACTTTAGTATCACGTGATGGTCTACCTGTATTAGGGTTAACAATTACACGGCCTTGATCATCTCTTAACCAATCCAATACTTGTAAAACACGCATTGGTTGACCTTCAATCGTATAAACACCAGCTCCAGTAGCGGTATAACCACCAATAAATACTGATTTTGAATTTGGAGTGATCTCATCTACACGGCTGTCCATTAAAGCAAGGTTGCCTCCGAAGTTCCATTTTACAGGTCCTAAGTTTACCAAAGGAGTTAATTTAAGATCAAATTCCCATCCCCAGTTACTTACATTACCAACGTTCTGATTGGTTTTGGTAAATCCGGTTGAAGAAGAAATTTGTACAGGAACAGTTTGATTAGAAATATCCTCATCGTAATAAGTCACTTGTACATTTGCTCTGTTCTTAAATAAGCCCAATTGTATACCAGCTTCTCTAGACTTTACAATCTCAGGTTGAAGATTGCTGTTGGCCAATGTATTACCAAGTGTAAAACCTGTTAGATCGTTGTAAGGGAAACCATTAGCCTGGCTGAAAGTGTTAGATAATTCATAAGCACCTAAGCTTACGTTACCCACCTTTGTCCAGCTAGCCAATACTTTACCATAATTCAACCATGAAATATTCTTCAACGCCTTGAATGCATCAGTAAAGACAAAAGACGCATTTACACCAGGATAGAAGAAAGTACGATTTTCTGGTGACAATACAGAAACCCAGTCATTTCTTCCGGTAATTTCAGCAAACAAAAAGTTCTTATACCCTAATTGTAAGCTACCAAAGGCACCAATCTTACCAACTTTTGATTGTGATTCACCAACCACTGGTGTACCAACAATATTTGATACGTTATAAAGACCAGGAATCTCTATTTCGCTAGCGATGTCATCACTTCCATCGATACCGTTTCTGATATTACGATAGTTATTCTTATTAGCAGATGTACCTAATACCAAACGCGCATCTAAGTCATTATTTAAAAACTTATGCTGCATGTTGATAAGGAAGTCTGATTGCAGAATAAAGCGCTCATACAATCTGTCACCAAAACGTCCTCTTATTCCATTAGGAGCACCATAGGCTGTACCTTCAATATCTAAACCGTCAGGGTTTTGTGCAGGATCCTGATAAGCTATTTCATATTCGCTGAAGGTAACACCTGCCAACTTGCGTTTTTCTTGATAGTTACTTGCAGTAGCACCTAAGCGGTAAGTAAAGTTCAACCAGTTTGCAGCTTTATAGCCCAACTCCACCGAACCTAAGATATCATCACGGTTAGTTAGAACACGGCTGTTATAAATCTGCCAGTATGGATTGGGATAGTATGCATTATACCAATCATTTTCATTAGCAAACGGAGCGTTTGGATCTTTAAAGTCTCTGATAGGAATTTCACCAGGCGTGTTTAAAACGTTCCAGTAAACAGGTCTATGTTGGTTATAATCTACACCAGCTATGTCTGTAGTAATCTTAGTATAGCCGATTGAGAATGAAGTCGAGAATTTATTGTAATTGTTTGAAGCACCTAACCTAACAGAATATCTGTTAGATTTATCATCAGGTATTGTACCAGTAGTGTTGTTAAACTGACCAGACAGATAGAATGAACCATTTTGTGTTCCTGCCTGGTAGCTAATACCATTTTGAATAGTTCTACCTGTTTCAAAAAAGTCTTTTACCGGGTTTCTATACTGATATGATATTTGGTTGGTTGTATCAAAGAAAGAACCATCAGGACGGTAAAAGCGCTTTTTAGCACCCAAAGCAACGGTACTACCGTCATACTCAGGACCATACATTTGGTTTTCATATGGAATACGTCCATAAAAGCCAGTATAAGCATCTAAACTATCTGGCTCAGTAGAAGCGGCTCCAAATCTTGTATTGAATTTAGGAAAGTATGAAACCTTTTCGATAGTGGTTGAATGCGTAAAAGTAATAGATGGCTTAGCACGCACACCCTTTTTTGTAGTGATGATAAGTACACCATTTGCTGCGTCTGAACCATATAAAGCAGCAGCGTTAGCGCCTTTCAGAACGTTTACACTTTCTACATCATCTGGATTTAAAGAGTTGATGTAGTCAGCAGAAACAGGAACGTTATCTAAAACGATCAAAGCTTGGTTATTACCAAGGATGGAACGCTCACCTCTTAAAACAATACGAGTATCGGCTGTTACACCATTGTTTACTGTGTTAATTTGTAAACCAGATACTTTACCAGACAAACCGTTTGCCACATTGGTAGCTCGTGCCTGGGTCAATTCAGCTGGTGCTATTGCAGTTGTTGAATAACCGGTAGATCTAGCCGAACGCTTAACACCTAACGCTGTAGTTACTACAACTTCTTGTAGCTGACCTTCAGCTCTTACTAAAGCAATTGTAGCTGTACCTCCTGATACTGAAATTGTTTGAGCCGTAAATCCAGCAGCAGAAATAGCTAAACGTGAATCATTTCCAACTTTAATACTAAATGAGCCATTAACATCAGCCTGAACCGCATTCTTGGTTCCGGCCTCAGATACTGTAGCAAAAGGGATGGGCTCTCCCTTGACATCTCTCACGACACCAGACACAGTCCGGGTCTGAGCAAATGCTAACGCACTACAAAGCGTTAGCATTGTAAGCAACGATGCAATTTTTCTCATGTAAACGTTTGTTTTTAATAAATAAAAAATCGACCTAAAATGGTTAAGAGCTACCGAAACAGAGAAGAAACAGCAGTTCTAATATGGTCTAATTGTTTTTAAGGTGCACCAAATTAAAGATTTTAACATTTGCCAAATTAAATTAGCAAATATTTATTTATTCCTAATATCATAAATCTAACGTGTAAGCGACATATAGCAAATACAGAAAGAAAATGACAATCTTTAGTTTCAAAATGCTGCATAGCTTATCATTTTTGACAGCAACTAAGCATAAACACCTACTTACTACCCAGCAAAGCATCCTAAATCTCAAGTTCCGAT
This sequence comes from Flavisolibacter tropicus, assembly GCF_001644645.1. NCBI lineage: Bacteria > Pseudomonadati > Bacteroidota > Chitinophagia > Chitinophagales > Chitinophagaceae > Flavisolibacter > Flavisolibacter tropicus. The sequence continues at coordinate 4,957,542 of NZ_CP011390.1, read as the reverse complement.
TCCTTATACCCCCAAAATAAAAAAGCCACCCGAAGGTGGCTTTTTACATACAGCTTATTTTTTTAGAACTTATCCCAGAAGATCTTGGTTTCAACTTTGTCTCCACCAATTTTAGCAGCAGCGCTTGTATAGTTTGCACCATTCAGCGTTTGCTCGTTTGTAGGATAGGTTAAACGGTTAGGAAAACCTGATCTGGCAGCTGCAGGAGCTGGCAGTTTTGGATAGTCTAAGCGTCTTACATCAGTCCAAGTATCTATTGTACGATTATAGAAAGCGATCCATTTTTGAGTACCGATCTTTTCTTTCCAATCGCCTGTAGCCGTTAAATAGCTTACACCTGGCTGTAACAAGTAAGCATCAGCTTGTGCCGTTGTACCACCCCAGTATACGATAGAGGCCTTGATAGCATTATTATAATGCTCTTCAGCGCTACCAGTTACTGTGAAGCCTCGCTCTTTTGCTTCTGCACGATAAAACTCAATTTCATCATAGCTTAATAGCAATGCAGGCAATGCAGGATCTTCCAATTTTGCCCCTGGCTTAGCAAATAAAGAATAGGTATTTAATGCACCAGCCTTACCACCTACATATACTCCAGCATCGTTAGGCTTAAAGTATTGAGGAACACGAGGATCACTTAATGCATTCATCTTATTCAAGATAGTTTCACCAGCTACATAATCCTGACGCTTGCTCTGGATCAGATCAGCCCAGATTGGGTTGTTATTTGGTGTTGCAGAGAAATAAGTAATAGAAGCATTATCTGCACTAGCAGCAAAAGCGCCTGCGTCAGCTTGTTCAAATGCTGTTTTTGCTTTAGCAGCATCAACATCAGCATAGGTCATAGCCAACCTGATTTTTAATGCATTCGCAAACTTCTTCCATTTTGTTATGTTACCGCCATAAACAATATCCTGAACAGCCGTAAAACCAGCTGCAGATGTATTTAAGGCAGCGATATCTGCATCTACACGTTTCAGTAGATCTTCATAAATGGTCTTCGCGTCATCATATTTTGGGAACGTAACGCTTGCATCGATAGCCTCGTTGTAAGGCACATCACCAAATGTGTTCACCAAAATAGAATAAGTGTATACTTCCATGATGTCAGCAATTGCCAGTCTGTTCTTTTTAACATCCTCAGTAATTGTGATATCATTAGGTATTAAGCGTTTTGACTCTTTCACGTTTGCTATTACATCTCTGTACAGAATAGTCCAGAATGTTTGAGGAATGTTACGTGTTGTAAAGTCATAGTTAGGCTCATCTGGGTACGTAGTAGTAGCCCATTGTTGAACAATCAGTCTTGACACATTTCTATTCACATTTGGACTAGCCAATACGTCAGAAAGGTTTCTTACGCCGTTAGTGAATAGTGTAGCCGCAGGAACCTGTGCAGCCAGTTTCGTCTGCTCGTTAAAGCTTGAGATATCCTTAGTGCAAGACGCAAGGCCTAACACAGATAAGGAACATATGATATAATACTTTTTCATTGATGTCGAGTGTTTAGAATTTCAATTTAAGGTTAGCACCGATAGTTCTGGCAGTTGGGTAGGCACCGCTCTGATAACCTTGAGCATTACCTGCAGTCAGATTCTCTTCTGGATCAGAATAAGGAAGATTCTTATGAATGATCCAAAGGTTTCTACCAATCAGTTGTACGTCGATACCTTTAAAGGCACGCAGCTTAGATACAAGTGTCTGTGGCAGAGAATAAGAAAGGTTGGCTTCTCTTAATTTCACATAACTGGCATCGTATACAAAGTTTGCCGCTGGATTATAAGCATATCCATATGTACCTGAAACGTTTTCAACACGTGTAGTATTAGGCTTGCCATCAGCTGTTACACCAGGCATAATAACACCACCGCCTTGTGAAACAGGGCTTCTTGAAGGATTACCCAAATCGTTTAAGCCGACAGTCTCAGGATAAAGACCCGAATTCAAACCATAGTACATGTCCAGAGAGAATACATCACCACCCTGACGTACATCAACCAGGAATCCTAAAGCAAAGTTTTTATACTTGAATGTATTGCTGATACCACCAATCCAATCAGGATTTACGTTACCAATCACATTGTTTGTAGTGGTAGTCATATCATAACGACCATTTGCTTTTACCACTTTCTGGCCATCTTTCATCACCCAAGTTTTACCCTGAATAGTACCATAAGGTTGGCCAACAGTAGCATTAACCGAAATACCACCCTGGAAAGAAGCAATCTGAAGGTTTTGTGCACCATCATACAGTTCTTTTACTTCATTGCGGTTACGTGTCCAGTTAACATTTACATCCCAAGAGAAACCTTTCTTTCTGATAGGGTTTGCAAACATAGAAAGTTCAACGCCCTTATTTAAGATAGTACCTGCGTTAACTACTTTATTGCTATACCCGGTTGCAGTAGATACAGCTACCGCGAAGATCTGGTCGTAGCTAGTTGTTGAATAATATGTCGCGTCAAATCCTAAGCGATTCTTCAAGAAGGCCATTTCAACACCAACCTCTTTACTACTAGTTCTCTCAGGCTTTAAGTCCGGGTTGTTTTTTGTTGTTGGTAAAGAGAATAAAACCGCATTACCAAATGGAGTTGGTTTTGTATACGTATTCTCCAAATAAGCAAAAGGAGCATTATTACCTACTTCTGCATAGTTGGCTCTTACCTTACCGCTAGATAACCAAGTAAATTGAGGTAAGAACTTAGAGAATAAGAAGCTTGTAGAAACAGAAGGATAGCCATAAGCATTATTTGCTTTTGGCAAAGTAGAAGCGATATCTCTTCTATAGGTCGCATCTAACGATAAGTAGTCGTTATACGTTAAAGTAGCGCCACCGAAATAGCCATCAACAGCTACTGTTTGATACACCTCTGTAGGTGCAGCAATCGGATTCAGTGAATTGCTCAAAGCATATAAACCTGGTACCACTAAACCACCATTTGTTGCAGCATAAATAGAATTCACTTTTGCTCTTCTGATGTTAGTACCAGCTAATGCTTTTAAGTTTAAGCTTTTAGACAGGTCTTTATTGAAGTTTCCAATCAAGTCGTAGTTCAACTCGCGGAAGGTTCTGTTATAGCGACTGTAAGCTGACACTGGGTTACTGCCTACAGCAATACGCTCTTCCTGTAATTCATCGTAAGAATCCATAGAAACACGACCCATTATATTCAACCAAGGTGTTGGATTGTAGGTAAGTGCCATGTTGCCGAACGTACGGTAGCGACCATCTTTTTCTGTATTCTGGTAGCGTGTCCAATAGTAGTTATCTGTATAAATAGGATATAAACCACTTTGCTTTGATGGATCAGCCCAGTTCCACGTCATGTTTTGCTGGCTTCTGAAGTAAGCTTCTTTCTGCTCCTGTACATCAACGTTCGTTTGATACCACTGTCTGAAGTTCTGGTTAACGTTCAATTTATCATAACCCGTGCCATAACGACCATGAGCATTAACTGCTGAGAAGTTTACAGAAGAAGAAGCTGTAAGCTTATCCATTATTTTGTAAGTAGCACCAAAGTTCACCAGGTCTTTTAACAAGCCACTGTTTGGCAAAATGCCCTTTTCATCGCTACGAGTATAACCCAGCTTAAACGTACCCTTATCGCCTCCACCATCAACCATGATGCTATTGTTAGTAGACACAGCTGTTTCAAAGAATGTAGTGGGATCATTTTCAGCAGCTACCCAAGCACGCGTTTTTCCATAGTTTGGAGATGTTCTATCAAAGGCATCCCAATGGTATACTTGCAAGTTTGGATCATACTTTTGACCATAAGAAGCATCTTCTTGTGTAGGTACTACCAGGTCTTTTACGCCATCACCATTTGCATCAAAATAAAGGAAGCCACCATTTGGATCTGGGGCACCATATCCAGATGTTTTATAACCAGCACCATACTCTTTCTGGTACTTTGCATAGGTAGACTTATCAATGCGACCTACAGTAACACCAGAGTTAACGGTGATGCCTAAACCTTTTTTACCCTTCTTAGTTGTAATCATTACAACGCCGTTGGCAGCGCGTGAACCATAAAGAGCAGACGCAGCAGCACCTTTCAATACGGTTACTGATTCAATATCATCGGGGTTAATATCTGCAGCAGCATTACCATAATCGTAACCGCCACGACCCGTTTGTGTATTAGAGCTACTTGTATTTGAGTTATCTACAGGTACACCATCTACAACAAACATGGCCTGGTTGCTTGATGTCAATGATTTAGCACCGCGTACCACTACGTTGCTGGAAGCACCCATAGCATTACCAGTACGGATCTCAACACCAGAAACTTTACCAGATAGTGCACTTACCACGTTGTTAGAGCGTGATTGACTAACTGTTTCGCCAGTTACTGTTTGTGCAGCATAAGGCAGGGTGTTTTTGTTTCTTTTGATACCTAAGGCTGTAACAACTACCTCTTGCAATTGTCCTTCACCTCTTACTAACGAAATCGTTGCCGTATTACCTGTTACAGTATACGTTTGGGATTTGAAACCAGTAGCGGAAATACCGAGAGTAGAACTTTCTCCAATTTTAATGATGAAGCTACCATTTGCATCTGCCTGTACGGCATTTTTAGTTCCTGCTTCTGCAACTGTAGCAAAGGGGATGGGATCACCCTTTTCGTCTCTCACTACGCCAGACACAGTGCGCGTCTGACCAAATGCTAATGCGCCACAAAGCATTAACATCGTCAACAACGATGCGTTTTTTCTCATGTGAACGTTTGTGTTTTTAATAAGTAAACAATTACTCGTATAGGTTAGGGGGAAATCGTGAAACACAGTACTGTACTGCGTTTTATGCACCGCCAAGTTATATGTTTAAATACAGATTTGTTACAGAGTAGAGCTATTCCAAATCAATAAAAAAGATAAAAAATGAAGCACTAGGAGATTCTATGTAGTGGTATTTCGACAAAATGAAAATTATTGATGATGCCCGTCAATTCAAGGTCTTATAACGTTAATTTTTTTAACAAGCTAATTCAGATTATAACGTACTTGTAACTTAAATTCTGTACGCATTGACCCATTAATAACATCAAGCCCAGAGCCAATTGCAGCCTTATTCTTAAAAACGGTTTGAGCAAATCGCACCCAAAATGAAAGACGTTTATTTAACGCGTAATTCATGTTCAAATAATAGCGCCACCCTTTATCATAATACGCTGGTATACTATAGGCATACAATACATCATTCTCATACACATAGATTCTACTATTATAACCACCAGTTTCAAAGTATTGTAGTCGCAGGTTTCCTTTCCATTTTCTATTGATTGTATAATCACCTTGTATATAGTTAAGAAACCCTTCTTCACTACCAGGCTGGTTTTTGTTGAACCAAATCAATTCTGTCCTTCCCTTCAATGTCAAGCCTCTACGTATCTTATATATAATATTCATTCGCAGGCCTTGTTTAGGATTATCTTCTAAGAAATGTGTAGTAGTATCAGCAGCAGCATTGAGTTCTTTGTTTTCGCCTTTGTAGCACAGATTTATTTCTACTTGCTTATTAGGCTGATAAGTGATTTGCATCAAGTATTCCTTTCCCTTACTGGGTGCATCGGTTCTATACTTCAACCAGGGAAATTGAAATACATCGGTGTAGGCATTTATTTGCCAACCATTTGCAGGTCTTATAATAATACCTGCATAAATACCTTTCTCATTTGTTGGCTGCGTATTCTCCGTTACAGCATTTCCCCATAAGGTTTGATAGGCCGACTGAATATTTCTATATACCAACGATATATCCACTGCAGGATCGACACTCATTACCATACCGGAAAGCAATGCTTTATTATAATATTTATCAACAGCCCCTTCACCAAAGGCATGCAGATTTCTATACGTCCAACTATAATCCAGACTGTAGTTATTCCAACGCTTTCCTTCTATCCCATATAGATCATACGGCTTACCATTTGTTTGTAAGGCATGGGAAAACTGGTGAAACAAAGCGTTTGCATTCAATACCAATGCTTTCCGTTTATAGGATATTACACCACCATAGGATGCGTAATCAATGGTAGCACGTTTAGCTATTTCACTTGCCGTACGATGATAACCGCCATTATAAAAACTGGATACGACTTCATCATCAGTCAATGTATCTACATAACTACTACCATCTATTTTTCGATAAGAAGCAAATGCCGTTACTTCCAACTTTCTATTCTGCCAGGTAACCCCCACTCCCCTATTGAAATTGTATTCCGTGGCCGCACTATAGGGTTGCAACACGGGTCCCTGCCGCTTTATTTGCATTACCTCCGCATTCTTTTTAAACCCCAATGCCTGCCATTGCACTAGCCCCTGCCCCATGTTTACCGTAAAGTCGCCAATAGCAATTGTCTTAAACTGCCCAAGCTGGCGTGCAAATACATGAAAGGAATAAAAATCAAACCCATTAGATTGCGCTCCTTTAAAGAATTGTTCACCCGGATCCTTTTCTGCGGTTATTCCATACTGTAAGTAGTTCTTGTATTGATAGCGATAGCGCAATAGCAAACGATCCGGACTTCCGGCATAATAATTTGCCAGCTCTTTATTATATCCTTTTTGTTTCTCTAATACGCGAGACGTTCGCAATAGTATACTATGCTGCCCCTCTATAAATCTTGTACGGAGTGCATTCTTTAATTGTAGCGGTTCCTCCATTGTGATAAATGGAAGTATTTTCTTTATGGTAGCAATATCCCAGAGTGGCACTGATTGCAATTCATAGATGCTAACCAATGATCCTAAAGCTTCGCGATAGCGAAGAAAGCTTTCTATCTGCAAGCTGGTTAGCCATTTTAATTGTTGCCAGTCTTCAGCCGTCGATCTATTTACTGCTATAGGATGCTCTTGTAAATAATAAAGCTGTTGCAGGTAAGAGTCGTCAATCTCTTCTCCTAATAGTTCGGTTAGGCTTTCCAGTGGCTGCTCTGCTGTCTCTTCCTGCGCTAAAACCATTTGCCCACAGAGTAACAATAAAAAAAGTATGCACGGCTTTATCATTCCTTTTCTTTTTTATGGAAAAGAAGCTGCAAGCCAGGTGTTATCCCTAGTTGCGGATGCACAGCCGTCATCACTTCTACTGAAAGGGTTGACAACTGAACACCACCAGCCATACTGTAAACAGCATGCGCTGTGTTAATCCCAACCCTCGCATATAAGCGTTTGTCAAACTGATAGCGCGCTAATGCCGTAAAGTTTACTTTCTCGTCCTCTATTTTCAACACCTCTCCACTCAGCATAAAACGGTTGGAAGGTTCATAGCCAAAACCTACTGTATACATGGCAGGTAATTTTTCCTCTGTCTTGGCCAACTTACTTCCATTGGGATTGTAGACATGAAAGCCTGCCTTTACTTGTTCATTGATTTTTAATAATAAACCTGCTTCAACACTAATAGCACCAGAAGAATAATATTGAGGAATACGTTGCGAATAATAATTGAATTGCCCCCCAATAGCTAGTTTGTCACTTAACTTTCTGCCGTAGGCTAATCCTATTTCCGTTTCTGTATTAGCGGTATTCCCAAAGTAGGTTCCGGTTAATCCAAAATTGCCACTCCGAGTAGGCAGTGCGGCCGCTACCTGGTAGAAAGACAACTCCTGTAGTATAAACCGGCGTTCACTAAATATACCAGCCATAAACGTTGAAGAAGATACCAGTGCGGCCTGGTTGGCCGTAAAAGTAAAAGCCGAGGTATGATGCTGTGAATAGGTTGTTGACTGAATGGCATTCAGTGGGTAACGAGTGGCCTGACCTATAGCAAATAGCATACATAGCTGCAGCAACAGGCAGAATGTAATGGCCTTCATAAGGCAGTTAGTTTGCTTTCTAAGGTAAATGGAAAGAAGGATTCATCAAAATACAAAGACTAAACGCTTGTCTATTACCTTTGCACCATGCAATTATTGAACGGAAAAGAAGCTTCTCAAGCAATCAAAGACGAATTAAAGATTGAAGTAGCACAATTGGCTACACATGGCAATGCTGTCCCACACCTGGTAGCCATACTGGTGGGTAACAACGGCGCCAGCGAAACCTATGTGGCCGCTAAAGTAAAAGCCTGCGAAGAAGTAGGTTTCCGTTCTACACTTATCCGTTTTGAAGATACTGTACCAGCACGCCAGCTTCTGGATAAGATTCGTGAACTAAATACAGATATTGAAGTAGATGGTATTTTAGTACAATTACCACTCCCCGACCATATATCAGCAGAAGAAGTAATCAATACCATAGATCCATCTAAAGATGTGGATGGCTTTCACCCTGCTACAGTGGGTAAAATGGTATTAGGTCAGCCCACGTTCATTCCTGCCACTCCTTATGGCATTTTGCTTTTATTAGAACATTATAAAATAGATACAAAGGGTAAGCATGCCGTAGTTATTGGCCGCAGCCATATCGTTGGCCGCCCTATCAGCATTTTATTGAGCAATCCTGGCAATCCCGGCAACTGTACCGTTACGGTTTGTCACTCACACACAAAGAACCTGGCAGAGATCTGTCGCACTGGCGATATCATTATTGCTGCCCTGGGCCGTCCAGAGTTTGTAAAAGCAGATATGGTAAAAGATGGCGCCATCATCATTGACGTAGGTATTACCCGTGTAGAAGATGCCACCAAAAAATCGGGCTTTAAACTGAAAGGCGATGTAGACTTTGAAGCCGTAGCTCCCAAATGTTCCTACATTACCCCCGTGCCTGGTGGTGTGGGCCCTATGACCATTGCGGCCTTATTGAAAAATACCTTCAAGGCCTGCACGATGAAGCAGGAAGGGTAAGGGGCAGCGTGGCAGAAGCTAGGGGAATAACCAACAAGGAACAAGGAATGATGAATGAGGAAATGTTCAATGCCCAACGCTCAATAATCAAAAATTATTAATGATTAATTATTGATTATTAAAGAAAGAATATACATGTAAAAGCACTCCATTCTGGAGTGCTTTTCTGTTTTAAGGGCTATCCCTTTGTAAGGCACTAATTGCTACTTATTAAAAATTATAGCCATATCTAGCTTGATCCTTATCGGGTTTTGTTCGATCTTCCTTCGATTCTTCTTCGATATTGCTTCGATATTCGTTCGATAGATAGGATCGAAGGAAATACGGTGCAGAATCGGTCGGTTTATGTGGAAACCGGCCAGGAATGATTCCTTTTTCACATCTGACACAACGATTTTCTTTTACCTCCCTTCTATAAGGGATAAACGTTAATTCTCTCCATATTCAAAATTCATGACATTCATTTCCTGTAAATTCACCCTATGAATCACCTGAAAGCCATAATCAGTTTTTGCCTGGTATCCAGCTCCTTAATGTCTGTAGCGCAATACGATGCTTCTAAGGTGAATAAGAAGGCCATAGAGGCCTATACCAGGGGTTTGGAGAATGCGCAGGAGGATCGGTATAATGAAGCGATACAAGACCTGCAGGAGGCTATTCAGCGCGATCCTAAATACGTAGAGGCTTATTTATCGCTGGCAGGTGTTTATGGCCAAATGAAAAACCGCGAGCAAAGTGTAGCCACGTACGAAAAGGCCTTTACCATAGATTCTAATTATACATCCGACTTTCGCCTGCCCTACTCTATCAACCTGGCCGGCATGGGGCAGTTTGACAAGGCCCTGCAGACCATTGATGCTTTATTGGCCAAGTCTAACCTGAACCCCAATACGCGTAAAGCGGCAGAATACAGACGTAAAACTTACCAGTTTGCTTTAGACTATGCCAAACAACACCCGGCGGGCAACTATGTATTTGCGCCCCAAAACCTAGGTGATGAGATCAATACCAAGGAATCAGAATATTTCCCCAGCATACCTATTGAAAGCGATAAACTGGTTTTTACACGTCGTCTGAGAGGCATGAATGAAGACTTCTTTGGCAGCATGCGCCAAAACGGCAAATGGATAACAGCGCAGCCTTTACCCGGCAATATCAATACGCCGATGAATGAGGGCGCCCAAAATATTTCTCAAGACGGCACCATGCTGATCTTTACCGGCTGTAACCGGGAAGGTGGTGTAGGTGGCTGCGATATTTATATTTCCTACTTAACCCGCAATGGCTGGAGCGAAGCCATTAACCTAGGCAATAAAGTGAACTCAGAAGGCTGGGATTCCCAACCTTCCCTATCGCCAGACAAGCGAGATTTATATTTTGCCAGCAAACGCCCCGGTGGCTTGGGAGGAAGCGATATTTATGTAACGCATTTGCAGTCCAATGGCCGCTGGAGTGAGCCTGAAAATATGGGACCCGGTATTAATACCAGTGGTGATGAATTCAGTCCGTTTATACATGCTGATAATCAAACCTTGTATTTTACTTCCAATGGCTTGCCTGGCTATGGGGATGAGGACCTTTTTGTAACGCGTAGAGGTGCTGATGGCAAATGGGGCACTCCTCAAAACCTTGGTTACCCCATTAACACCATCAATGAGGAAGGAACCATATTCGTAGCCGCTGATAGCAAAACAGCTTATTACTCCAGCGACAGAAGTGATAGTCGCGGTGGGCTGGATATTTACAGTTTTGAGCTGCGTGACGATATACGTCCGTTTAAAACGCTGTGGATAAAAGGAAAGGTATTTGACAAAAACACCAATGCCGGCCTACCTTCTGCTGTAGAGCTAATAGACCTGGAAACCAAGCAAACGCTTTCCAAGGTACAAACTGATGAAACCGGTAATTACCTGATCACCTTACCTACCGGTAAAGACTATGCGTTTAACGTAAACCGCAGGGGTTATTTGTTTTACTCTGATAACTACTCCTTAAAAAATAAAACAGCCGATTCTACTTACGAAAAGAACATTCCGCTTCAACCCATAGAGGCAAATGCAAGCGTGGTATTGCGCAACATCTTCTTTGATTTCAATAAATATGAATTGAAGCCTGAGTCGCAAATTGAGCTGGATAAGGTAGTACAATTGCTACAGGATAATCCAACCGTTAAGATCCAGATAGAAGGCCATACCGATAATATTGGAAATGCGGCTGATAATTTAAAGCTTTCGGAGAACAGAGCTAAAGCAGCCATTGCCTACATCAGCAGTAAGGGCATTGACCCTAAACGCTTAGCATCAAAGGGCTTTGGAGCTACCAAACCTATTGCCGATAATAAAATAGAAGAAGGCCGTGCACAAAACCGCCGTACGGAGCTGAAAGTTGTTAGTCGGTAGTTGGCTGCGAAACGCTTTACTTTGTAGAAACTAACTGTACCCTGCATGAAGAACAATGAACTGTTCTACCAGCTGGCATTAACCCTTGTGCCCAATGTTGGCGATGCAAGAGCCAAGGCACTGGTCAACCATTTTGGTTCGGCGAAAGCTATTTTCAAAGCAAAATTGCAAGACCTGGAGCGCGTAGAAGGAACGGGGCCATTAAGCGCTTCGTCTATTAAAGCTTTCAACGATTTTTCACTGGTAGAACAAGAGATGGCTTTCATTGAAAAGTATAAGATCCAAACGCTCTTTTTAACTGACCCCAAATATCCGCAACGGTTGTTACAATGTTATGATTCCCCCGCCATGCTCTTCTATAAAGGCACGGCGGATCTGAATGCATCGAAAATGGTGGCAATTGTAGGCACCCGCAAATGCACAGATTATGGAAAGGATTTTACGGATAAACTAGTAAATGCACTGGAGCAGGAAAACGTGGTAATTGTGAGTGGACTGGCTTATGGCATTGATGCCGCAGCACATAAAGCGGCATTAAAATACAAACTACCTACTGTAGGTACCGTGGCCCACGGGCTAAATAAAATGTATCCAGCCGCCCACGCTGAATTGGCCAAGGATATGCTGAAGCAAGGTGGTGGTATTCTCACCGAATTTTTTAGCCATACCATAGCAGACGTTCATCATTTTCCCTTGCGCAACCGCATAGTAGCCGGTATGTGCGATGCTACAATAGTGATTGAAAGCGAGATCAACGGCGGCAGTATGATCACAGCTAAGCTTGCCGATGGCTATAACCGCGATGTGTTTGCCCTACCGGGAAGAACTACAGATAAAAAAAGCAGTGGCTGTAACTATTTGGTCAAGCATAATAAAGCCATGCTATTAACTGAGCCGGACGACCTATTGGAAGTTATGGGTTGGAAGAAGGCTTCAACAAGTAAGCCATCTCCTCAACGTGAATTGTTTATTGAGTTAACACCAGAGGAAAAAAGTATTGTGCAACTACTACAGGAGAAAGAAACGGTTCATATTGATGAGATCAATTTGAGAAGTGACTTTAGTAGTAGCATTACTGCAGCCACTATACTTAACCTGGAATTAAAGCATGTGGTAGCTTCACTTCCCGGCAAGCTGTATAAACTGCAATAAGTTATTCTAAAACAACTTATTATGACTAATTGTAATTAGTTCACTAAACATCACTCTTCACTTATCTTCACCATTTTAAAGTACCCTATTTATGCTGGTAAAAACCTATGGTAGTGCGGTCTATGGAGTAGAAGCTATTTCTATAACCATTGAAGTAAATTGGATGGCCACCGGCACAGAATATATGATCGTAGGCTTGCCGGACAATGCTGTAAAAGAAAGTATGCAGCGGGTAGAAAGCACCTTCAAAACCAATGGCTATACCATGCCCCGCACCCGCATAGTGATAAACATGGCACCAGCTGATATCAAAAAAAGCGGAACCGCCTTTGACCTGCCCATTGCCATTGGCGTACTGGCAGCGTCTGAACAGATACGAAACATAGAAGCGCTGGATAAGTATGTGATCATGGGCGAATTAAGTTTGGATGGCTCTGTACGTCCCATCAAAGGTGCGCTACCCATAGCCATACAGGCCCGAAAAGAAGGATTTAAAGGACTCTTTGTACCAGAAGTCAATGCCCGGGAAGCTGGCATGGTCAACAACCTGGATGTGTATGGCGTTAACCATATTAAAGACATTATTTCCTTTTTTGAAAACGGAGAGCAAGGCTTATATCCCATAAAGATTGACACCCGCGAGGAATTCTTCCATTCGCAATACGATTTTGAAATAGACTTTGCCGATGTAAAGGGACAGGAAAACATTAAGCGGGCACTGGAAATAGCTGCCGCTGGTGGGCATAATGCTATACTTATTGGCCCTCCCGGGGCAGGTAAAACCATGCTTGCCAAGCGTTTACCCACTATCCTACCGCCCCTGACCTTGCATGAAGCCTTGGAAACCACTAAGATCCATTCTGTAGCTGGTAAGCTCCCGGAGAATTCAACCTTGGTATCCCGACGTCCCTTCCGCAGCCCCCACCACACCATATCTGATGTGGCTTTAGTAGGTGGCGGCGGCACGCCACAACCGGGTGAAATATCCCTGGCCCATAATGGAGTGTTGTTCTTAGATGAATTACCGGAGTTTAAACGCACGGTGTTAGAAGTGATGCGCCAACCCATGGAGGAGCGGCGTGTAACGATATCCCGTGCTAAAGTGGCCGTAGATTTTCCTGCCAGCTTTATGTTACTGGCCTCTATGAACCCCTGTCCCTGTGGATATTATAACCACCCTGAACGCCAGTGTACTTGTGCGCCAGGAACCGTACAGAAATACCTGAATAAGATATCCGGTCCATTATTAGATCGTATTGATCTACATGTGGAAGTTACGCCCGTTGCATTTGGAGAATTGTCTACAACTAAACCACAACAAACATCGGCCAGCATCAGGGATCGAGTTATGAAAGCCCGGGAGATTCAGGCCGAACGTTATAAAGAACACAATGGTATTTATGCCAATGCGCAAATGAGCAGCAAAATGCTGAAGGAAATCTGCGTCATTAGTCCCATTGGCCAAAACTTGCTGAAACTAGCTATGGAGCGACTTAATCTTTCGGCTCGTGCCTATGACCGGATATTAAAAGTAGCCCGCACCATTGCTGATTTGGATGCTAGTGAAGACATAAAGCCAGAGCACTTAGCTGAAGCCATTCAGTATCGCAGTTTGGACCGCGAGGGTTGGGCTGGTTAGGTACGCTGGCACGTTTACTGCAAGAGACCTTTCTACATGCAGCATTATCTTTTGTTCCAGGTAGGGAACAGCCGGCAACGGATTTACCAATGCCAGTATGCTCTCTTACAGTACTTGGCTATTTACAATCTGAAGCCACCTTCAGATATAGGCATCCTACTGTATACAGAAAGCCCGTCTGAGTTTGAGGCTTACACTTCTTTTTTCCCTGCATTCTTAATGCATCAAACGCCTATTACCCCAAGGGCTACTATACTACAACAAGCCTTGCAGGAACACCCGGGTAATATCTTGTATTGCGATACCGATGTCTACCCTATAAAATCGTTGACATCCCTTTTTCACACTATTGAAAAAGGCAAACCCTTTTTGCTATTAAAACAATGGCAAAAAGAACCTTCCCTTGTAAAAACATTGCTGGATGAGTACGAGAAAAAAATACGTGGCCGCAAGACCCTGGCGGAAAAAGAAACACTCTTTCAACTGGCGGTAGTGGGCGTAAACCTTGGACATAAACCTTTATTGGAAAAAGCAGCATCCCTAATCCATACACCTGTTACCGACACTTCTTTTGAACAGGTAGAAAGCTGGGCTTTTCAAGAAGCATTTGAAAAAGGTAACACTTCCTGGAGTAGTTTTGCAACCTATCAGACCTCTACCGCATTCAAAGAACTACTCCCTGTGTTTTTTCAACGTAATGCTGAAGAAAGTATACCTAACTTAGTTAAATTGGTTCATCATCTGGACGCCCAGCAGATCCAAGAAGAAGAAGAAAGGTATCATCAACAAGCATTTTATAAAAAATGGATGGATAAGTTTACGGGCAAAGGATGGTCGATAGAACGATACAAAAAGCGTTTTTAGCGTAAGCTCATGCCATTATGAAAATACTAATACACTATTTAAAGCCTTATAAGCTCCTTGTTTTTCTTGTCCTTTTTTTAGCTGCTGTCAACATCGGCTTTTCCCTTATGGACCCAATCATCTTTGGTTCACTGGTACGATTGGCAACAGACTACGAGCACAATGCCGGCAAATATGCGTTTGAAAACTTCTTCTTTTCTTTTGATAAGCCTTATGGTGTATTGGCCTTATTGCTAGCATCTATAGGGGTAGCAATGGTAAGCCGCATAGCCAAAAATTTTCAGGATTACTTTTTAAGTGTTATTGTACAAAAATTCGGAGCCAAAGTATTCACCGATGGTTTACAGCATGCTATGACACTCCCCTACCAGGAGTTTGAAGATCAGCGTAGCGGCGAAACCTTAAGTACACTGCAAAAAGTACGGACAGATACAGAAAGCTTTATTAAGAACTTCGTCAATATCCTCTTTACTGTATTGGTAGGTATTATCATTGTAGCTGTATTCTCTTTTCGCATTACGCCCTTGTTACCACTGGTTTATTTTGGAGGCATTGGCATTTTGATGTTTATCTCTAACCTATTGAGTAAAAAAGTAAAGAGCATACAGAAAACCATTGTATCACAAACAACGGCACTTGCTGGTACTACCACTGAATCGCTACGCAATATTGAGTTAGTAAAAAGTTTAGGCTTAACAGGACAGGAAGTGGCCCGCTTGAATAAAAACACCTATAAGATCTTGGGCTTGGAACTAACCAAGGTAAAACGTATACGTAGTATTGGTTTTATTCAAGGAACGTTTGTAAATACCTTACGCCAGGTGATTTTGTTTATGCTTATGTGGTTGATCTTTCATAAAAGCATGGATGCGGGTCAGCTTGTAACAATGCAGATTTACTCTTTCTTCATATTTGGCCCCTTACAGGAGATTGGCAATATTATCTTAAGCTATCGCGAAGCAGAAGCATCTCTTAATAATTTCAAGAACCTAATGAAGAAGACCCCGGAACTCACGCCAACCAATCCGCTTCATTTAGGCCCTATACATAAATTGGAATTTGACAACGTAAGCTTTAAGCACCAGACTGCATCACATAAAGCTGTAGATGGTATCAGCTTTAAAGTTTCTCCTGGTGAGACGATTGCGTTTGTAGGTCCATCTGGCTCCGGTAAAACTACTATGATGAAATTGTTGGTAGGTCTTTATCGTCCGCAGGAAGGAAAGATCTTATACAATGGCATTGATGAAACTAGTATGGACTTTAACGACCTGCGTAACCAAATTGGCTTTGTAACGCAAGACACGCAACTCTTTTCTGGAACGATCAAAGAAAACCTCTTGTTCGTAAATCCACAAGCTACTGAAGACGAAGTGCTGGATGCCTTAAATAAAGCGGCATGTCAAAACTTATTGGCTCGTGCTGAGAAAGGCTTAGATACTGTTATTGGAGAAGGAGGATTGAAGCTATCAGGTGGGGAGAAGCAACGTTTAAGCATTGCCCGTGCATTGCTACGCCAGCCCAAATTGCTCATTTTTGATGAAGCTACCTCTGCACTGGATTCTATAACAGAAGAAGAGATCAGTAAAACCATCCGCATGATTTCTTCTTCCAATGAGCAAATTACCATTCTCATTGCGCACCGCTTGTCGACCATTATGCATGCCGATCGTATCTATGTTTTAGAAAAGGGAAATGTAGTAGAAACAGGCACGCATGAAAACTTATTAGAAGAGAAAGGCTTATACTATGCTATGTGGCGTCAGCAAATTGGTGAACGTAAGAATGTAGCGGTCGCTGTAAAAGCTTAATGCTATCAAAATAATCGTTGCTATAATGGATTAAGCTAGAACATCAATAATTCATATAGGTAGAGACCGTTAGCGCCCCTGCCTACATGAATTGCTCATCGATCAATTCCTTATTTATCACTATACCAGCCATTGTACCTGTAGAAACAGCCATGGATACGGTCCTCATAGAAGAGTTATCTCCTGCTGCATAAATTCCATTTACGTTTGTTCGTTGAAACATGTCAACCTTTACCAATCCTTGTTCAGTGAGTTCGCAGCCCAATGAGGCAAGCAAAGGAGAATGTTGTTCAAATGCAGGACGAGCATACAGGGCCTTCAACTCATATTTAGATTGATCGGCAAACCGGATATGCTGTAAATAGCCTTCCTCATGTTCTATGGAAACTATGGGCTTTTCAATTACCGGTATATTATATTTTGCCGCCAGTTTTAATTGGTCTGAATTTAAAGTAGCAGGTCCATTTGTAAAAAGCACAAGATCTCTTGTCCAGTTGCTAATTAATTTCATGAGCTCAAAGCCAATGTCACCATTTGCTAAAATACCTGTACGCTGCTGCCTTACTTCATATCCATGACAATAAGGACAATGTAAAATGGACTTACCCCAGCAAGCTTCAAAACCACTGATATCCGGCAGGATATCTTTTAATCCTGTTGTGAAAAGAAGTTTTTTGCAGCTGTAAGTATTGCCCTCTTGTGTTTTTATTTGAAAAGAATCCGCCGCTTGCTTTGCCTCTACTACTTCAGCATTTAAGAATTCTATGGTTGAATATTGTTTTACCTGTTGCCTTGCCTTTTCCGCTATCATCAGTGGCTCTTCACCATCATGTGTAATAAAGTTATGAGAATGCGGTGTTGACCTATTACAAGGCTTCCCATGATCAATGACTAATACATTTCTTACTGCACGGCCTAAAGTCATAGCGGCTGAAAGTCCGGCATAACTACCACCGATAATAATCACATCGTATTTTATATCCTTTTGCATTGTAAATCATTTTGGATTGGAATGCCAATTTGAAAACTGTTTTAATCGATCATTCACGAACCATTAAGCTACATACAAATACTAGAAAAGCACCTGAAAGGTGCTTTTCTAGTATTTGCTTATTTAAAATTAAGTGGCACGTTTACTTTAAATGAAAAGTTGCGCCCTGTATTATACACTCCTATTCTTCCCGTAGCATTATTTACATCTGTATACTTCAAGCGGTTTAAATGACTTTGATATGCTACATCTGTAATATTATTTGCTGTGAAATGAAAGCTAAATAAGGTTTTTCCGTGAGCGTGAATATCTGTACCAACACCACTATTTAAAAGTACATATCCACTTGTAGCCGTTTCTGTATTATAACCAGTAAAGGGATTATTTTGCTTAAATGTTTTATCCAGCTCTACGCGGAAGTAGAAATTACGTAAGGTTTTATGACTCTTTGTGTATTGTGCGCGTAGTTCACTGATCCAACGGTTGGCGGGTATCATGGGCAGGTTATTGCTACCATCTAATGCATCACTAAAGCGACCGCGTAATAAAGAAAGTGTGTTCTCAAAATGCAACCAGTCTAAAGGGTGCGGGTGAAAATCTACATTCAACTCAGCTCCATAGAGTTTTGCATTTTGCTGGCTGTATTGAAAAGCTTGTAACTCTTCTCCATCTACAATTAGAGTTGAATCGCCGCCCAAGGCACTCGCTAATCTTCTATAAAAGATAAAGTCATTTAGGCGGTTATAAAACAGGTTTACTGCAAGGCTGATATGCTCGTAATCCAAGTCGACTCCTAAATCACCTTGCAGACTGCGCTCTGATTTTAAATCTCTACTTCCGTACTCATAGCGGTTGGTACCTTCATGCGCGCCATTGGCTGCTAGTTCAGATAATGTAGGCGCACGGAAGCCACGTGAAAAATTAGCCTTTAAATTGACTTTGTCTGTGGGATGATAGCTTACACCAACACTTCCCGTTACGTTAGCAAAATCTTTACTAAAGGAACTAAACTTTACATTAGTTCCTTCCATCATTTGCAATCCATTGATAGAACGATTGTCAAATCGAAGGCCTGCGCTTATAGTTGTTTTTTGCACATCGCGCTGCGTATAAACAAAGCCACCAATATCAAATAGGTTATAATCTGGAATGATGGCTTCTACTCCTTTGTTTTCATTGTTTTGGTACATACCGTTAATACCCAGGGCTGTTTCCCAATTCGTAATCTCTGGTAAGCGCCATTGCACATTATACGTAGCCGTTTTTAGATCAAAAGCTAATTCTGTTTCACTAGGATCTTCCGGGTTACCAAACTCTTTACGCAAGTTATCTTGGTAACCTAGATTTAAGCGCAAGCGGCTTTTTCCTAAACGGAAACTGTTATCACTCATCAACTTGTAGTGTTGAACATGCTGGTGAGGTATCAAAAGATCTCTACTATTTAAGTCAGCATCTGTGGCGATTCTTTCCAATGGCGATCCGGCATTTACTAAAAATTTCCCTGTCTGATCGTCCCGTTCCCCTTCTACCAATCCTACCTTTTGGTTAAAGGAGCTAAATATTAGATGACTGAATCCCCAGCTTTTATTCACGCCTACATAACCGCCAAAATTGCGCTCATTAAAACGGGAATTCAATACCCGGCCGTCCCATTTATTTTGATAATCTTTGGCTGATTTGTAAGAGCCATAAGCGTTCCAGTTAAAGCCATTCTGGTTTCCAGCCATATCACCATGCAGTCCCCACTGTCCATTATTTGTTTGGTAACTACTGTAAACATTCCCTTTTAGTACACCTTCTGCCACAGGTGTATTGGTAATGAAGTTGATAACACCAGCTAAAGCATCACTTCCATAGATCAGCGATGCAGGTCCTTTTAAGATCTCTACCCGGCTTACGCTAGCTTCATCTATTTCTATTCCATGTTCATCGCCCCATTGCTGGCCCTCTTGACGCATGCCGTCATTAACTACTACCACGCGGTTATATCCTAAGCCGCGAATAACGGGTTTAGAAATAGCAGGACCTGTACTAACCTGAGAGATACCCGGTTGTTTAGCAATGGCATCAATAAGGTTTGTAGAGGCATTTTCCATTAGTTGAGACTTCCGAATAAGGGTAACGGGTATTGGCGCTTTTCTTGTACTAGTGGCGGATGTAACACCAGTTACGGTAACCCCTTGGTTCTCTACTACTGCAGGAAATAAGGAAAAGTTACGTTCCTGGTTTTCCGTAATATCAATATGTTCAACAATAGTAGTATAACCAGCAAATGTGATTTCTAAAAGATGGTGGCCGGACGGCACATTACGTAATGTATATACACCTTCCTGATCTGTAGTTGCTCCTACACGAGCATCGGTAAAATAAACGGAGGCACCAACTAATGGACTCCCAGTAGCGGCATCAGTAATTTTCCCTGTTAAATTAACTCCTTGACGAAGTTGTGCAGTCGTTACAAGTGCAAGAAATAAGCTTAATGCAACCAAGAATCCTTTCATACTCGTATTCAAATAGAGCTCGAAAATAAGTATTTGCAACATTGCTGCAAAAGCAATTTGATAAAAAAGCTCAATAAACTTAAAAGAAAAGACCTTACGGCAATAGTAATTAGGCCATAAAAGGTTGCAATTGCGCAATCAGCTCCTGCCACTCTATAAGTTTGTGAGGCTTTGCCACAAGTAAAGATGCGCCTAATTTTCGACACACTTCTTTATCTATCCGGTTCACAGAGGTAGTTACCATAACGACAGGTATATGCTTAAATTTTGGATCTTCTTTTAGCTGCTTCAATGTTTGTCGTCCATCCATACCGGGCATATTCAGATCCAGCATAATCAGCGAAGGCCGTAACGCATTTTCACTATTTAAAAACGGTATTACCTGGTGCCCTGTCACTACAAAATGCACTTCCCACGGTTTAGAAGCGGCCCTACAGGCTTCATTAAACCAGGTACGATCGTCAATATCATCATCTGCATATAGAATCAACTTATATTCTTCCACGCCCTACAGTTTTAAACAATTTAATGCTTTTTCCAACTGATCTGATTCAAAAAACTATGCCCGGCTAAATAATAAAAGCCCGATATCTAATCAGGCTTTTAAAACTAGTTGTAATGTATTAATCAATGCGTTCTATAATACCAGCAATTCCTTGTCCCCCACCCACACAAGCGGTTACCATTCCATATTTCTTATTCAACCGTTTCATATCACTCAGGATTTGAATGGTTAGCTTAGCGCCTGTACAACCTAAAGGGTGACCAAGAGCAATAGCACCACCATTGATATTTACTGTATCAGGATTTAAACCAGCTTCATTAATGACAGCTATTGCTTGTGAAGCGAAGGCTTCATTCAATTCTACCAGATCGATTGCATTCAGATTCATATTGGCTTGCTTCAGCACTTTGGGTATGGCTGCAACAGGACCAATACCCATAATACGTGGATGCACACCAGCAGAAGCACAAGCCACTAAGCGACCAATAGGTTTAATGCCCAACTGATTTACTAAACGTTCGCTCATAACCATGACGAATGCAGCACCATCAGAAGTTTGGGAGGAGTTGCCAGCTGTTACCACGCCATTAGCAGCAAAAACAGGCTTCAACTTGGAAAGTACTTCTAATGACGTATCAGCACGTGGACCTTCGTCTGTATCCACAATAAAGTTTCTCTTTTGCTTTTTACCTTTTTCGTCAAGGTATACTTCTTCAACCGTTATAGGTAAAATACCTTCTTTGAAATAGCCTTTTTCAATAGCATTTAAAGCTTTCCTATGCGAATTGTACGAAAACTCGTCCTGTGCCTGACGGGATACATTAAACTCCTTAGCCACTGCTTCAGCTGTTAAACCCATACTTAAATAATAGTCAGGTTCATCTTTAGCTATAGAATAAGCGGGCACTGTTTTCCAGCCGGCAGTAGGCACCATACTCATACTCTCTGTACCTCCCGCAATAATACAATCTGCCATGCCCATGCGAATTTTAGAAGTAGCTATAGCAATGGTTTCTAAACCTGAAGCGCAATAGCGGTTTACTGTCATGCCGGGTGTGTCATAACCAATAGCCCGCGCAGCAATAATACGTCCTACCTGAAGGCCTTGTTCCGCTTCCGGTACAGCATTTCCTACAATTACATCATCAACTAAATTTTTATCTAACTGAGGTACTGCATCCATCAGGTTTTTTATCACCTCTATAGCCAAGTCATCGGGGCGAAAGAAACGAAAGCCCCCTTTTTTAGCTTTACCTACAGCTGTACGATATCCGGCAACGATATAAGCTTCTTGCATAACAAATATTGTATTTCAAATATAACAAAAAGTTGTTTATGCAACCAATAGCTTAAAATCAAAAACTTGGAATTACTTTCTCCCTTTTAAAGGCTAATTGTTCTTGAGGTTGAAACAACCTGCCGAGGTTTCGAAAGATTATGAGTAGTAAGGTCAGCCACATGCCATTCCAGATATTTACCAATAGAGGAGAGCCCAATATACTTTCCTGCGCAAACACGCCTTTTGCCAGTAGTTGATTTCCTATTTTATGCATAGAAATAAACTCGATTAACAAAGGGCCAATTAAAAACGAAATAAAGACCCCTAAACGCTTTTGAACAGCCAATAACTGCCAAGCTCTTACAAATACCGGCACAACCAGTAATAGTATCACTACAATTTCTACCAGCCAAACGCCAATTGGCAGTTTTGACTGTCCCACAATAGCCCTTGTGATCACACCTTCATCCCCTCCCTTCATCAATACAGTAAATAATCGAGCAAAGGGAACATTGGCCCAAACCAAGGCAAAACCAAAGGACTGTTGCGCCAAGGTGGCTCTTTTCCGCATCAGCCACCAACCTACCCAGACTAATAAATAAGTAAACATAGGCCCCGACGCTGTTGCCCAAACAGTATTGATATTGGGTGAACAAGTAGTACAAACCTGCCAGGCATTAAAATCTCGTTGTCCCCAACAGCCGCACTGCCAATATGCTACAGCTGTATGGATTAATTCGTGCAGTTCATGACATACAAATAAGAAGGCTAAAAAAGCGAGTAAGCTATTCAATGTAAAATGCAGCTTGAATTGCATGTGTTTTGGTTTTATATAAGCCTTGGACTATTGCTCAGTCTTAAAGGTTACAGCGTACATTTTAGCGCCCCATCTTATCTTCGCCCCATGCTTTATGGTTTACTACGGCGCTTGTTGTTTACGCTTTCCCCAGAAAAGGCACATCATGTTACCATGAACCTCATACAGGAAAGCTGTAACATCGGCTTTTTACGGCAGCAACTGGCTAACCGCTTCCAATTTCAAGACGCCTCTTTAGAAAAGAATTTATTTGGATTGAGATTTTCCAATCCTGTTGGACTGGGTGCTGGCTTTGATAAAAATGCAAAGTACCTGACAGAACTGGAGACATTAGGTTTTGGCTTTGTTGAAATTGGAACAGTAACACCGAAAGGTCAGGCTGGAAATGACAAGCCGCGCTTGTTTCGCTTACCGGAAGACAATGCCCTTATTAACCGTATGGGCTTTAATAACGATGGTGTTGATATAGTCAGAGAACGTCTGGCGAAATGGAGAAAAGAAAACCCAAATTCCAAATTGTTGATAGGTGGCAATATTGGAAAGAATAAAGTGACACCCAACGAGGATGCCTGGAAAGACTATGAAATCTGCTTTGATGCTTTGCACCCCTATGTCGATTTCTTTGTAGTGAATGTAAGCTCGCCTAATACACCAGGTTTGCGTGAACTTCAAGAAAAAGATGCCTTACAACGCATTTTGATGAACCTGCAGGCGCGTAATGCAAAGCTTGAGCACAAAAGACCCATCTTATTGAAAATAGCACCAGATCTTACGACAGAACAGTTAGATGATGTAGTGGCTTTGGCTACAGAAATTAAATTAGACGGACTGGTAGCTACAAATACGACTATTAGCAGAGAGGGTTTAAAAACACCTTCTGCTAACATACAAGCTATTGGTGCAGGCGGCTTAAGCGGCAAACCTGTACAACAACACTCTACACAGGTTGTTCAATATCTACGACAACAGACAGGTGGCACTATACCCATTATAGGTAGTGGTGGCATTTTTACGGGTGAAGACGCTGCACAAAAGCTAACTGCAGGAGCAGACCTTATAGAAGTGTGGACAGGCTTTATTTACGAAGGCCCTTATATTGTAAAGAACATTTGTGAGTATTTGTCAAGAACTAAGACTAATAGGAATAAATAGGATTAGGGGAAAAGAATATAGTACAATTTGAGGTTGAGTAAGAAGTAAGGAAATATCATTTAGTACCTTACTTCTTGCCCGAATACCACTCATTAGCCACCTCAGCCATTCTAATAAAATCCTAATAATCCTATCCAAGTCTTGTAATCCGCGGTTACATTTGCCCCTCAATTATGGAAAGTTTATTTACTGCTGATAATGTCATCAGCCTTTTTACCCTAGCCATTCTGGAAGTTATTTTGGGTATTGACAACGTGATCTTTGTGTCCATCATTATGGGACGCTTGCACCCCAGCAAGCAATTAGCCGCACGTCGCTGGTGGATGGTAACTGGTATTGGTGTGCGTGTGTTTTTACTGTTTTGCTTAAGCTGGCTGGTAGGCCAAAAAGGTAAGCCTCTCTTTACATTCTTTGGAAAGGGCTTTGACCTTTCCAGCCTAGTAATGATTGCTGGTGGTTTGTTTCTGTTATATAAAACAGTGAAAGAGATTCACCACAAGCTGGAAGGCGACGAAGAAGCACTTGAAAATGATGCCACCAAAAAAGCATCTTCTTTTGGAGTTGCTATCTTCCAGATCATGCTGGTAGATATGGTATTCTCATTTGACAGTATGATCACCGCCGTAGGTATTGCTAAACAATTGGCAGTGATGATTACAGCCGTAGTCATCGCCATGTTTATTATGTTCTTGTTCAGTCAGCGGATCTCGGACTTTATACATAAGCATCCTACGCTAAAAATGTTGGCGCTTTCCTTCCTAGTGCTTGTTTCTGTAGTACTATTAATGGAAGGTTGGAATGCAGATCAAGCGCATGAACTGCACCTAAAGAACTATGTGTACTTTGCTATGGCGTTCTCTTTTGCTGTAGAATTACTCAACATGCGTCTACGCAAGAAAGTGAAGCCTGTAGAGCTGCGTAGTCCTAAGATGCCTGAGGAACGTACTGATGATATAGCTCATTAATAGAACTTCTTATTATAAAAAAAGCAGCCCTTAAGGGCTGCTTTTTTTTGGTCATTTTCCTATTTATTCTGATGTTAATTGACACAACAAAGTAGCCGCTACCATACCCGCCGTTTCCGTACGTAGGCGAGTATTGCCTAATGCCACAGGCTGAAAACCTAATTGTAAAGCAGTAGCAATTTCTTTTTCTGTAAAGTCGCCCTCTGGACCAATTAAGATGATGGCGGCTTGAGTGGTGAGTGGTGAGTGGTGAGCAAGGGTTGAAGCCAATTGCTGTTTTTCATTTGGTAAGCAATGAGCAATGAATTTGTTTGCAGTAGTTGTTTGCTTTACAACCTCTCCAAAATTGATTGGCTCATGCAATACCGGCAACCAGCATTGCTGCGATTGTAACATAGCGCTCACCAAAATGCTTTGTAAACGATCGTGACGAAACTTTTCTTTCTCCGTACGGTCGCATAGCAAGGGAATAATTTCTGTAACACCTATTTCAGTAGCCTTCTCTAAGAACCATTCAAAGCGAGAAGCATTCTTAACTAATGAAATACCAATTGTAACACCTGTAGCCTTTTCTGGCTCGTGTATTACATCCGTTAGCTTTACCGTGCAGCGCTTGCGGTTATCGTCTATAATAACTGCAGTAGCTTTTTTACCCTTTCCATCTGTTAACAGCAATTGCTCATTTAGCTGCATACGCAATACCTGTATGATATGCTTAGAGGTATCTTCTTCCAGCGTAAGGGTACTGCTCGACAAATCGGTTACATAGAAATAAGGTAATGCCATAATAAAGCCTAAAACAGGAAATTGATAAAACAGCAAAGCTAATACTAAGACGCGGAAAGCATTTAGCTAAAGAACCTATAAGCCTCCAGTTGCATAATGCAGCCATCTACGTTATATAAACCTTGACTTTTACAGATGTTAATTATTGAAACTAACAAACGTATATACGCATGGAGAGCAAAAGAATGATAGTACATTTGAAATGCTTTGTATACCCATGATAGCATTCAACCACCTTGTATTTAAAACCGTTGCGCAGCAATTAAGTTTCACTAAGGCCAGCGAAGTATTGTTTATCAGCCAGCCTGCGGTAAGCAAACATATTCGTCATTTGGAAGAATACTACCGGGTCAAGTTATTTGATCGCAGTGGCAATGCGATTACATTAACAGAAGCAGGCAAAATACTTTACCAGCACCTGCTAACGGCAGAAGCCATCAGCAAGCAAGTGGAATTTGACCTGAATGCCATTCAACATAAAAACCATCTCCGTGGGGAATTAAAGTTAGGTGCCAGCACAACAGTTGCCTTGTACATTTTACCACCTGTATTATCGGCCTTTCGCAAACAACACCCAGATGTAAAAGTGAGTCTGGTAAACCGTAACTCTGAAAACGTATTGAAAGCCTTGCTCAATAACGAAATTGATTTAGCTATTACGGAAGGCAAAGACAATATGCATATTGCCAGCAGTCTCTATTTTCTTACCGACGAAGTAGTTCCTGTTTGTTCTGCTAAAAGTAACCTGGCAAAAAAAACACAATACACACTGGAAGAAATTCTTCATCAGCCCATAGCACTTCGGGAACGCGGCTCTGGCACCCTGGCTGCTATTAAAGCCGCTTTACAAACAAAAGACGTAAAACTGTCACAATTAAAAGTTTGCATGCGCTTAGGCGGCACAGAAGCCCTAAAGAACTTTTTATTGGCAGATGATTGCCTGGGCTTTCTTCCCATGAAGTCGGTTGCCAAAGAATTAATGTATGGAGACCTGGTTCGACTTTTTGTTGATGAGCTTACCATTACCCGACAATTTTATTTTACGCAACGGCGTGGTGAAGAGAACAGCGGATTGAATGCCTCCTTTATCCGCTTTGCCCAACAGTACTATAACCAAAAGTTATAACGCATAATAAAACTCTATTGGTAAGCTACTGCAATGGGTTATAGCTTAGCCTTCTAATGGATAGTATAAATTCTGTTTCTGAAGTTGAAGTTGCGTTATCTTATCACTACGTCTGTGCAGGTTGTGGAAAGCCAGTTGCAGAGGAACCTTTGCCCACTTTCTCACATTGCGAACAGTGTGGCAATAATCCATTGATCATTCAGTATAACTTTCAACCACCATATAGCAAAAGCAACATTGATAGCAAAGAGCGATCTATGTGGCGCTACCGTAAGTTTTTACCCTTGGCGGATGAAGAAGAAGCCATTAGCCTTGGTGAAGGATGGACGCCAATTTTACCACTTGAAAAAACAGCCCAGCGCTTGGGTTTTACCCAATTGCTACTAAAGGATGAATCAATGAACCCTACCGGCTCCTTCAAAGCCAGGGGCTTAAGCATGGCTGTTACCAAAGCAAAAAGTAACGGCATTGAGTGTTGTATTATTCCCACTGCAGGAAATGCGGGTGGGGCATTGAGCGCCTACTGCGCAAAAGCAGGTATTGAAGCCATTGTAGTAATGCCAGCGCATACGCCATCTACATTTCAAATGGAGTGTATGATGTATGGTGCCGAAGTGATTTTGGTGAATGGCCTGATCAGCGATTGTGCTAAAAAAGTGGCTCAACTAAAAACACAAAGGAACTGCTTTGACATTTCCACGATGAAAGAGCCCTATCGGTTGGAAGGGAAAAAAACAATGGGATATGAAATAGCAGAACAACTTAACTGGGAGCTACCAGATGTGATCCTGTATCCTGCAGGTGGTGGTACAGGGCTTATAGGCATTTGGAAAGCTTTTAAGGAAATGCAATCCATGGGTTGGCTTACTAGAAAACTACCCAAAATGATTGCTGTTCAAGCTGCCAATTGTAACCCTTTAGCGCTTACCTATATGGGGCTGCAAAAAGATGCTTCCCAATATAAAGGACAACCTACTATAGCAAATGGACTAGCAGTACCGAATCCCTTTGCGGAGCGGTTAATGTTAAACGTGTTGCAAGAATCAAACGGCACTGTTGTTTCAGTTACAGAACAAGCTATTGTAGATAGCTGGAAAACGCTTGCCAAAACAGAAGGCTTACTGCTTGCTCCAGAGGGCGCGGCCCTATTTGCTGCCTTGAAAGACCTACAACAAAAAAACATCCTCACAGGTGCAGAAAATATTTTGCTACTTAATACGGGAACTGGCTACAAGTACCTGGAAAATCTAACCTTATAAATCACCTATCAAAATATAAAACATGCTTTTAACGATTAAGGAATCTGCTGCATTGTATGTTATGGATCTTGTAATGAGCAAACTTGCCACTACTATTGAAGAATCCAGCTCTGCACTAGAAAATATTGAGGCGTGGATCACTTCTCATGTAAAAGAAGAAGAGATACCGATTATTAGTGAAAGAAATAAGGAAGATATCCTGATGCTTTTGCGCTACTAATGATGGAGTAGCAGCAACTGAATGTTTAGTTGCTTTACTAGCTAAAAAGGATGCTCAGTTGAGCATCCTTTTTCTTTTTATCAATGATAGTTACCCCAATCTACTTTTAGTCCTTAGGTTCCAGCCGAGTCTCCTCAGTCTAGCTATCGTGATTTGAAAGGGACACGGCATTTGTGCAAGCAAGTTATTTGAATTAGAGAAAAGGATAAATATCCTTATAAACAGGCAATGGGTCTACAGGCAATAACTCTTTGGGCAAAAGAGAACTCTGTGGAATTATTTCACTTCCTTTCAACCAAGCAAGTTTTAAATAACCTATAGCAGGAATCGATATGCAATTACTTAAAACAGAGTCTGTATTTCTTTTTTTATGAACAGAAGGTGAAACAAGTTCCTCTATAGTTTCTGACATTTTCTGTGAATTACTTTCGTGTAATGCCTGAAAAAAGCGAAGATCAAGTGCTAAAAAAGGGTCTCTTTTAACTGTAAATTCTTCAATAATATTAAGGTTCCTTTCAATTCCTTTAATATCGTTCAATATGAATAACTGAATGGTATTGCAGATAATTGTAGAAAAGCCTTGAGTTATCATTTCATTCATTCCAGCTTCTGCATTTTTGCCTTTTTCATATCGTAACAGGGCATATTGTTTTAAGAAATTATGTGCGTCACTTAAAAGTGCATAACAAACATGATTAATGCCATAATCAAAAATGCGATCATTAAAACTCCTTATTCGGTATTCATCTAATTTACCACATGTATAGAAATGCTGTTTTGCTTCAGCCAAGTTGCCTTGCATAAGACTGTGCAAAGCAAACGTTTCATGATTATACCATAACACATCTGAAAAGTGTTTGGGGTTGCCAAGAAATTGCTCTACTATCTTAGCATGTAACTTTTGTTTGAATTCATATTTTTTATCTAAATCCATCTTTTTGAATACTTAACAATTAAGCATTGAATGTTTTAAAGTCCCAAGATTCAATTTAAGGTTTGTGAAAACGAAAAGGTAACTAAGAAATCATCTCAAAACAAAAGGAGGCCTAAGCCTCCTCTTTATTTCTTTCACCACCTTTAATCTCTTAGTATTAGAACGGATCTTCATCATCACCAAAGTCGTTCATCTTACTGCTGGTTTGGATGAACATGCGCGCACCGCCACCTCCGTCAGAATCAGAAACCGGCTTCCAGTTGGTAGGCAAATTGCCGTTACCCATTCCATCACCACCATTATCATCAAAGAAACGCTGGATTTCCAAGCGGGCTCTCAATACAATCGTTTCCAACGAACCATTACGGTGCTTGGCTATACGAAGATGGGTTTCACCACGGTTGCTCTCCCCCATTTCGTTTTGCGTTACATCGTAGTATTCCGGACGGTAGATAAAGCACACCATGTCGGCATCTTGTTCAATGGCACCCGATTCACGAAGGTCACTCAACTGCGGCATCTTGTTACCATCCTTACGTTTTTCTACTTCCCGGCTTAACTGAGACAGGGCAATGATCGGCACCTGTAATTCTTTTGCCAAGTGTTTCAGTGAACGGGAGATGGTAGAGATCTCTTGCTCACGGTTTCCGGAACCACCGGTACCACTCATTAGCTGCAGATAATCGATGATGATCATACCAATATTGTTGATGTTCTTCAAACGGCGGCACTTGGCGCGCAATTCAAATATGTTCAAAGAAGCGGTATCATCAATGAATATGGGTGCCTGCGCCAGCTTCTGTATACCTTTGGCATACAACTGCTTCATTTCATGTTCTTCCATCTTACCACGCGAGATCTTTTCGAGGTGAATTTCGCTCTCGGCAGCAAGGATACGACCAACCAGCTGAGCGGCCCCCATCTCTAGGGAGAACACGGCTACCGGTGTTTGCTTGCGCGGATCCAGGGCAGCATTACGTGCCAGGTTCAAGGCAAAGGCGGTCTTACCCACGGCAGGACGGGCAGCCAAGATGACCAAGTCAGTATTCTGCCATCCATAGGTTACTTTATCCAAGCTAGGGAAGCCACTCGGCACGCCCGTTATATCTTCATTGCGGTGGCGCATTTCTTCAATACGCTGAATGGTTTGCACCAACACCGAGTCTATTGATTGGTAGGAACTCTTTAAGTGCTTGCTGGTAACTTCATACATCTTGCTCTCGGCCTGATCCAGCAGGTCAAATACGTCAGCGCTCTCTTCATACGCATCATTGATGATCTCTCCAGAGATGCGGATCAACTCGCGCTGAATAAACTTTTGCAGGATGATACGGGAGTGTGCTTCAATGTTAGCCGCCGACACCACCGAGTTGGTCAGCTTGGTTACATAGTACGGGCCGCCCACCGCTTCCAACTCCTCCAACATGCGCAGTTCTTCCACAACCGTCAGGATATCAATGGGTTGGCTCTTATTGGCCAGGCTCTTCATGGCTTTGAAGATGCGCTGGTTAGCGTCTACATAGAAGCATTCGGGTTTCAAGATTTCCACTACCGTATCAAATGCTCCTTTCTCCAGCATCACAGCACCTAGTACAGCATCTTCAAGTTCTTTGGCCTGAGGGGGTACTTTACCGTACACCATCGTGCTCAAATCCATGGGCGCCTTCCTTTTCTTTCTATCGCGGTTCAGATTCGTTAAGTCCATAAGTTTTTCCTATGAGGGTTAATACTGCGCATTTCATAGGACGATGCAGTAAGTGTACCAACACCTGTCCTCTAAATTAGTATGACCCGGATCAAATCCCTAGTACCATAAACGCACAAACGATACAGCAGTTATCCACAGTTTTCGGGCAGTTATGCACGTTTTGGTTGGAGGGGTAGCAAATTTGAATTGTTTAACCGATATGGAAAAGGCCTGTGCATAAATAAAGTCAAAATAAATATTGCGTTTTTTTTGGTAGT
This sequence comes from Flavisolibacter tropicus, assembly GCF_001644645.1. Classification (NCBI taxonomy): domain Bacteria; kingdom Pseudomonadati; phylum Bacteroidota; class Chitinophagia; order Chitinophagales; family Chitinophagaceae; genus Flavisolibacter; species Flavisolibacter tropicus. Next base: position 4,926,388 of record NZ_CP011390.1, on the reverse strand, counting down.
GTGAAAGCAGGCTGCTGACAAAGACGCACCCGCCCCCGCAAGGGGAGCCCCCACGCACGGGTATCCCGCAGATGACGCCGATTGACGCGGAGTAGGAGGAACAGAGTTAAGGAAAGGCACGGAGGTGCGCTAAGAGATGAAAAGAGGGAAAGGAGAAAAGGAGGACCAAGAATTCGTAGGATTTAAAATGGATGAACAGGATTATGAAGAATATTGAACAAAAAATTAGGAATGAAGAAGTGGAGGGAATGGTCAAGAAAAAAGGGACAAGCGGCAAAATACAACACATTTTCTTCGTATTTGATTCGATAGTTGTTCGATTCTATGTATCGAAGCAATATCGAAGGAATATCGAAGAAGAATCGAAGCAATATCGAACAAAACCCGAAAAAGGGCCAAGCCTAAGATGGCGATAATCTTTAATAAGTAGCTTAGTCTTCGGCTTTTGTATGCCAACCAATGACTAATGACTAGTTAGGCTTCTGTTTCGCTGCTAGCTGGAAACCTATGTTAAAAACCAGTTGACAGCCGGTTAATGTAGTAGGTTTGCGGTCCAAAGTAAAACGTGTCTATGAAAAAGATGCTGGAAAGCCCTATGGGTCGCTTGCGCTTTATTGGAATGGCTGAAGGCCTATCACTACTGGTTTTGTTAGGAATAGCCATGCCGCTAAAATACCTGGCCGATCAACCAGAAGCCGTAAAGTATGTTGGTTGGGTACACGGGTTATTGTTCGTAGCCTTTGTAATAGCAGTATTAATGATGTATCGTGAACGCGACTGGCCCCTGAAGAAAGTAGCATTAGCTTTTATAGCCGCTTTTCTCCCCTTTGGCACTTTTGTGTTTGATGCGCAGCTTCGCAAAGAAGAACGCAACGGCCGATTGAAATAAGCGCCAGAAAGGATAAGGTTCTAAAAGCCTAATAGTCGTCATCGTCTTCGTCATCTTCGTCGTCAAAACGCTCGTATTGCTCCTCCAGCGTATTGTCGAAGGTTTCGTAATTGAAGTTCAATCCATAACGGGCGGCTGCGAATACAAAGGCGTAGTTCAGGTCATAGAGATCATCTTCGGTAAGCCAGTGCTCGTCGGTGGCCCGCATGATCCATTCGTACGTAGTAGGCGTACTTAACAGACCCGGCCGCTCCGCCACCAGTTCTGTAGCGGGTATAACAAACTCGTTGTAGCCTGGCCCTTTCCATACAATGCCATCTTGCGTCACCTTCCAATTTCCAAATTTCATAGCTAAGTTTTTTGCGTCTACCAATCCTGCAACACCTGTTACCCTACTTAAAAATTAGCAGCAAAAACTTATCCATCTCAATGCTATCAACAGATCAAGGCTACTACTTCATTAATAAACCACCAGTTTAGCATTATGGATTGTATTGTTACAGTCAATGACTGACACTAAATAAAGCCCTTTTACAAAGCCTGCCGGTGGCGGTTCTATCACCCCTATCCCATTTTGACTAGTTACAGTTGCCATACAAATGGTACCTAGAGCTGAAACGATCCTTATGGAAATAGGGCCTTCTGGCAACCCTTTCAGTTGAACTGGCTGAGTGGGTTTAATACGTGTTGGATATAGCAATACGGTGCGGTGCGATCCTTTTACCTGTATAATATTGCTATAGAGCGGTTGATAGCCCGACACGTTCAATTTCAGGCGGTAGAAAGCATAGCCTTCTGCCGGATCGGTATAAGAGGCCGTGTAAGAAGTACCGGGAATAGAAAATGAATAAAAGGTGGTAAAATCGCGGCCGTTCATTGAATGCTGTAACTCTGCCTGGCTATTGATAGGCAGTTCTTTCAAACTCCACTGCAGCACAGCTTTATTATCCTGCAGGCTCCCTTTTAAAGTTATTTCCTGGCCAATAAGTGTTATTGCTGTTTGAAAAAAGGCATTGACGGCAATAAGATCTAACCCACCACCTACGGCCTCTGTTGTATTTGTTGGATAAACCGTTTGGTCTGCGATATCCAATAACTGGCTGGAAGCAGGGTTAGCAATACCATCGGTACTTAAAATGGCATACCCATAAATAACCTGGTTGGCTTTAATACCCAAATCAGCTAAAGAGAAAAACACACCACCAAGTTGTTGGTTGATGGCTGCTGAAGAGCGCAATTGTGTTTCAGCAGCTTCTCTCCGCATTACATATACCGACAGGTCCTGGTTGCCATTTGGATGGGAAGGATGTCCCCAACTGCCGTTATTACTTCCATTTCCACCAACACAGGTGCGCGCCGGGCCAAAAGCTATTGGGTCGCCATTCGTGTTGATAGCTGTAATAGCCGCTATCCGAAATGGGTCATGTGCATTATTAATACCCCGGTCAAAAAGAGCAAAACCCGCCTGTGTGGCAATGGAGGAGGAAACGCCATTGGAAAAGACCACATCTACCCGCTCAATATTATTATTGTTGCCATCGCCGTTACCGGCATTAGTAAATATATTATCAGTGCCCTGGTTTACATAGTTATTGTTTAAGAAAAGCTCCATATCGTCCAGGTAAGGTGATTTTAATCGATATTGCTTATTACCGGGGCAGCCTGTGGCTGGTGCCGTGACCGATTCTAAAAAGATAATATGGCGATTACCGGTAACAGCGGCATTATTGACCCTACGAAGTTTTATAGTAGCCGGGGCACTATTGGTTAGCATATAGTTGAAGCCATTGACAGTAATATCCGTTAAAAGCAACCCATTCTTAGTGCCATTTTTAAAGCTATAACTTGAAGCGTCCTTAGCGCAACCATTAAATGTACCAGAGTTGGGCGCAGGGGTGGCCGTATAGGCTTTTGCACCGGCAGCAGTATTCTTATACGTGGTAAATAAGGCCTCTACGGGTGCTTGTGCATTTGTGTAGACAGTTGCTAAAAACACCAATTGGCATCCAATGATATAACTACAGAAGTGAGGAGTTTTCATAGGCATAGGCATTAGCTACTTAAAAGTAGAGACGGCCCAAAGCTTTCACAAGGCCTTCAAAATAATTGTGGTTTTTATGCGTACTACTACGCTGTATTTTAAAGTATTACTTCCCAAAAAAGGCTGCGTTTAGCGTATATACCCTGGCAGGGCATAGAAGACATTAGAGCCACTTCTAGGTTTTACCTCTACCGCCCATTGGTGAATGAATTATCTTTGTCGCCTTTAGAAAAAAATTATTGCATGACGATTTCATATAACTGGCTGAGTTCGTATTTACCCGTACAACTGACGCCCGAACGCCTTTCGACTATTTTAACGGCTGTGGGACTGGAAGTAGAATCCATGGAAACCTTTGAAGAAATAAAAGGCGGATTGAAAGGATTGGTTATTGGAGAAGTATTGGAAGCGGAGCAACACCCAAATGCAGACAAACTGCGATTAACCAAGGTAAATACAGGTGGCAGCGAGCCCTTACAGATTGTTTGTGGCGCACCAAACGTAGCAGCCGGCCAGAAAGTAGTAGTAGCCACAGTAGGCACTACCATATATCCCGCCGGCGGAGACCCGTTGACCATGAAAGTGGCCAAAATACGTGGTGTAGAAAGCTATGGAATGATCTGTGCTGAGGATGAAATCGGCCTAGGAACCTCACACGCTGGTATTATGGTATTACCCCAGGATGCAGTGGTAGGCACACCAGCGGCCGAATACTTTAAGCCTTATAGCGATATCGTTTATGAAATTGGTCTTACCCCCAACCGCATGGATGCCATGAGCCACTGGGGTGTAGCCCGCGATGTGTGCGCTTATTTAACACACCACGATAAGATTGATGCCAAGCCGGTGTTACCCATAAAGGATTTGGCCATTGATAACACATCACTGAAGATCGATGTAACGGTTGAAAATACAGCTGCCAGCCCTCGTTATTCAGGCGTATGTATTGCCAATGTAAAAGTGCAGGATTCGCCTAAATGGCTACAAGAGCGTTTGAAAGCCATTGGCCTGCGCCCTATCAATAACATTGTAGACATTACCAACTTTATACAGCATGAAACCGGCCAGCCGCTACATGCCTTTGATTATAATGCCATTAAAGGAGGAAAGGTGATTGTAAAGAACCTGCCTGATGGCACGTCTTTCCGTACACTGGATGAAAAAGAGCGCAAGCTAAGTAGCGAAGACCTCATGATCTGTAATGAGACCGATGGTATGTGTATAGCAGGTGTGTTTGGTGGTTTGGAAAGCGGTGTAACCGAGCAGACCACAAACCTGTTTTTAGAAAGTGCTTTCTTTGATCCTACTACTATTCGTAAAACATCCTTCCGCCATGGCTTGCGTACTGATGCAGCTACTCGTTTTGAGAAAGGAATTGATATCTCTAATACGGTTACTGTATTGAAGCATGCGGCGCAATTGATCAAAGAAATAGCCGGTGGTGAAATTGCTTCAGAAGTAATTGATATCTATCCTAACCAAGAGCCCAAGCGCACGGTAACACTTACGTATGCTTACCTGAAAAAGCTAAGCGGTAAACAGTATGCACCAGAAGCAGTAAAAGCGATTTTACAAAGCTTAGGTTTTGGCATACAGCAAGACGATGCCAACGCCTTGGAAGTGGAAGTGCCTTATCATAAAAGAGATGTTAGCATACCAGCTGATATTGTAGAAGAGATCTTGCGCATTGATGGTCTGGACAATATTGAAATTCCTACTGCCATCACTATTACACCAGCTGTAGAAACAGACTATAAAGAAGAAGGCTTAAAAGAAAAAATTGCCAACAGCCTGGTAGGCTTTGGCTTTAATGAAATACTCACCAACTCCATTACCAACTCGGCTTATTTTGGCGAGAAGCAACTGCAAACGACGGTTAAGTTGTTAAACAACCTAAGCACAGAACTGGATGTAATGCGCCCTGCCATGTTGCCAACAGCATTGGAAGTTATTGCCTTCAATAGCAACCGGAAGAATACGAACTTACGCTTCTTTGAATATGGAAAAACGTATTCAACTGAAAGTGTAGGCAAATACAATGAAAAAAATCACTTATGCCTGTACGTGAGTGGCAATGTGGTGGATCAAAGTTGGAGTGGTAAAAGTGTACCGGCTGACTTCTATTACCTGAAAGGTGTAGTAGAAGCCATCCTGCGTACTATGGGTGCCCAGCCAGTATACGACTTGGAAGCAACGAGCCCATTCATGGAGCAGTATATAACAGCCAGTATTAATGGAGAGAAAGTAGTCAAATTGGGGAAAGTAGCTACTGCTGTAGCCGCCAAGTTTGACATTAAACAACCGGTATTCTTTGCCAACTTTAATTGGGATGTATTGCTTAAAGCGGGTTTACGACAGCAAGTACAGTTTAGAGAAATACCTAAGTTCCCGGCTGTAGAACGTGATCTGGCTATGGTTGTTCCAAAGACACTGACGTATAATACGGTGCAAACGGCCATTGCCAAACTGCGCCTGAATAAACTGCAGGAAGTAAAACTCTTTGACGTATTTGAAAGTGAAAAGCTAGGCGCCGATAAAAAATCGCTGGCAGTAAACTTTACCTTCCTGGATGAAGAGAAAACACTGACCGATAAGGAGATCGATGGCTGGATGCAAAAGATCATGACATCGATGGAAAAAGAGTTAGGAGCAGAAATCAGAAAATAATGTCGGTAGATCAACAATTTAACGCCGTACAGGAAAAGCTTCAGTTGTTACTGAAGCAGCACAACCGCTTGAAGCGGGAGAATGAGCAATTGCGGCAATTGTTGCAGGAACAAAAAGAACAGCAAGGATTATCCCTTCAATTGATTGAACAACTGGAACAGCAAGTAGCCATATTGAAATACGCTACAACTGAAATGAATGAAATCGATAGAAAAGAGTTTGAAAGAAAGATCAACCAGTTTTTGAAAGAGATTGATAAGTGCATAGCGTTTTTAAGCCAGTAGCGAGAGAGCTGCACGCTACAAGCTATACGCTACACGTAAAAGAAATGCATCTATCCTGCGTGAAGCGTGCTGCGTGTAGCCTTACTTAAATTCTAAACTAATAACCGCGTGAGTAACGACCTGATACTATTAAACCTCCTGATTGCCGACCGGACCTACCGGATTAAAGTAGCGCCTAAGGATGAGGAGGTAGTACGTAAAACAGCAAAGACCATTAACGATCGATTGCTGGAATATAAGACCCAGTTTGCCGGCAAGGATATGCAGGATTACCTGGCCATGGTGCTGGTATGGTTTGCTACAGAGCAAAATGCCGGTATATCACAGCAAATGCATACCGATCATATCACTGATCGCTTGCAAAATCTCGAAAAGCTTATTGACAATTCGCTAGAGAATGAATCATAAAAAAAACCACCCTCTAATAGGTGGCTTTTTCATTTATCAGGTAGATGTGATTAGTTAGCAGCGGTAGAACCAGTACCACCAAAGATCGCAGCCAGTTTACTCTCTAGCTTATCGCCTCTTAAATTGCGGGCAATGATCTTTCCTTGTGGGTCTAACAATAAGTTCTGTGGAATAGCCTGTATACCGTATTGTTTAGCTACAGCGTTATCAAAATAGTTGAAATCGCTTACGTGTGTCCAGGTCAGGTTATCATCGTGAATAGCTTTTAACCATTTTTCCTTAGCGTTAGGGCGCTCCAGCGCTACGCCTAAAACCGTAAAGCCTTTGTCTTTGTACTTATTGAATTGAGCCACTACATTGGGATTCTCACGGCGGCAAGGTCCACACCAGCTAGCCCAGAAATCAACCAATACATATTTACCTTTGAAAGAAGCTAAAGAAACAGGGTTACCAGACGTATCGGCTTGTGTAAAGTCCATAGCCATTTTACCTACACCTGTTTTCTTAGCTATTTCAATACGCCCTTTAAATTCTTTGGCTGATGCCCATTGTTGTGTAGAAGCGGGCAGTTGTTTAAAGAGTGGATCTACCTTGTCGGCATCGATATCAAAACCAGCATATTGTTGAAGCGCATACAAGGCTGCCGGTGATTTAGGGTTTTTGCTAACAAAGGTTTTGTACACTTTATCATTCATTTCGTCTTGCACGGAATCAATGCGCACCTCCATGGCTTCCCTAGCCTTAGTATTCTTTTCTTTATTAAAGGCAGTCCACTGCTCATACAATGGATCAAATACAGCATCATAGGCATCTACCTGCTTTTTCAAGCTCAGGTAATCAGCATGTGCTTTTGATCCGGTTACAGTAACATTGGAAAAAGAATCTATTGAAGTCAGTTTAATAGCAGTAGGCTCCAAAAATATTTGATACAAGTCTCTTTGACGACTCATTGGTTGTGGCTGCAGATAAGCAACTGTTAGAGAGGCCAAGCCAGGGTTATCAATTTTACCTTTAAGCTGGTAGGTGCCATCTTTAACAATCGCGCTATCCCGCTTCCATTCACCATTCAAACTATAATTGATGTATACCTTTTCTACTGGAGTCGGAAAGTTTTTAAGTGTGCCAGTAACGGAAAAGTCTTTCCCGTTTTGGGCTGTAGCTGCAAAAGGCAGCAATAAAAAGAGTAAAGAGGATCTCGTCATAAGTGTGTGATATAATGATCTACAAGTTTATTATAAATCAATAAAAAAGCAACACAGCTTATCCATTTAGTATCAATTGTTTAACAATTCCAGAAATCGACTTGGTTTTGTATCTTCGCCTCTTACCGCTTTTTTAGCGGGGTGACCTTGTATTATCTATATATCAACTACACAAAACAAAAAAAGAACGAATGGACTCCAGCATATTAACCGTGATTGTTGCTATAGTGGCCCTATTGATAGGGATCGTAGCTGGCAAATTCATTTTTGCCAAAGACACAAAGCGCAAAGTAGAAGAAGCTGAAAATCATGCACAAAACATTATCAGAGAAGCCGAACTGAGAGGTGAAACGATTAAAAAAGAAAAAGAACTGTCTGCCAAAGAAAAATTTGTACAACTAAAGGCGGAGCACGACAAAGAAATTTTAGAGCGTAACCGCAAAATGGCTGAATCGGAAAATCGGGTAAAGCAAAAAGAAGGTAACATCAACCAAAAGACCGAGCAGCTAGAGCGCCAGGTTAAAGAAAACGATGCCATCAAACAAAACCTGAACCGTCAGCTAGAGGTATTGAATACCAAACAGGCTGAATTAGAAAAGCACCAGGAAGAGCATACCCGCCGCTTGGAAAAGATCTCTGGCCTAACAGCAGAGGAAGCTAAATCTCAGCTGATAGAGGGACTGAAACAAGAAGCACACTCTCAGGCATTGGGCTTACAACAAGACATTATAGATGAGGCTAAGCAAAAAGCCAATAAAGAAGCCCGCAAGATCATTATTCAATCTATTCAGCGTACAGCAGCTGAGCAGGCTATAGAAAACGCCATAACGGTGTTTAACCTGGAGAGTGATGAGATTAAGGGCCAGATCATTGGTCGTGAAGGCCGTAACATCCGCGCTATTGAAGCGGCTACCGGTGTAGACCTGATTGTTGATGACACCCCAGAGGCGATCATCCTTTCTTGTTTTGACCCATTGCGTCGTGAAATTGCCCGTTTAAGCTTACAGCGCCTGGTATCAGATGGTCGTATTCACCCAGCCCGGATTGAAGAGGTGGTAGAAAAGACCAAACGCCAGCTGGAAGAGCAGATCATGGAAATTGGTGAGCGTACCGTTATTGAACTAGGTATCCACGGTTTACATAAAGAACTGGTGCGTCTGGTAGGTAAAATGCGTTTCCGTTCTTCTTATGGTCAGAACCTGTTAATGCACAGCCGCGAAGTGGCTAACCTTTGCGCAGTTATGGCTGCAGAGCTTGGCTTGAACCCTAAACTGGCTAAGCGTGCTGGCTTGCTTCACGATATTGGTAAAGTTCCTGATGAGGAAACAGAATTAAGCCATGCCTTGTTAGGTGCTAAGCTTGCTGAGAAATATGGTGAAAATCCTGCTGTAGTAAACGCCATTGGTGCACACCACGATGAAATGGAAATGCAGTATGTGATCTCCCCGATCGTACAGGCTTGCGATGCCATCTCTGGTGCTCGTCCTGGCGCCCGTCGCGAGATCATGCAGCAATACCTGCAACGTATTAAAGAACTGGAAAATCTGGCGCTTAACTATAACGGTGTAGAAAAAGCGTACGCTATTCAAGCTGGACGTGAATTACGCGTCATTGTAGAGGCTGATAAAGTAACCGATAATGAAAGCGAAAAGCTGTCGTTTGAGATTGCCCAGAAGATCCAGACTGAAATGACCTACCCAGGTCAAATCAAAGTAACTGTTATCCGTGAAAAGCGTGCAGTGAACGTGGCGAGATAATAGAACTAGGATTGTAGGATTTGAAGATTTTGAGAAAATAAATGCTTATAAAAAGCTGGCCTTTAAAGGCCAGCTTTTTTCTTTTACATGATTACTCATATCTAAATTTGCCAGATAATTAGGGTTCTAAAATCCTTAAAATCAACCCAAATAAAGATTTCAGACAAAAAATCTGAAATCTAATATCTGAAATCTGAAATCTTTCCCCTACCTTTGCCGTCCTTAAAATTAGAAGTTATGAACTCCGCCGTTATTGCCTTCGTTCATGAGCAGCTTACAGGCAAAAAAGAATATCCTAAATTCAAAGCAGGTGATAACATCACTGTTAACTATAAAATCATTGAAGGTAATAAAGAACGTATTCAGTCCTTCAAAGGCGATGTAATTAAAGTACAAGGTACTGGCGCTACAGCTAGCTTCACCGTTCGTAAGATCTCTGACGGTGTTGGTGTTGAGCGTTTGTTCCCTTTCTTTTCTCCAAACATCGAGTCTATTGAATTTAATAAAGCTGGCCGTGTTCGTCGCGCTAAGTTGTACTATCAGCGTGAGCGTAGCGGTAAGAGTGCTCGTATCAAAGAAAAGAAAAGAGCTACTGTACAACCAGCTAAGGCATAATATAATTGTTAAGCTTACGATAAAGCGGGAGTGTACTCCCGCTTTTTTTATGGAATTCAATTGTAATATGCTGTACAGAGTACTTTTATAAATACCTTTGTTTTCTATTACTCAACTAAATTAATCGTCATGAGCCTTGGTTGGAACGAAATCCTGCTTATCCTTTTAGTGATTCTCTTATTATTCGGAGGCAAAAAAATTCCTGAATTGATGCGTGGCCTTGGAAAAGGCATCCGTGAGTTTAACGATGCAAAAGATAATGTGCGCCGTGAGATCCAGGATGGCATAACCGAGAAAGACCGTCAGACAACAACTACAAGTCCGACTCCCACCACTACAACAACACAACAGCCTTAAGCATTAAAATATTGCCAAAAGCGTAAAGCCGGTCCATTTAGGTACCGGCTTTTTTGGGTTTACACTAACAGTTTTAGCCTCATTTTGGTAAATTAGAGGTGCAAAATGAGGTACCTTTGCCCCACTTTAACCAACCAGAAACTAACAATAAGAGAGAGTACCGATAACCGTGTGATTAGGCGAATCCTTAAAAAAGAGCTCGATGAAAAAACTTTTATTGTTAACCCTATTTCCGTTAACGACATTTATTACAGCAACTATTGCCGGTAACGCCCAACAAAGTGGAAACTTCTCATTTGCAGCTGTAAAAGACTCTGTTATAAAAGATGGAGTTATAAAAGACTCAGTTATTATATCCAATCCCCGTGATGGATTTAAAGATCTGTTTGAATCGACTGCTGCCACCACTGGCTTTTCTGTTAAGTTGAATCCACAAGCCCTTTCCTTTGTACAAGATTATATGGATCGCTGCAGCGAAAGGCTGAATAAAATGAAAAGCTGGGGACGTCCCTACTTCGACATGATGGCGGATGTACTAACCAAACATGGTTTACCAGCTGAATTAAAATATTTATCTGTTATTGAGTCCGATTTAAAGGCTACTGCCGTTTCCTGGGCAGGTGCGGTAGGCCCTTGGCAATTAATGCCTGAAACAGCCCGTTTAATGGGCTTACGCGTAAACAGGAACAGCGATGAGCGCACCGATTACACAAAAAGCACCCATGCGGCAGCTCGTTACCTCACTTACTTGTATGGCCTATATAACGATTGGCTTTTAGTGATTGCAGCCTATAACGGAGGGCCGGGTAATGTGAATACGGCTATTCGTAAAAGCGGTAGCCGTAACTTCTGGTCAATGCAATACTACCTGCCAGCCGAGTCGCGCAACCATGTAAAGAAGTTTATTGCCACCCATTACATTATGGAAGGCGATGGCGGTGCGACTACTTTAACACAGAATGAACGATCGGAACTGCTGCTAAATCAGCCTGCAACGGCTATGGAAGGAATGGAAGTCATATCCGTAAGCGGTAAGTATAACGGAACAGTTATAGCCCAATTCCTGAAAATGAACATGGTAGATTTTTCTAAACTCAATCCAGCATTTGACAAGAGCCTGGCCGCCAACGGTACTTACAACCTGCGCTTACCTTCGGATAAAGCCTTGCTTTTCCAAGCGCAAAAGCCACAAATATTAGAGCAGTCTATCCGCTTAACATTAAGTAGCGCAGCAAACTTTTAATCTATAGTAGACTTTAAAAAAAAGTGCTAACTCTTAGGTTAGCACTTTTTTTATGGCAGCTGCTTTTAGCAGACATTCCTCCCACTCCTTCTCCGGATCGCTATAGATGGTGATACCAGAGCCTACCTGGTAGGATAAATACTTTGATTGCGCGTTATACATAACACTACGAATCACCACATTAAAGTCAAAGTTGCCATCAGGTCTAATATATCCCACACTGCCCGAAAAGATTCCACGGCTGCCGAATTCATATTGGCGAATCAGCTCCATCACACGCTTCTTGGGAGCGCCGGTCATAGACCCCATAGGAAAGGTAGCCTCTATAATTTCTGAAAAGGTGATATCCGGTTTCAATGTACCGGTAACGGTTGAAATCATCTGGTGCACTTGCGGAAACGCATAAATGCCAAATAACTCTTCTACCTGTACGGAGCCTTCCCGGCAAACCCTTGATAAGTCGTTACGTACCAGGTCCACAACCATAACGTTCTCTGAGCGATCCTTAGCGCTATTATACAGCGCCTCTTTTGCTGCCTTATCTAATGCTTCATCGGCAGGAAATCGCTTGCTGGTGCCCTTTATAGGCTGGGAAAAAAGCACACTACCTTCCTTGCATAGAAAACGTTCAGGGCTAGCACAGAGTAAGTAGCTATCAGCCACCTTATAGAGAGCAGAAAACGGATTGGGAGAAACCTCTAATAGCATTAGAAATACAGACAAAGGATCGATCACTACATCTGTTGCAAAAAACTCCTGGCAGAAGTTGATCTCATAACAATCGCCCAATTGAATATGACGCTGTAGCTGTTTGATTGTTTCAATGTAAGACTCCTTCGTAAATCTTGACTTAAAGGTAACCGTAGAAGATTGAGCAGGCTTTATATTTTGTACCCCGATTTCTGTAAATACACCTTCTGGATCAACGCCTTCAATCACTACTGTATGACCAGTTAAACGGATCAAGTATTGAGGCTGAAAAAAAAGAAAAGAAGGAAACCCGATAGGGCTAACAGAAGACGTAGGTAATCCAAACCAGTCTAGCCCTAGCTCATAAGACAAATGGCCAAAAGCCCAATTGCTCTTTTCTAGAAAAGGATCAATTGCAGAAAAGCCGGCCTGTGTGGCATCCAGCCTCTCTGTAGCGCCTACGGCTAACAGGCAGTCATAATGGCGTGGCTGTATTGTGTAATCTTGGTTATCTAGAAAACAAAAAATGTTGAACCGTTGTGCCCAGTTCAACATTTTTTGTTTAAAACCTGTTACATCAGTAATAGTAAAACTGCTGATGGCGACAGAATTTATAGTGTTTAAAAATCGTCGTCTTCGTCGTCAAAGTCAGAGCCGCTGTCATTGAAAAGATCTTTAAACTCAGGATCTTCTTCAATTTTGAAGTCATCGTCGTCATCCTCCCCTTTTTTGCCGCCACCTTTCTTTGATTTAGGAAGATCAAACTCTTCAAAGTCAGGATCCCAATCCTCATCCTCTTCATCTCCTAACTCTTCGTCATCGATATCGTCATCATCCTCATCATCGTCTTCACTTTTTTTAGAACCACCTCTTTTTGGTGTTTCATCAAAATCATCATCCTCGTCCTCTTCGCTTTTAGACTTAGAGGCGCTTTTTTTGGCTTGCGCTATTAATTTTTCAACAAGCTCTGTTGTCGTTAACGGTTGTTCTAATTCTAATATTTCTGACATAGCTTCTTAAATTACCGGTGTAAAATTTCTGCGAAGTTTTTAATCCGCCAAATTTTAAAAAACTTTTTTTTAACGAGCTTTTACTTTATTTTTTTTCTGTTTTTACGATTTGATCGCGGCCAGGGCCATTAGAAATAAACGAGATAGGAGTACCCAAGTACTCAGAGATAACCTTTACATAGTCCTTCATAGCCTCAGGCAAGCTATCTACGTCTTTTATAACAGAAGAATTGGTTTTCCAACCCTTATAGCTCTGATATTGAGGCTCAATGGTTTTACCCACCATTTGGTAAGGCACTTGTTCTGTGGCTACACCATCTACTTTATAGGACGTACACAGTTGTAATGTATCAAAAGCATCCAATACGTCGGCCTTTGTCATTACAATTGAAGTAACACCATTTAAGAAGCAGGCATATTTCAAGGCCACCAGGTCCATCCAGCCACAACGGCGTGGGCGTCCTGTAGTAGCGCCAAATTCATTACCTATCTTTCTTAACTCCTCACCTGTTGCGTCATGCAATTCTGTTGGGAAAGGACCGCTACCTACGCGGGTACAATACGCTTTTGATACACCAATTACCTCACGGATTCTTTGAGGGGCTACGCCTAAACCGCTACAAACACCAGCAGAAACGGTATTGCTGGAAGTAACAAAGGGGAATGTACCAAAGTCAATATCCAACATACTACCTTGAGCACCTTCAGCTAGCACTTTTTTACCCTTTGCCAACGCATCGTTGATAAAGTATTCACCGTTTACGATATTCAAGGTTTTCAAAAACTCAACCGCCTCAAAAAACTCTTCTTCCCAAGCAGAGATATCTTCATTGAAATTGTAGTTATCTAAAAGCTTTTGGTGCTTTAAACGCAGCTTTATATAAGATGTGGTAAAGTTCTTTTGCAATAGATCACCTACACGGATCCCATTACGACCAGTTTTGTCCATATAAGCTGGTCCGATCCCTTTTAAGGTAGAACCGATCTTTTCCTCACCTTTCGATTGCTCAGCAGCTTTATCTAAAGCCCGGTGAGTAGGAAGAATTAAGTGCGCTCTTTCAGAAATAAACAGGTTCTTTTTTAAGTCTACGCCAAAGCCTGCTACTGTAGCACATTCTCTTCGCAAGGTTACCGGGTCTAACACAACCCCATTTCCAATTAAATTGGTTGTGCCTTGATGAAATACACCAGAAGGGATTTGGTGTAACACCACTTTTGTGTTTTCTGCACCTACATACAAAGTGTGACCAGCGTTAGGCCCACCCTGAAAACGTGCGATAATATCGTATTGAGAAGCAAAGTAGTCAACAATTTTACCCTTGCCTTCGTCTCCCCATTGTAAGCCTAAAATAACATCTACCATAAAGCAGTACTTGAATGAGGGGCAAATGTACGGCACTAAATTTAGCTCAAGTAAAAAAGCCCCGCAAATTGCGAGGCTTTCCTTTTGAATACGTATCATTTTATTGCCAATAAGCTCTATCTGGGCTCATTTGCCGGTATAGGAAATTGAACCCATACATCATCGCCTGTTCTATCAATGGGCAGTTGGCTTAATAAATTATAACGCCGCATATCAATCCATCGGTGCCCTTCTCCAAACAGGGAATAACGCCGTTGCTTCAATATTTCTGTAATTAAACTTTGTTTATCGGTTGCGCCTGTATAGTTTCCTATACCTGCTGCATTCCGGATCCGGTTGATGGCGGCAACCGCCTCGGTCGTAGTGCCTAACTGTGCCTTAACCTCTGCAATAAGCAATATCAATTCTTCGTTCCTGATTATAGGTATCGGATCAACATTCGTTTTATAAATGTTTAAGTCATAATTACTAGTCAAGCCGTCTAACGATTCAGGAGCTGTTCTTTTCGAAGCCTTACTTAACCTAAGATCCCCAGTAGTAGCGTCAGTAACATAGCTTGGGTGAGCTAATCTTACCTCCCCACTAGAATTCAATGGAAAGAATACAGTATTCAACTGGTCGTTCCCTGCCACTGAGTATCGATAGTAGACCCCCATTTTTAAATCACCTGTCAGGCTAAGAAAAGATTCGTTCAATGCTGTATTGGCAGTTGCCCAATCTTCTTTATAAACAGCTACTCGTGCAGCCAAGGCTCTATTAAACTTTGAAAAATCGGAAGCTTTGCGGGATGGGGGATCTAAAAATGAGAGCAAGGTATTGAACGGAAGATCGGCACTTTTGTCTTTTAAATCCGCATTGGCCTCATTCAAAAGATTCAGGATGGCATCCAGTCCTTGTTGCCTGTTTAAAATAGGTCCAAGCTTATCCGGGTCTTTCACATCAACTCTGACTCCATTATTATATAAAAGATTTAAGACACTCAGTAACTCATGTGCCTGTATGGTTTTGGCATAGGCTATTCCTGCCTTCCGTTGTTCTTCTGTAATAGTGCCATTTGCAACGGCTTTTGTATTGGTTAATGCATCAATTAAAATATTAGCGTTCCGGATAGTCCTGTATCGCGCTCCATAAGGATTGGTGATGTAAAAAGTATTGCTATCCAAGACTGCATTCCCTTTCCCTAACAACTCTGTTGTAAAACGCGGGTCAGAAGCAGAAAAGCGATAAATTTCACGCCCAATTACACCGACATCATCATAATAATTATTCAGGTTGTCTCGCATAGCAGATTCTGTACCCGTGGCCAGATTTTGAATTTCACCAATTGTAGCGTTTTCTCCAATGGTATTACCATTAGGGTTATTGGGATCTTCTATGGGATCCACTTTACAGGCATTTAATACCAGTGCGTAGAAAAGTATTAGAAGTACTGTTTGATATCTATTGATATTTGGTCTCATTGTAAAACGTTTAAGGGTCTAGAAGGTAACATACACGTTAAAGTGAATACTTTTAGATGATGGATAAGGAGTAACCTCTACGTTGCTGGAAATAGCTCCAATACCAAAATTGGAAACCTCTGGATCATAGCTAGGATAATCAAAAACGTTAATGAGGTTACGACCAGAAACCCCCACTCGTACAGTGGCGATATTTCTAAACCATTCTTTCGGCATTGTATAGGTCAAGCCCATCTCCCGCACCCGGAAATAACTAGCATTCTGCACCCAAGGTTGTGCAGTTGTTCCAGTTATTGATAACCGGTACTGTCCGTTAGTCTTCTGACCGCTTGGGTCAAGATCTCTATCGTTCCAATCATGAGACGTACCAAAATTGTCAGAAAGGAATGTGGTTAGGTTGATGTTTTCACCTCCCTGTTTCCAGTGTAACAGAAAACTAAAGTCGAAATTTTTGTAAGTCAGGGTATGATAAGAAGAAATATTAAAATCTGGTTCACCATCACCAAACACTGCCAGGCCGGTATTGGGGTCAGCACCATCTTCTTTCACTCTACCCACTCCCACAATTTGTGTAGGGCTTTTTCCTTCCTCTATCCGGTATGTTCCTAAGGTAGCACCAAAGGCTCCTGTATTAAATGCAGGAACGTCTAGCCGGGTAACAATAGCATTGTTTTGCCAGAAAGAGGTGGTTTGTGTCCAGTGAAAATCTTTTTTATCGAATATGGTAGCATTTAGTGCTATTTCAATACCGGTGTTTCTGATTTTAGCTACATTCTGCCAATAATCTTGAAAGCCGGAAGACAAAGCAACGTCCGCTTTTAGGATCAGATCATCAACAATCTTCCTGTAATAGGTAAATTCCAGCGTAACGCGGTTGTTCCAAGCTCCGATATCTGTTCCCATCTCCAGCTCTTTTTGAGTCTCAGGTTTCAGATTCGTATTACCGCGTGTTATATTAATTAGCGATCCAGTAGTTCCGCCATATCCTACAGACACTAAAGGTGAATAAATGGCTCCAAATGGTGCGAAGTTTCCTGATTCACCATAAGCACCACGAAGCTTTATTTGGCTGATTGGCCCTAGTGATAAACCGCCACCCAATTTATGCACGTTAAAGGCAACAGAACCTTTGGGAAAGTAATAGAGTTTGTTAGCGTCGCCATTTCGAGATGATCGATCTCCCCTTAATCCAACAGTTGCTATTACCAGTTCTTTGTAGTTGGCTTCTTCCTGCACAAAGAAACCGCGGTCTCTTTGCTTGATCTTTGTTTGTTGCACCTGAACCGCACCGGCCTGGTTAACATTGGTTTGGGTACCAATCAATTGGGTAGCCGTATTCAATACATGGTCCTGATCAAAATTCTCAGCGGTCAAACCAGCCTGTGTACGCAAGTTCAGATCCTTAGAGATATCCAAAGAATACAGTAAAAAAGCCGACAGATTCGATCCTTTAGTAATGGCTGTTCCATTAATAGATGCACCATTGGTACCGTTACCCCCTGATTGAAACTGTAGATCTGGTGGAAAAATAGCAATGGTATTCAGGGTATACTGGTCAATACCGCCTCTGGCAATAAGACGCAGATCATGAATACCCTTATTCAGAATCTTCCAAGTGCCTGTGCCCCCTACAAGCATTCTTTCTACTTTTTCACGATTGGTGATCAAGTCCCTTGTTTGTATAAAGTTAGAAGGCACAAAAGGGTGCTTTGGATACACGCCATTGGCATCGGGATATAAATTCACCCAATTGGGTGTCGCTACATACGATACCCCCATTGTGGAACTGGTATTATCGTTATTAAAATAGCCCCTGTCTGCCTGGGAGTTCACATAATTAGCACTTACAGATAGATCCAGAAAATTAGTAACACGCTGATCCACATTCACCCGAAAAGAAGATTTCTGATAGCCGGTTCTTTTTACTATACCTTCATCATCTTTGTAAGTATAACCCAGGTAATACTTAGTAGCATCATTACCTCCACTCACGCTGATGCGCGTATTACTCATAAACCCTTTATTGCCAAATAACTCGTCTTCATAATTATAGGTTTTTCCATTAGATGCGTTGTACAGCGCAAGCCTGCTAGAATCGAAAACAGCTACCACTTTCTGGGCTGTCCAATCCGACATGCCTAACTTTCTTAATTGCATTTGCACGCCAAAAGATTGCCCTAATTCAATTCGAGGTTTGCCAGATTTGCCCCGCTTAGTAGTAACAATTACAACACCAGTGGCCGCCCTGGCACCATAGATAGCTGCCGCAGAAGCCCCTTTCAGTATTTCAATACGATCAATATCTTCCGGATCCAGGTCGGCTATACGATTCGATTGGTTGTCCTGGAAATCTGTACTTCCCTGGCCTGCTGCTTTTGAAACAGAGTTCAAGCCTGGAAGAATAGATGAGTTATCGTAGTAAACACCGTCGACAATAAAGAGTGGCTGTGAGTTGGCAATTAAGGAAGTTATACCTCTCAGCTTAACAGATATACCTCCGCCTGGAGAGCCAGAGTTTGCCGAAATGTTGGCGCCTGTAAACTTGCCATACAATGCGGCATCCATTGATGGCTGTACCGTAGTTCCAACTAATTGCTTTGCTGAAATAGAAGAAACGGCATTTGCCAAGTTAGAACGCCTTACAGAAGAGGCAATACCTGTTACTACTACCTCTTGCAAGTTACCTTGTCCTCCTCCCTGCATCGTCACCTTCAGATCTACAGTAGCGGTAGCCAGATCGATAGTTTGCGTTTGAAAACCAACATAAGAGAATTGAAGGACACCTGTTTTATTTGGAACAGAAATACTAAAACGGCCATTGGCATCGGTGGTTGTTCCAATGCTGGAGTTGAGCAATTGTACACTCACACCTGATAATGGATTATTAGAGGCGTCAACTACTGTCCCTGTAATAGCTTGCTGGGCCCAGCTCGTAATTCCTAACAGTAGTACCCATGCGCAGAGTAGAAGTTTTCTCATTTGCATTTGACTAGTTTACAGGTAGGACAAATGCATTATCACATGTGCTTCATATAGAAAATAATCATTTGCTGAAGCCGCATTTTCATTAACTGAAGCATGAAAAAAACTAACTGAAATAAGTATGAAATGCCGAAAGCACTAACCGATAAAAGTTATAAAAAGCATTAAAAAAAGAGCGTTTGCCATTGCTGGAAACGCTCTTTCAAAACATATAAAGTAACAGTACTTACCAGTATTGATCCTTATTATTCTCTATTGATAAACTAACCGGCTGTTTCAGTATCAAAGCGGTCTACCGAGTGAATGCCATGCAGTGACTTTAAGCGTTTTACCAATTCATCCAATTGCTCTTTATCATGCACAAATAAACGAATGGTACCTTCAAACAAGCCTTCTTTTGATTCAATGGTAATAGCCGAAATATTCAAGCGCAACTCACTACTGATTACATTAGTGATCTTGCTCACCACGCCCACATCGTCCATTCCAATGATCTTTAAACCTGTCAGGAATGAAATCTCCTTATTCTTAGCCCACTTGGTTTTTACAATGCGGTGGCCATAGTTACTTAATAGCTTAGTGGCATTAGGACAGTTGATGCGGTGAATGGTCAAGCCTTTACCCGTGGTTACAAACCCAAACACATCATCGCCTGGAATGGGCTTACAACAGTTGGCCAGGTTATAAACGATCTTATCGCTGCTCTCACCAAAAATGATCAGTTCCGTATCTTTTTTAGCTAAGGCAGGATTGTATTCCGGCTTCGGCTCATGCTGCACCTTCACGGGTTTAGGAGCTTCAATCCGATCTCCAACAACCTTGAATTCTTTGAGTTCTTTCAGGTCATTGTTCTTAATAGCAATCTGGTAATGCAGCTCCAGCTGAGACGGGTATTTATAAAAGGTTACCAGCTCTTCTAAATTGTGCTGGTTAACAGCAACTCCAAGACCTTCCAATTTTCGTTGCAGTATATATTTCCCTTCATCTGCAATTGACTTCTTTTCTTCTTTGAGCGCGTCTTTGATCTTGGTGCGAGCCTTAGCTGTTACCACAAAGTTCAGCCAGTCTTCCGATGGCTTTTGCTTGTTAGAGGTAATGATCTCTACCTGGTCACCACTACGCAGCTTATGGCTAATGGGTACCAGCTTATGATTCACCTTAGCACCAATACATTTACTACCAACCACACTGTGTACGCTAAAGGCAAAATCCAGTGCAGTAGCACCTACGGGCAACATCTTTACATCGCCCTTTGGTGTATAGATATAGATCTCTTCTGCCAGGAAGCTGGTTTTAAAGTCCTGCAGAAAATCAACCGAATCAGTATCCTGGCTCGTCAGCACCTCACGTATCTGGTTAAACCATTTATCAAAACGGCTTTCATCGCTGGCGCCTTCTTTATACTTCCAGTGTGCTGCCAGCCCCTTTTCGGCAATCTCGTTCATCCGCTTGGTGCGTATCTGCACCTCTACCCACTTCCCCTGCGGCCCCATCACTGTAGTGTGCAGGGCCTCGTAACCATTGCTTTTAGGATTGCTTAACCAATCGCGCAGGCGTTCTGGCGATGGCATGTATTCATCTGTGATCATTGAATACACTTTCCAGCAGTCTTCTTTTTCTTTTTCAGTGGGAGAATCCAGTATTACACGGATGGCAAAAAGATCGTACACCTCTTCAAAAGCCACAGCCTTCTTTTTGATCTTATTCCAGATGGAGTGAATGCTTTTGGGGCGGCCATATATCTCAAAGTTGAATTCACCGGCCTCGAGCTTATCTTTTAATGGCTTAATAAACTCATTGATATAACGGGTGCGCTCGCGCTTGGTCTCTGCCAGCTTTTGCGCTATTTCTTTATAAGGCCCTGGCTCAAGGTATTTCATGGCCAGGTCTTCCATTTCCGTCTTAATGTTATAAAGGCCCATACGATGGGCCAGCGGTGCGTATACATACACCGTTTCGGAAGCAATCTTTAATTGTTTTTCCGGCTTCATGCTTTCCAAAGTCCGCATATTGTGTAAGCGGTCGGCCAGCTTGATGATGATCACGCGGGGATCATCAGTCAGCGTCATCAGTATTTTCCGGAAATTTTCAGCCTGCTGGGAGGCGTTAACATCTACAACGTTTGAGATCTTTGTCAGTCCATCTACAATACGGGCAATCTCGTTTCCAAATTCCCTCTGGATGTCCTCTATTGTAATATCAGTATCTTCTACCGTATCGTGCAGTAAGGAACAAATGGAAGAACGTATACCCAGCCCAATTTCTTCTACACAAATACGCGCTACAGCCAGTGGATGTAAAATATAAGGCTCGCCGCTTTTGCGGCGCATGGTTTTGTGTGCATCAGCCGCCATTTCAAAGGCCAGGCGAAGTAAACGGCGGTCACCAGGCTTGATACGAGACTTTAGCCCACGCAGTAAGGCACGGTATTCCCTTAGGATAAGCTTCTTTTCCTGCTCTTCATTTAAGTTATACTTCGGTATCTGCGCTACGGTTTCCATAACCAACGAATTTACAGCATTTAGCCCCCAGATTTTTTTTAACAACAATAAGATTTATAAACTTTAATAAAATCCCCTACATTTGCCACCCCAAAGCGGATGTGGCGAAATTGGCAGACGCATCAGACTTAGGATCTGACGCCGCGAGGCGTGTAGGTTCGACTCCTATCATCCGCACAAAAAAGACCTCTTACTTAGTAAGAGGTCTTTTTTATTTACAGCTTCCAGTACTCGCTTTTATGATCTTCTTTTATCCTGACGCGGATCTTTACAATCGTGTAGTATTTCACAGTTAAACTGGTATTGAGCCGATGCCGCATTATTACTTATACGATCAGCCTCTTTTAATAGCTGGCGAATGCTTTCAAAACCACCTGCACGTAAGGAAGCTACCTGTAGTTTGATGTCATCACTTGAAGTCTTGGAATAGGCTGCTGCAAGATTTTCTAGTTCTCTAAGCGCCTCACCATGCACTTTTACCTTTGCATACCAAATCTCTGTCTCTTTTACTGTTTTTTCCTGCTCCAATTCATAGAACATAGCCCCCGCAGCATGTTTGATTTCACCCTCATAGAGTATTTCAGTTCCATATTCAGACCTACTTACCCTAGGAGATGCATCCATGCTTTTTTTCACCCATTGTGTAAGGGTACCTGCTTTTAGCCTGATAGCTCTATCATAGTCAGACTGCCGATTACCAATTACGGTTAAATCAGCCTCCAGCTTTTTGATTACCTGGGTTGTTTTATTTTGAAATTCCTGCAATTCTCTTACTTGCGCAATATTTTGAGTGCTTGCTCCCTTTTGTTGATTACTTGCCGTTGCAGATGCTGGCTTGCCTGCCTGGCCATAATACCTTTCCTCAAACTCTTTATAGATCTTTTGTTTTTCTTCAGTACCAGCCTCATTAAAACGTTTGGCGAATGCTTTATTAGTCATCATCTCCTGCGTAAAAGCGCTCTGTGCTGACTGCCCGCTCTGATTGCGCATCATTTGTTCTGCCATAGCTCTTTTCTGGTCGGGTGTCATTTTTTGAATTTGCTCTGGCGTTGCACCTCCTGTTTGAGCAGCTGTCATCTTTCTTACATATTCTTCTCTCTCTTTTTGTGACATTTTCTGCAGTGCAGCCACATCCATTTGTGCCAGCACAGGATTGTTTTTAAAACTGGCATTTACCTCTTCCTCATACATTTTTTTTACAGCCTCATCACCGCCCTTCTTATACGTTTGCACTACTTTAGTCTCCCCTGCCAATTCCTGGGCTGCCCTTTTTGCCTCATCTTCCGCTTTATCTATTTTCCCTAAATAAGCCTCAGCAGTGCGTTCTGTATAGGTAGCCAAAGCCACTGGGAGATTTATAATAGGTTCTTGTATTCCTGCTAACAGGTGAAACTTTGCAGGCTCATTAGGTAAGGCTTTGAAGGTAACAGGCTTTGAAAATTTTGTGTCGTATAACTTAGCCAACTTGTCCTGAATTAGCCCATTTGTATTAAAATACTCAATCAACTTAGCAGACTTATCGGCTACGCTCATACCAGTATTTTGCTTTTGCGTCTGTCCTTTTATGTATTCTAAATAATTCTGTACCAACTCTTCCGTCAGTTTTGCATTCGCTTTTTCGCCTGGGGTAAGCGGCACTTCAAAATCGCTATCATTTGCTGCTGTTTTTTTTGTCCCGTTACTCTTTGTTTGTCCTATAGCCGTAGAAAGAGTAAGGATAGAAATGGAGAGGAATAAAAAGCGTAGGTGTTTCTTCTTCATAATTTTAGTTTTGGTTTAGTATGTCCTAATGTGAGTTCAAAACCAGTCGAAATCCTACGACAGAATCTACACTGATAAAGCGTACGATTCCATACGATTTAGGCATGCATGACTTCCTAACAGAACGCCATTACAACTGATTTGTTTATGAAGCTACAGGCTTTTACAGCTGCGGAAAATGCTTGATGCATAAAGTGTTATTAACATATGATGAATCGGGTAATCAGGAAGCTATCACCCTAAGATTATTCAACCACAATTCTTGTTTTAACAGCTCTAAAGCAGAACAGAATGAGCTTCCGATGGTGTTCTCGTGTATTTCCGTTAGTTTTGCACCCCTTTAAATAGTGTTTATGGCTACAGTAACCAGAGAGAACATTGGTTCTCTTCACGAGAAATTAAATATTACCATCAATAAAGAAGATTATCTCCCTTCTTTTGAAAAAGCATTAAAAGAATATAGCAAAAAGGCCAATATCCCTGGCTTCCGCAAAGGCATGGTGCCTGCCGGTCTGATCAAAAAGATGTATGGCAACTCCCTGTTTGTTGACGAAGTACTAAAGAAAGTTGACCAGGAAGTATACAATTATATCCAGACTGAAAAGCTGGACATCTTCGCGCAGCCACTGCCAATGGAGATGAACCTGGGTCAATTGGATATCAATAAGCCTGACAATTATACCTTCCAGTTTGAAGTAGGTATGAAGCCTGACTTCCAGCTGCCTAACCTAGGTGCTGAAAACCTGAAGCGTTATAAGGTAGAGATTACCGATGACATGCTGAACGAAGAGGTTGAACGCCTGCGTGTACGCTATGGCAATATGACTGAGCCTGAAGCAGTTACAGGCGATGATAACGTGCTGAACGTAAACTTCGTAGAAACTGACGCTGCTGGTAATGAGTTAGAAGGCGGTATCCGCAAAGACAACTCTGTATTGGTTAAATACTTTAAAGAAAGCTTCCGCCCTAGCCTGATTGGCAAAAAGACTGGTGACACTATCCAACTGAACTTTGATGAGGCTTTTGAAGGCCAGGAAGCACAGTGGATTCTGCAAGATCTGGGCATTGACAGCGGTACCAACCGCAACTTCCGCCTAGATATCACTAAGGTGGGTTTGGTAGAGCCTCGCGAGTTGAACGAAGAATTCTTTGCGCAGCTGTTCCCTAATGCAGAGATCAAAACAGAAGAAGATTTCCGCAATAAATTAAGAACAGAACTAGAAACTCAGTGGAATAACGAAAGCAGCAACCAGTTGCAGCACTCACTTTACCACGTGTTATTAGACCACACAACTGTCAACTTCCCTGAGGAGTTCCTGAAGCGTTGGTTAAAAACACAGGGAGAAAACAATCAGCCTAAAACTGATGAGCAGGTAGCGCATGAATTCCCGCAATTCCTGAACCAGCTGAAGTGGAGCGTGATCACTGAAAAGATCATCGCCGATAACAATATCCAGGTACAGCACGAGGACCTGCGCCAGTTTGCTAAACAACAATTGTTGGGCTACATGGGTATGAGTGCACTGGATGAAGAGCAAGACTGGGTACGCGACTACATTGACCGCATGATGAAAGATCGTAAATATGTAGAGGATTCTTATAACCGTCTTCAAACACAGAAAGTGTTTGAATGGGCTGAAGGTCAAGTAAATGCTACAGAAACTCCGATCTCTAAAGAAGAGTTCATCCGCATGAACCAAGAGCACCAACACGCTCACCACGAACATTAATTATTTCAAACGCAAATAGCTAAAGGAGAATAGGGAAACCTGTTCTCCTTTTTTTATATCACGGATTTAAGGATTTTGGATGGATTCCACGGATGATTTTAAATTCCGGTTAGTGAACACTTTAGGGTAGCTACCGATAGTGCAACTTGCGGGAGCATTAATGGCTTCCCTATTCTTCTTTTCCGCTCTTTTGCCGATCGCCACCCCCTCTCTTAGGGATTTGTTTTGGTCTGCTTCGGGAATCCTTCGGGGCTTCTTCGGAGATTTCCGAAGCGGTCTCGAACAAGTCTCGAAGGAGTCTCGAAGAAATCCTAACGAAAGGCCCCCGATAAGCAACTAATAAGGCCAGGAAACGGTAAATAAAAGAGAGATGGCCTAACTTAAAATATATTGAAATCTGGCTAGCAAAAGCCTTAATAGGGTTTCCTCCTGGTAAATAGAAAAGAATTGGAAACTGGGTTTTGGGGCTTCCCCTGATCATTGACTCATTCTTTTTTGTCTGCCCTTCCATCGGTTTATCAGCTAATTTTTACATTAGCTAATCAACTTCTGTCCTTTTGTCGTATTTTTTGGGGTAGCATGGGATTTGCTACATTCGTATCCATTAAATTGCTTTACCTAATTAATAGACGATATGAGTTTTCAGAACGAATTTGAGAAATACGCCGTGAAGCATCGCGGAATCTCCAGCAATACACTAAATAGCTACACGAATCATATGGTAACCGCCTTAACTGCCAACGTTATTGAGGAACGCCCTATGAACGTAGCTGTAATGGACGTTTACAGCCGTTTGATGATGGACCGCATCATCTTTTTAGGTTATCCTATTAACGATGAAGTGGCCAATATTGTAACCGCCCAATTATTATTCTTAGACAGCACCGACAGAACACGTGATATCAACATGTACATCAACTCTCCCGGTGGTAGCGTATACTCCGGTTTAGGTATATATGATACCATGCAGTATGTAAGTCCAGATGTAGCCACTATATGTATTGGTATGGCTGCCTCTATGGGATCGTTGTTGCTATCAGCAGGTACCAACGGTAAAAGAGCTGCACTTAGACATAGCCGTGTCATGTTACACCAGCCATCTGGTGCTATTGGCGGGCAAGCTACAGACATTGAGATCACTGTTCGGGAAATTAAAAAACTGAAGCAGGAGTTGAATGAAATTTACAGCCGCCACTCCGGACAGAATACAGACAGAATTCAGGAGGACATTCAACGCGACTACTGGATGACGGCCGCTGAAGCGAAAGAGTACGGCCTGGTAGACGAAGTGTTATTGGTAAACCCTAGAAAGGACAAGAAAATAGAAGCTAAATAATTTAACCCTAAAAGAGGAACAATGAGTTTACAAGACATAATGAATAATCGCTGGGTTATGCAACCACAGCCTAATCCAGAGGAACCTGATAAAGACGATGACGCCGAAAAAGAAGAGCGTGCCGAGGTAGATACCCGTATGCTGTATAAGCGCTTAGAGCAATATTTTTATGACTCCCGTGCTATCTACCTGTGGGGGATTGTAGATGATAAATCGGCAAAAGACGTTGTTACTAAACTGTTACTGTTAGACGCTGACCAGCCTGGTAAAGAGATCAAATTCTATATCAGCAGCCCTGGTGGTTCTGTTACCAGCGGTATGGTGATCTACGATATGATGAAAGCTATCAAGTCGCCGGTAAGCACCATTTGTATGGGCTTGGCTGCTTCAATGGGCTCTATCCTGTTAAGTGCAGGTGAAAAAGGTCGCCGTTTTATCTTCCCTCACGGAGAGGTAATGATCCACCAACCTTCGTTAGGTGGTCATATTCAAGGTGTTAGCGCCGATATGGAGATCCATGCTGAGCAGATCCTTCGTACCAAGGAAATGGGTGCCCGTATCCTGGCAGAGAATACCGGTCAGACCATTGAGCGCATCCGCAAAGATTTTGAGCGCGACTACTGGATGGATGCGGAAAAAAGCATTGAGTACGGAATTGTGGATCAAATCATGACAAAACTTTATTAGACGCACTACTAAGAGTTTCCTAAAAGGTAAAAGAAACCGTTGTGTCCCAACGGTTTCTTTTTATTTTTGCTAACTTAATGCAGCTAAAAGGCCGGAAAAGGCTTCTTAGTTAATGACTCGAATCAACTAATGGCAAAAAATATATTACACTGTTCATTTTGCGGTCGCAGTCGGGATGAGGTAAAAATCCTCATTGCCGGGCAAGAAGGACATATCTGTGAAAACTGTGTTGAGCACGCCCGTGAAATCATTGACCAGGAGTTGATGGTGCGGGATGACAAATCGGCTGGATCTTCTTCCTTCAAGCTGACAGTAAAGAAGCCGATGGAAATGAAGAAGTTCCTCGATGAGTACATCATTGGCCAGGATGAAGCCAAGAAAGTACTGTCAGTAGCGGTATACAATCACTACAAAAGACTTCAATACAAAAGCGAGAATGTAAGCGGCAACGATATTGAGATCGAAAAAAGCAACATTGTAATGGTAGGTGAAACCGGTACGGGTAAAACCCTGCTGGCCAAAACCATTGCCAAGATGCTGAATGTGCCTTTCACTATTGTAGATGCCACCGTATTCACGGAAGCAGGTTATGTGGGTGAAGACGTGGAAAGCATTCTTACACGCCTGTTGCAGGTTTGCAACTATGATGTTACAGCAGCAGAACGTGGCATTGTATACATTGACGAAATTGATAAGATAGCCCGCAAAGGAGATAACCCTTCTATTACCCGCGACGTTAGTGGCGAGGGTGTGCAGCAAGGTATGCTGAAGCTGCTGGAAGGTACTGATGTACTGGTACCACCGCAAGGTGGCCGTAAGCACCCAGAGCAAAAGCTTATTAAGATCAACACTCAAAATATTCTCTTTATCTGCGGTGGTGCCTTTGATGGTATTGACAAGATCATTGGCCGCCGTGTACAAACCAATACTATTGGTTTTAACGTAGATAAGGATCTGCAGGAAAACATGAAGAAGAACCTGTTACGTTATGTAAATGCGCAGGATCTGAAAATGTTTGGCCTGATACCAGAGTTATTGGGTCGTTTGCCTGTAGTAACCCACTTGGATCCACTAGATGCCGAAACTTTACGCGCTATCCTGGTAGAGCCTAAGAATGCATTAATAAAGCAATACGTTCGCCTGTTTGAGCTGGAAGGTATTAAATTGAATATCGAGCCAGAGGTATTTGATTTTATGGTTGAGAAAGCTGTAGAATACAAACTGGGCGCTCGTGGCTTACGTTCTATCTGCGAAAGCATTCTAACCGATGCTATGTTTGAACTACCTTCTTCTAAAGAGAAGTTCTTTACACTGGATCTGGAATACGCACAACGCAAGTTTGACAAGAGCAAGTTGAGTTTGCTGAAAGTAGCATAAGGAAGCTACAAGCTGTAAGCTACAAGCTACAAGAAGCGAACAGCGTGTGGCTTGAAGCTTGTAGCGCAATCACTTAAATCATTTTAAATCTTAAAATCAGAGATCATGTTTGGAAATATGTTTGGTATGAACAAAGACAACGCTCAAGGCCAGGTAAATGAGTTGACAGAGCGTTTAAAATCAGAAGCTGGTTTAACAGACGAGCAAGCTCAAAAAGTGCTGGAAACACTCAAAGGGTTTATTGTAGAAAAGTATCCAATGTTGCAAGGTGCTGTAAGCAGCTTACTTGGTAAATAATTCGTAAAAAGCTCTCATTTTTGTAGCATCATTACAACAATGAGAGCTTTTTCTTTGTCCATATCCTACGTTCTTCTCTTCATCACTACCTGTATTATTTTCGGTTGTACATCGCCTGCAACTCCCTCAAAAGTTAACCACGGCTTTTACTACTGGCGTTCATCTTTTCACTTATCATCACAGGAAAGAAAGACCTTGCAGGATCTTTCTGTTCAACAACTCTTTATTAAATTCTTTGATGTAGAATGGGAAGAGGAATTGAAGCAACCATACCCTATTGCTATTATCCGCATGAGGGATTCTATTCCTGATAGTGTTGCCATCACTCCGGTTGTATTCATTACCAACGAAACCTTACAAAAAGCGGATACATCTCATATACATACGTTAGCCGTAAATATTACAAAACTGTTATCAGATATTATTGTCAACAATCAGATCAACACTAGCAATGAAATACAGATAGATTGCGACTGGACGGTGAGTACAAAAGACAAATACTTTGGGTTATTAAAATCACTTAAGCAGCAACCTTTCTTTGATCAAAAGAAGCTATCGGCAACCATACGATTACACCAACTAAAGTTTACCAATCAAACCGGCATACCGCCTGTAGATAAAGGGTTGCTAATGTGTTATAATATGGGCAACCTACGTAGTGCATCAACAGGCAACTCTATTATAGAGACAAGTGAATTGGATAAATACGTTAAAGGTCTTCGCAACTACCCTTTGCATTTAGATGTAGCCTTACCACTGTTTGATTGGTATGTATGGTTTTCAAAAAATCAATATAAGGGCCTCTTTTACCCTCAGCAACTTCCCCTATCCTCCAACAAGGAAAAGGTTACCTTTGCCCGCGATACAGTGATTAATGGCTATGCATTTAAAGCAGGTGATTGGCTGCGCTATGAGAACAGTCCTATAAACGTTTTAGAGGCTGTAGCACAACGATTAAAGAACAAACTACCTGCAGAAGAACGTACCATATTACTGTATCACCTAGACGAGAAAGTCCTATCCAAATACCAAAACAATGAGATTAAAACTCTGCTTGAGCGTTTTCATTAGCGCTCTCCTTTTGTCTTTTCCCCAAAACATGATTGGCTGTGCCGATGTTGGCGATCCGGACGATTATTTTACTTCTTTTTTTAGCCACGATTTATCTGGCGGAGACCAGTACAAACCATTTTACTACACTTCCCTACTCACCTTTTACGATGACTGGGATGGTGATTTGCCAGTAGGCTACGAAGATGATAAAGTGATCCAGGAATGGAAACAGTATTGCGGTGCAAAAGCTTCTCCTAAAGACGTAGCTGATTTTGTTTATGGAGCTAGTGAAAAAGATGTAGTGAGCTTGTTTCAGCACGTGGCTAATAACAAACCCTTGCAGGTAGTTGATAGCATTCGCAATAACCCGCTGACACAATGCTTTATTTCCCAAAAAGCAACAGCTGCTTTAAGCTATTTAGCTTTTGCCAAGAAAACAGAACGCATCAGCATAACCAGCACACCATGGGAAGAAGTACCACCCAGGGATAGCTTGTTGCTCAATAAGTATATAACCGAAGCCAATCAAATATTCACAAATACCAAGGATGTTTTCTTAAAGAATAAGTATGCGTACCAGCGTTGTAAGGTTGCGTTTTACAACAACCGCTTTGCCGATTGCATCAAGTGGTATGATGAGTACTTTACACCATCCAACACAGCCGCTGTAAATAACCTGGCCTTATCGTATAAAGCAGGTAGCTACTACCACTTAGGTAAGAAAAAAGAAGCAACCTACTACTTTGCTAAAGCGTTTGAAGCAACTGAAAACAATAAGAGACAAAACTACCTGAGCTTCTTATGGTCGCGCGACTTAGCGCAGCAAATAGTATATGTGGCACAGGGACAGAATAATGAAGAAAAGGCACTGCTTTTAGCCATGTATATATTACATGGTGACGACTATGCCTTAGAAAGCCTGCAAAAAGTATACAGCTGGCACCCTGGTTCAAGCTTGTTACCATTGCTTACCGTTCGTGAGATCAATAAGATTGAAGATCATTACCTCACTCCCATGCTCTCAAGTGAAAAGGGAGGTAAGCCCTATTATTTTAATTGGAATGTAGAAAAAACGGAGGGTCAGCCAGAAAAGCAAACATTGGTGAACATGATTCCATTCTTAGAACAAATCTATAAAGAGGGGAAAGCGCCAAATCGTGAGTTGTATATTACGGGTGCAGCTTACCTGTCTTTTATCAATAAAGACTTTGCTAAGGCTAAGGCTTTTCTGAAAGATGCCAATAAAATAGCCAATAGCGATAGAATAAAAGATCAATTACAATTGATCAATTTGTTGATTGCTGTAAACGAAAAAGAAACGATCGACACCAAGACTGAAGCCGCTATTTTACCCTCCTTAAACTGGCTGGTA
Source organism: Flavisolibacter tropicus (assembly GCF_001644645.1). Classification (NCBI taxonomy): domain Bacteria; kingdom Pseudomonadati; phylum Bacteroidota; class Chitinophagia; order Chitinophagales; family Chitinophagaceae; genus Flavisolibacter; species Flavisolibacter tropicus. The sequence goes on along the minus strand of NZ_CP011390.1, from coordinate 4,895,306 downwards.
GAACGATCTAAAAAGGATAAAACCTATAAACTATTCCTACGCAACTTCTTCTCCCAGATACTGGCCCAGAAATATGAACAACAACATGATGCGCATAAGGCTGCTTTGGCATACGGCATTGCCGATCTTTCCTTTATTAAAAACGGGGAAGATGATGTTTACAGTTCTGTTAATGGTCTTGATTATGTACGTAATGAAATGACAACCGATCAGTTGTTGAAACTGCACCAGTTCTTTACCTCCAGCCCATCATCGTATGACCAGTTTTTAGGCAAATACACTTCATTTGGTAAGGATGCTGTAATTGATGTAATAGGTACTTCTTATTTACGCGATCAGGATTTTGTAAAAGCAACGGAGTGGTTAAAACAAGTTAGCAAGCCAGAACCGCTTAGTATTTCTAATTATAACTATGCTACGGACAAAGAAACAATCGTAAATGTCAATCCCTTACACGACTACTTGAACGACTGGCAGCGGTATGACAAGCCGGTAGCAAAGCCTTATACGAAACTCTCTCTTGCTCAAAAAATGATAGAGTTACAGCAAAAAGCAGATACGGCGCTTAACACAGAAACAAAGGCTCGTACTTATTACCAGCTAGCAAATGCCTATTACAACATGAGCTATTATGGCAACAGCTGGCAGGCGGTTATGTACTATCGTAGTAGTAGTGATTGGAATGAAGGAAAGTATGAAATGCCTTGGAAGAAAGAATACTATGGTGTTTATAAAGCCAAGGAGTATTATCAGAAAGCCTATACATTATCTCAAGACAAGGAATTTAAAGCAGCAGCCTATTTCTTAATGGCAAAATGTGTTCAACGACAAGTTCCTATGCCTCCTTATAACTATGATAATTATGAACAGTATGAGAAGGACATGTTGACGTTTGAAAAGAAGTTTAAGAACAATGCATTATTCCCACAATTTGTAAAAGAGTTTAGCACTACTAAGTTTTACCAGTACGCTTATAACCGTTGTAGTTATTTAAGTGATTTTGTTAGCAAATCAGGCACAAGAAGATAAACTACTCCAATTACAATACACATACAAAAAGCCCTGCTAAGCAGGGCTTTTGCTTTTTAATCTAAAGGAGAAGTTTTCAAATAAGCATTTTGCTTAGCTGTACTTCAATAAAAAAGTCCCGCCTATACGGGACTTTGAATTTATGAGGTTAGTGTTACTATCTTATTAGCTACAACCCATGCTGTTACCGCAGTTCAAGCACTTGTAACAAGTACCGCTACGAACAGTGATGTGACCGCAAGTGTTACAAGCAGGCGCATCGCTTTGCATGCTCTTAGCTGCTGCATTAACAGCGTCTAATGCACCTACTGACTGCTTTTGTGCTTTTACACTTTGAGGTGTGGCTGCTACTATGCGTACACTTGATAATTCAGGCTTTGGCGTTTCATCCCATTCGTCATGACCAGTATTACCGATTTCAGGCTTATCCAGTACGTGAACTAAATCAGTGCGATTTAAGTATTCGTAGCCTAACACACGGAATACAAAGTCAACGATTGAAGTAGTAGACTTAATGTTTGGATGCTCTACGAAACCAGCTGGGTCAAACTTGGTGAACACAAACTTCTCTACAAATTCTTCCAGTGGAACACCGTATTGCAAGCCTATTGAAACGGCAATGGCAAAGCAGTTCAACATGCTACGCATAGTAGCACCTTCTTTCGCCATATCAATAAAGATCTCACCTACAGTACCATCTCCATATTCACCAGTACGTACAAATAAAGCCTGACCATTGATCTTGGCTTTTTGTGTAAAGCCACGACGCTTAGCTGGTAAAGCGCGGCGTTCAACGATACGTGCCAACTGACGTTTTAATTGCGTATCAGGAGAAGCTTGTACACGTTTTTGTACTTCATCCAGTAATTCAGCAATCGTTAACTTGCCTAAATCCAAAATACCTGATTCCGTAACAGGAGCTTCTTCTGCAGCTTCTGCTTCTTCAGTTTTCTTCTTTTTATCTGACTTGTTGCTTAACGGCTGAGATAGCTTAGAACCATCACGGTATAAAGCACAAGCTTTCAAACCTAACTGCCAGCTTAACAAATAAGAATCGGCAATTTCTTCTACTACCGCTTCATGAGGCAGGTTGATCGTTTTAGAGATAGCACCAGAGATGAATGGCTGTGCAGCTCCCATCATGCGAATGTGGCCGTGAGCATGAATATAACGTGTTCCGATGTTGCCGCATTTGTTGGCACAATCAAACACTTGCAGATGCTCTTCTTTCAAGAATGGAGCGCCTTCAACAGTCATAGTACCACATACATAATCGTTTGCAGCAGCAATTTGATCTTCATTAAAGCCTAGGGCTTCTAACAAACTCCACTCAAAATTGAAGTAGTCTTCTGGTTTAAAGCCTAAGCGTTTTAAACACTCCTCTCCTAATGTATATACGTTAAATACAAAACCGATTTCGAAGGCAGAACCTACAGCTTTATCCAGCTTCTTAATTTCTTCTGCAATAAAGCCTTTTTCACTTAAGGTTTGGTGATTGATAAAAGGAGAACCTGCAAATGTTCCTGCACCTACTGCATATTTTACAATAGCATCTACTTCCTTTTCAGAATAGCCTAAGTTTTTCAGAGCAACAGGTACCGATTGGTTGATGATCTTGAAGTAACCACCACCAGAAAGCTTTTTAAACTTCACCAATGCAAAGTCTGGCTCTACACCTGTTGTATCGCAATCCATTACAAGACCAATGGTACCAGTAGGAGCAATAACAGTTGATTGCGCGTTACGGTAGCCGTATTTTTCACCTAGTTCTACAGCATCATCCCATGCTTTACACGCGGCTTTCAATAAGTAGTCAGGAGCAAATTGAGCTTTCAGACCTTGAGGTTTAACGCTTAACCCTTCATAGCTATCAGCATCGTAAGCAGCAAGGCGGTGATTGCGCATTACACGCAGCATGTGCTCTTTATTCTCTTCATAGCGAGGGAACGCACCTTGGTGCTGAGCGATTTCAGCCGATGTTTTATAAGAAATACCTGTCATGATAGCTGTAATAGAACCGGCAATTGCACGGGCTTTTTCACTATCATAAGGTATACCGCTTACCATTAACAAGGTACCCAGGTTGGCATAACCAAGGCCTAATGTTCTGTATTCATAGCTTAATTGGGCCACTTCCTGAGAAGGGAATTGTGCCATCAATACAGAGATTTCAAGTACAGTTGTCCACAAGCGGCAGCAATACTCAAAGCCTTCTACATCAAACTTGTTGTTGGCTACATCGTAGAACTTCATCAAGTTGGCTGAAGCCAGATTACAAGCTGTATTGTCTAAGAACATGTACTCAGAACAAGGGTTAGAAGCTCTAATCTCTCCACCTTCTGGACACGTATGCCATTCGTTAATTGTTGTATTGTATTGAGTACCGGGGTCAGCACAACGCCAAGCTGCATAGGAAATTTGGTTCCACAATTCTTTTGCAGGCACTTTCTTCATCGTACGGCCATCAGTACGAGCTTTCAATTCCCAGTCTTCTCCTTTTTCCAGTTTCTCAAAAAACTCGTTAGGGATACGTACTGAGTTATTAGAGTTCTGACCACTTACCGTTCTGTAAGCTTCACCTTCATAATCAGAAGCGTAGCCTGCTTCAATCAAAGCACCTACTTTCTTCTCTTCTTCTACTTTCCAGTTGATGAATTGCTCAATCTCTGGGTGATCTAAATCAAGACACACCATTTTAGCTGCACGACGGGTTGTTCCACCACTTTTGATAGCACCAGCAGCGCGGTCGCCAATCTTTAAGAAAGACATTAAGCCAGATGAACTACCGCCACCGCTTAATTTTTCGCCTTCTGCACGAATATTAGAGAAGTTAGTACCAACACCCGAACCATATTTGAAAATGCGCGCTTCACGTACCCACAGGTCCATGATACCACCTTCATTTACCAGATCATCATCTACGCTTAAGATGAAGCAGGCATGTGGCTGCGGGCGCTCATAAGCTGAAGTAGATTTTTTCAGTTGACCATCTACCGGATCTACAAAAAAGTGACCTTGCGGCTTTCCGGTGATGCCATAGCTTTCATGCAGCCCTGTATTGAACCACTGTGGTGAATTAGGCACACACATCTGGTTTAAGATGCTGTAAACCAGCTCCTCATAAAACACCTGGGCATCTTGCTCGCTGGCAAAATAGCCATATCTCTCACCCCATACGCGCCAGCAATTAGCCATACGGTGAGCTACTTGCTTCACAGAGGTTTCTCTACCCAGTGAGCCATCTTTTTGAGGCACACCGGCTTTACGAAAATATTTCTGGGCCAGGATATCGGTTGCAATCTGACTCCACTGCTTGGGCACTTCCACATTATTCATTTCAAACACCACTTCACCGCTCGGATTGCGAATAACAGAGGTACGGTAGTCGTACTCAAACTGATCGTAGACGTTAATATCGTCCTTGGTGAACTTCCGGCTGAATGTCAAGCCTTTCGGGTTGGTTTTCTTTACACTGGCCATGATTAAAAAAGTTTATAGTGATTGGGTTGCTAGTTTTAGTTTTCTTAGGGTATTAGAGGACGACGAAAATATCTGTATGCAGCGAAAAAAGAAGGCCAGAAATATTCACATCCCGGTGGATAAAAGTGTACATTTCTTCTAACCTAAGCCAGTACTGCTTTCTACGATTTATGCACCGCCAATTCACATTTTCTGGCAAAGTTTTTTTTTGGAAATGCGGCCAAAAATGATATGCAGGGAGTAATGGTTTTACATTAGTTAATAATCGTCAAAGTTTTCCCCGAAACATCCCATTTCTAAAACATTGATTAAAACACAATTACAGATTTTTTTTTGCACTTTTGTAATAACACATTTGTGAATGAGCCTGGCTGTATACCCTAATTTACTGGAAAAAAAGAAGACTGGAAAGAAGTCATTCGCGGTACTAATTGATCCGGATAAAATTTCCACAACCTCCTTGCGCACGGTTATTGATTTGGGTAACAAAGCCAACGCCGACTACTTTTTTGTAGGCGGAAGCTTAGTTGTTACAGATCATTTAGACGAGGTTGTTCTGCAGATTAAACAGGAAAGTAATATCCCTGTTATCCTTTTCCCTGGTAGCCCTTCACAAATTAGCAGGCATGCTGACGCTTTACTTTACTTATCTCTTATATCTGGTCGTAACCCAGAGTTGTTGATTGGTCAACACGTGGTCTCCGCCCCTTTTGTCAGGAAGAGTGGACTGGAAATCATTTCTACCGGCTATACGGTTATTGATGGCGGTGCACCAACAACAGTATCTTATATAAGTAATGCTACTCCTATACCTGCCGATAAAGCCGATATAGCCCTTTGTACGGCCATGGCAGGTGAAATGCTAGGAATGAAAACCATTTATATGGACGCAGGTAGCGGTGCTAAAAAAGCTATCTCAGAAGAAATGATAGCGGCAGTAGCTAAAAATATTTCTGTGCCCTTGATTATTGGTGGTGGTATCCGAGATGCTGAAAAAGCCTACTTAAATTGTAAAGCGGGGGCAGATGTAATTGTTGTAGGTAACGCAATAGAAAAACAGCCATCCCTTATTCAGGAAATGGCTGCTGCAATTCATTCGATTCCGGTAATTATATAGTTACCTCAAATTCTCAGTCTTTACTCTTGAAGGCGTATCCTTCCCTGCAACAATGCTCTTACTACTTTGCGCAATAGCCTTAATGATCTCAGTCATATTCTCCAGGTCTAACGTTTCTACTTCGTCATCTGAAGAGTGATAATAAGGCTCTTTATCCATTTTAGCTGTAGAAATGGTGTGCGCAGGTACACCTAAGTAAGCCAGGGTTGCATTATCAGAGCGGTAGAATAATTGTTGGTCAGGGTAAGGATCTGGATGGAACTGAAAAGCAGAGCCTTCTAGATTCTTTTGCAGCATGGTTCCCATATCCGATCTTTCAAAACCAGTAATATAGGCACTGTTCTTTCCCCATTTGCTTTCGGTACCAATCATTTCAATATTGAACATTGCCATCACCTTCTCAGGCTGATATTGTTGGGAAAAGTATTGAGAGCCAAACCCGCCTATTTCCTCGGCTGTAAATGCGGCAAAAACAATTGTTCTTTCATTATTGCCCAATTTCTTAAAGTAGTTTGCCAGAAGGATCACAGCTGTTGTACCTGCTGCATCGTCATTGGCTCCATTGTAAATGCTATCACCATTCTGCGGTTTACCAATTCCTAAATGATCATAATGCGAAGAAAAGATCACATATTCATTCGGACGGCTTTTACCAGGTAAGATACCTACTACATTCGCCAATTTTGTTTCCTCAATGGTATGTTCAGCTTTAATGGTAAATTCTTTTGGTTGATAATTACCTAATACAAAAACAACATTGTGTTCCATTGGAAACGTCAATTGTTTCAAACCTGCAAGGCGTGGGAAATTCGCTGCAAAGCTGGTATCAACAAAAACCACAGCATTTTTCTTTGCTTTCAGATAGCTTTGCACTTTTGATCTAAAGTTTTCACCCGTTTTGATATACTCTAGCTGGTAACCATCTTTTTCATTGACCTTTAATTCGGGCTTTGTAGTAATTACAATTACATTTTTAGGATCTAGTTCCACCTTGTCCATTTCACCTTTTACGCCTTTGAACTTAGGACGTAACATAGAAAAAGATTGCAAATAACTGCCTCCACTAACAGGCTGAAGTCCTGCCTTCTTAAACTCCTCGCTAATAAATTGGGCTGCCTTGTCAATACCGGGAGTACCCGCTTTACGACCTTGAAAATCATCAGAAGCCAATACTTGCTCAATACGCTTTACTTCGCTTGTGTTAATGATACCATTTGCTGTTTGGGCACAAGCAGTCATACAGGCAACAATGCCGAGAACTAAAAAAACTTTTTTCATGTACGATTAAAATCTAGGAGTAATAATTAGGTGAGTACGATTTACAGACTCATCATTTCTTTAAACTTTACGGTTTGGCGGCGGCTTACCTCAATTTTTTCGCCACCCTTTAACTCCAACAGCAATCCTCCATTGAAGTAAGGCTCAATCTTATCAATCAAGCGTAGGTTTACAATATGCTTTCGGTTGGCCCGGAAGAACATCTTCTCATCCAGGCGTTCTTCTAACGCATTCAGTGATTTTAGAATAAGCGGTTTATGTGGTCCAAAGAAGACTTTGGCATAGTTGCCCACACTTTCAAATAACCGTATATCGCTAAGCTTTACAAACCAGCAACGCTCACCATCTTTTACAAATACCTGGTCATTTTCAGACAGCAAGCTTTTGTTCTCAGTAGGCACATAGTTGTGGTTATGATTATTGTCTGTACCATGCAGTTTATGTATGGCATCGGCCAAACGTTTAGGCTCAACCGGCTTTAGCAAATAGTCCAGTGCATTTACTTCAAAAGCCTTTAATGCATATTCATCATAGGCTGTAGTAAAGATCACCTGTGGCGCGCGATCCAGCTCATTTAACAGGTCAAACCCTGTTTTTCCCGGCATTTGAATATCCAGGAAGATCAAATCAGGATTATGGCTTTCAATTTTACTGATACCCTCATCCACATTGGCAGCCTCGTCCACAATTTCAATTTCAGGAAATTCCTGTAGCAGTTTACGCAGTTCGGTCCTGGCCAAACGCTCATCATCAATTATAATTGCTTTCATGTTTGTAATTAATTAAGTGAAACCGGGATTAACACTTTTGCTTCTACTAAAGTGGGATTTAATTGTTTTATTTCAAAATGGGCTTTTTGACCGTAGAGCAACTGCAGACGGTCTTGCGTACTGGCAATACCAAACCCACTATTTTTGATCTGGCCGTTTAAATGTCCCGTGTTTTGTACTGCCAGTAAGTGATAGTTATCCTTAATATCAGAAATGATTTTAACAACACCTCCTTGAACTTGCTTACTGATACCATGTTTTATGGCATTTTCCACCAGTGTTTGCAGCATCATAGGCGGTACTGGTTGATTTAGCGTACTATCGTCCACTTCATACTCTACTTTTAACCGGTCTTCAAACCGCATGTTCTCCAACGCCAAATAATCTTTTACAATCTTTAGCTCTTCATTGAAGTTTACAGTTTCGCCTTTTTCAACCTTTAAACTGCTACGCAAGATATTGCTGAGCTGAGTTACAGCTGTGCGAGCCCTGGCCGGATTCTCATCTATAAGAGCCCTGATACTATTTAAGGCATTAAATATAAAGTGAGGATTGATGTGTGCTTTGATCGTTTTTAACTCCAACTCCTTAACCATTGCTTCCAGCTGCAGGGTATCCATTTGCTGTTTGCGGCTCTTGGTTACATAGTGGTACATGAAATAAATCAGGTTCCAGATAATGAAGTAGATGAAAAAATAAAAACCTCCACTCAACACCACCAGGAATACACTTTTATGCATTACCTCGCTTTCTGTTCTTGTTAACCACTTGAAGAAGGCTAATACCTGGATATTAAAAAAAGAGGTAAATAAGGCAAAGCAAAAGGTGATAATCAGGAACTGAAGGATTTGTTTATCAAAGGCCTTTTGTAAAACATTTAGCTTGATAATAATAAACCGCATGAAGTGTGTTGCCAGCAAGCCCAACACAATAAATATCCCTAAACGACCAAAAAACAGTTGTACATTCTGTTCATCGTTGAGTTTGTCAAAAAAAAAGGCAAAAAAGGTATTTATCAACGCAAAGCTACCCCAGCCTGCCAGCTGAAAAAGCCAATACCTTGAAAGCTGTACACGGTTCATATTTTCAAATCTACTGAAAGACTAAATAATGCAATTTATAAATATACCAGCGGGAATATCAGCTGTACAAGTGGGCTTTATCTACAAGAATATTGGGTATAAATACTTAATTTATTCAATTCATTACAGCTGGCTATTGTAAAGAATCCTCTTTTTTAGTTATTTGTATTGGAATCCAAGCCCTTGCAACAAACAACCAGAAATAGAACCCTACTGCTCCTATCGCTAACGCTATCCTGCATTAGTATATTTTCATTTCGAACAGCAGGGCAAGGCCGTGTCGTTATCAATGAGTTTCTGCCTTGGTCTCCCAATAAATGTGCAACTAACAGTGAGTTTATAGAGCTCATGAATTTTGGTCCTGGACCTATGAACATAGGATGCTATATCGTTACCAATGGCATTTATTCGGTTACTATTCCTCCCAATACGGTTATACAGCCTGGTGAATACTATGTAATTGCAGGCAGCAATACGCTTTTAAAAGACTGTGGTAACGTTGACAGTGCTGTGCAGGTTCAACTAAACTGGAATACTTGTAATTGTACAAATATACCCATCCCGACAAGTGGTCCTGGCTTTTTTGAAGATGGTGGAGGAGGCAACGAAAAGATTGTTCTCTTTAAGCCTAATTTGGAAATAGTAGACGCCGTTTCACGTTGGAATCCAGTATCCCTTTCCAACAATATTACCACATCATCAATAGGCGGCCAATGCGCCAGCTACACCTTTGATCTGGATAATATGAGCATTCCTTACGAGATAATGGGTATGTCTACGGGACAGGGAAACAGTTATGCCCGTACGATAGACGGCGACTGTCTTTGGGTAAAGGACCCACCGCAAAGTGCACATGCCACTAACAACCGGGCTGGCGATGTATCAGCTATAAATTATGCTTTAAACATTACGGGTGCCCAAGACTGTGGCAGTGGGGGCAGTTTGAGCGTACAGGTAAACATTGTAGATACAAAGGTGGTGACGGATTATAGTGTCTTATTCCCGATGAACTACTCCATAGCCTTTGATGCCAATAATGACGGAATATTTGATTTGACAAATGATCAATATTCTTATGGAGAAGACAACACCCCCCCCAGTATTGACATTACAGGCTTACCTATGGGTCGATACCGATTTGTGGTTGGGTCAAAAATGGGTTGCTTCTTGGCCACCTTCAATGTAAACGTACTCTTTTGCGGAGGTGTGCTGAATACACAAATACTCAATTTTGACCTGGTTAAACAAACCAATAGTTATTATACGTTTAGATGGATGTTGGCAGAAACTGGCCTGGCAAAAACAATGATTGTAGAAAAGAGCGCTGATGGCCGTCATTTCACCAATGCGGCAGTTGTTCCTCTCAGTTTTTCAAACACGTCTAGCTATTGGCAAAACTTTTTAAAAGAGCCAGGGATCAACTTTTACCGTCTTAGGGTAGTGAGTAAAAACGGAACAGAAATTTATTCCCCTGTCGTCAATACAGGTACAGTCTCACTAACAGAGTCCGCTATTGGCCCAAATCCTGCCACAGATATACTTAAAATAAAGCTTACGGGTACCCATACGGAAACAGTACATTACAAATTGTATAATGCACTAAGCGAACAGGTTGGTTCTGGCCAGTACCTTATTCATTCCGGAACAAACGTTAAACAGCTTACTGTCAGCCATTTACCGTCCGGTCTGTATCAACTGGTTATTTTGAAAAAAAACAGCACAGAGCAACCAATTTCCTTCCGATTTGTTAAGCCATAAGGAAGCTTGTATTTGCTAGCAAACTTCAGTTATTTTTGTACGGTTAAATTGTTCACATGCACATAACACCTGGCCCCGTACTGGAAACGATTAACAGTCCAGAAGATTTAAAAAAGGTTCCCAAAGAACAGTTGCATCAGGTTTGCGATGAACTGCGTCAGTACATCATTGATGTAGTGAGCGTTCATGGAGGCCACTTTGCAGCAAGTCTTGGAGTTGTAGAATTGAGCGTAGCCTTGCATTATGTGTATAATACCCCCTACGACCAGCTGGTTTGGGACGTTGGCCACCAGGCTTATGGCCACAAAATCCTGACAGGCCGTAGAGACAACTTTATTACAAACAGAAAGTATAATGGCTTAAGTGGCTTTCCCAAGCGCAGCGAAAGCGAATATGATACGTTTGGCGTAGGCCACTCCTCCACCTCTATTTCTGCCGCCCTTGGTATGGCCATGGCTGCAAAATATAAAGGTGAAAAGGACCGCAAATCTGTAGCTATTATTGGTGATGGTTCTATGACCGCCGGTATGGCGTTTGAAGCAATGAACCATGCTGGCGTAGCTGACAGCGATGTGTTGATTATCCTTAACGACAATTGCATGTCGATTGACCCCAATGTGGGCGCCCTTAAAGAATATCTAACCGATATCACTACCTCCCATACTTATAATAAACTGCGTGATGATGTTTGGAAACTACTGGGCAAACTACCAGTTGGCAAACGTTTTACACGCGATATGGCATCTAAACTGGAAGCCAGTGTAAAAGGGGTGGTCAGCAAGAGCAGTAACTTGTTTGAAGCCTTGAACCTTCGTTATTTTGGCCCTATTGATGGACATAATATAACCAAGCTGACTGAAACTCTTAAGGATCTGCGTGACATTCCCGGCCCTAAATTATTGCATATCCTTACCGTGAAGGGTAAGGGCTATGCGCTGGCTGAAAAAGACCAGACCAAATGGCACGCTCCCGGTCTGTTTGATAAAATCACCGGTGAGATCTATAAAAAGAAATTTGACCTGCCGCAACCGCCTAAGTACCAGGATGTGTTTGGTCATACCATCATTGAACTAGCCGAGCAAAACGACAAAATATTGGGTATAACACCTGCTATGCCCAGTGGTTCTTCTCTTAAATTCATGATGGAGAAGATGCCGAACCGCGCCTTTGACGTGGGCATTTGTGAGCAGCATGCTGTTACAGTAAGTGCAGGCATGGCCACCCAAGGCATGAAAGTGTTCTGTAACATCTACTCATCCTTTATGCAACGCGCCTTTGACCAGGTAGTGCATGATGTGGCTATCCAAAAACTACCCGTTATCTTTTGCTTAGACCGTGCAGGCTTGGTTGGTGAAGATGGTCCAACCCACCATGGTGCTTATGATGTTCCTTATTTCCGTTGTATCCCGAATATGATCTTATCGGCCCCTATGAACGAACAGGAGCTGCGCAACTTGATGTATACGGCACAACTGGAAAGCACAAAACTCCCCTTTGTCATTCGCTATCCTCGTGGAGAAGGCGTAATGCCTGAGTGGCGTAAACCGCTGGAAGAAATTAAGATTGGTAAAGGCCGTAAACTAAAAGACGGAAAAGATATTGCCATTCTATCTTTTGGACACCCCGGCAACTTTGCTGCGGCAGCCATCCGTGATCTAAGAGCTGATGGTTTTACACCCGGCCACTACGATATGCGTTTTGCCAAACCGCTTGATGAAGAATTGCTGCATGAAGCTTTACGCACTTACGGAAAGATCATTACGGTAGAAGATGGTACTGTGGTAGGTGGCTTTGGTGCTGCTGTATTGGAGTTCATGCAGGAACATGGCTACAAAAACGATGTGCGCATCCTGGGTATCCCAGACCGGGTAGTGGAGCACGGCACGTTAAAAGAACTGCATCGTGAGTGTGGCTATGACGCCCAAGCGATTGCCGATGCCGTAAGAGACTTGATGTCTGAGCCAATAAAGATTGAATCTTTGTTATAATTCTTTTATGGAATAAGTGGTTTTCTTCATCTTAGCGATATGAGAAAACTGCTTCTAGCTTTTTTAGGCCTGCTACCCTTGTTAGCAGGCCTTTATTATTTCCTACCCCACTATACCAAGTACAATTTTCCTGTCGCCGCCACTCCCAATAAGAAAGCAACCGAAAACAATATCACAGCCAAACTAAAGAAGCAAGCAGTCCAAGGCAAGGCTTATGCGCTGACACAAAACCTTTCTACTCAATATGGTTTCCTTATTGATATGAGCCAGCCGAGTGGACGCTATCGGTTCTTTGTTTACGATTTTAAAAGAGACTCCATCTTAGCAAAAGGACTAGTAGCACATGGCAGTTGCAACACCGATTATTTAGAAACAGCCCAGTACTCTAATACGCCAGAAAGTGGATGTAGTTCGCTGGGAAAATATAGAGTAAGTTATAGCTACAAAGGCCAATTTGGTAAAGCCTACAAACTAAATGGATTAGACTCTTCTAATTCTAATGCCTTTAATCGCTTTGTAGTACTTCACGCCTACGACTGCGTCCCTAATAGTGAAGTATATCCTCAACCGATCTGTAATAGCTTAGGCTGCCCCATGGTTTCTTATGACTTCCTAGCCAAGCTTTCTGGTTATATCAACAAATCGCCAAAGCCCATTTTGTTGTGGATTTATGAGTAAAAGTATGCTGCAAGCTATACGCTGCACGCAAAGGGTTTCGCACAGAGCAAAGGAGAAAAGGAGAAGAAAAGAAATACAGAAATACCTATAAAACAAAAGCACTCCATTAACGGAATGCTTTTCTATTTAGATTCTTTTTAATAATCATTGATTATTGATCATTGAGAATTGAACATTTCCAAATCATCAAATCCATTAGCTAATCCTCACATCAGCTAATCAGCTAATTACAAGTGCATATGCTCCTCGTCTGTCAGGCCTTCTTCTGTTTCGTTGTATTCAATAAGGAAGTTATTCTTGCCATCGCCAATGATAATGCGCAAATATTTTTGTGACACCAGTTCCAGCATGGAAAGGAATAAGAAAATGGCATGCACGCGGTTTTCCGCTTGTTCAAAGATGCGCTCAAAGGAAAGTGTACGCTCACTGTTTGCCAGTGAGATCATACTGGACTTTGTAGTATCCATACTGTAGTTATACTGTACTACGGTATGTACCAGTTTATTATGTTTATCGGAGTAACGCTGCATTACCCGCTCAAAAGCTTTCATTAGCTTAAAGAGTGTAATGGCTTGGATCTCCGTTCCCTCACCAGCCTCATCCCCAATAATCGACAGCTCTTTTTGGATATTACCCCGCTTGATCATAAGCATCCGCTCTGCTTCCAACTCGGCCATCTTAGCAGCCGCTTCCTTGTACTTTTTATATTCAAGGATCTTATCCACCAGTTCCAGCCTTGGGTCAATTTCATTACCCTGTGCGTCTATTTCTTTACGTGGCAACAACATTTTAGCCTTGATACGCATCAACGTAGAGATAAAGAGAATAAACTCGCTGGACAGCTCAATATTGAGAGACTCCTGGCTGTGTATATAATCCAAAAAGTCTTTAATAATACGCGTGATGGGGATGTTATAAATATCCAACTCATCGCGTTCAATAAAGAACAGCAGAAGATCAAAAGGGCCTTCAAACTGAGGCAACGTTATCTGATATGTGGTGGTTATTGCCAAAGGTTATTGATTGTTTAAATAAAATCCCGTGGAAACCGTGCCACGGGACTAAACAAAAATACAATTTCTATTGTAAAGGCTATAGAATCGGTCTTTGAAGGCCCAGAATTTAACGAAAAGGCCTATACACGTGGATTATTATGCAAACTGTCGCGAATTTCCATTAATAACTTTTCAGTTACAGTAAGCTCAGGAGCGGGAGCATCTGCTGCTTTTTCCTTGACACGTTTTAGCCTATTAATCCCTTGTATCATTACAAACAGGACCAAGGCGATGACCAAAAAGGTAATAATGGCTGCCAGGAACTTACCGTACTTAACCCCATTCCAGGCCAGTTGGTCCAAGTTTTCTAAATGGGCAGCTTTCAAAGCCGGACTCAAGATCAAAGGTGTAATTACATCTTGTACCAACGAGGTTACGATTGCGCCAAATGCAGCGCCAATTATTACCGCAATGGCTAAATCTATAACGTTGCCTTTTAAAGCAAATTCTTTGAATTCTTTAATGAAACCCATAATACCGTTTTGTTAAAACTAAAAAGAAAATAGATTAAATCACAGCGGGTTTTCCGGATACTTCAAATTCAAAGCTTCCAGCCCCTCTGTTATGGTCTTTGCTACCAGATACTCCTTGTACCAATTTTGATCGGCAGGAACAATTACCCAAGGCGCTACCTGGCAGTTTTCAATCACTTCTTCATACATCTTAATATAGGTATCCCAGTGTTTGGCTTCTTCCTGGTCGGCTACATCATGTTTCCACATCTTCCTTGGATCCTCTACCCGCTCTTCCAGCCGCTCTTGCTGCTCTTTGCGTGAAACATGTAAGTAGAATTTAAAGATCACCGTTCCGTTGTGCTGCAAAAGCTGTTCAAAATGATTAATATCTGCAAACCGCTTTTTAGCTGTTGCATCATCACACCAGCCATGCACCCGGGTGATCAATACATCCTCATAATGGCTACGGTTAAAAGCGTGAATCATGCCTTTGGCAGGTATTTTTTGATGTATCCGCCATAAAAAATCGTGTGCTTTTTCTTCATCTGTAGGTGCCTTAAATGGAAAAGCACGTACCCCCATGGGATTTAAAAAGCCGAGCACTTTCTTGATGGCGCCATCTTTACCACTGGCATCCATACCCTGAAAAATAACCAGTACGGCATATTTACTACCGGCATACAACCGGTTTTGTAATTCACTTAGTCTATCCAACAATCCCTGGGTTTCTTCTTTTATTTGGCTTTTATCCAGTTCCTTTGGAGCCTTTGTAGAGAGGTCATCTAACCGGATCATACAGAAAATTTATTCTAATCTAATCTTTTCCCGTTGCACTTTTGCAGGGATTTATGAAGAACCAAAAACTAATCAACTGGAGCCTTTTCGTTTTACTATCCCTTATCTGGGGCAGTTCCTTCATATTGATGAAATTGAGCAAAGAGCACTTAAATGGTTACCAGATTGGGGCGCTTCGTATTTTCTCAGCCGGCCTGATCTTCTTTCCTTTTGCCCTGTTTCATATCGTTAAAATACCCAAACGTAAAATTCCAGTTGTAGCTCTTTCGGGCCTGTTAGGCAACCTGCTACCAGCTTTTCTATTTGCCATAGCTATTGAAAAAAAGATTGATAGCGCGTTAGCGGGTATTCTTAACTCATTGACGCCCTTATTTGTTATTGTAATCAGCGTCATTTCTTTTAAAGCCAAAGTGCCCCGCAACAAAATACTTGGTGTGGTACTGGGTTTTGTTGGTTTATTACTACTAAGCCTATCCAAGGGAGGCATCAGTCTTAATAATGTTGGGTATGCTTTACTCATTTTACTGGCCACCATTATGTACGGACTGAATGTCAATGTGGTTACTCAATACTTGAAAGGTGTTGATCCGTTTCACATGGCTACCGTATCACTGGCTTTTATGAGCTTGATTGCTGGAATTATATTATGGCAACAAGAGATGGTGTCTATGGCAATTTATGATGAAGGAGCCCGTGTATCAATGCTATATGCGGTACTGCTAGGTGTGGTAGGCAGCGCTATAGCTACTTTGCTTTTCTATATTCTGATAAAAAAAGCAGGCGGCTTATTTGCATCTCTGGTTACTTACGCCATTCCCATTGTGGCCATCTTTTGGGGCCTTTTAGCGAAAGAGAATGTAACCCTTATTCAAATAAGCTGCCTGGCAGTAATATTAGGAGGAGTGTTTTTAACAAACAGGGCTTAAATAGACATGATCTCTTTTTCTTTAGCCTCTAGATGTTTATCCACCTTGGCAATAAACTTATTAGTTATATCCTGCACATCGGCTTCAGCGTCCTTAGCCGCGTCTTCACTCAAACCGTTCTTTTGTAGTTTTTTAATGCCTTCAATGGCATCGCGGCGAATATTACGAATGGCCACCTTTGCATGTTCACCCTCGCCTTGGCTGCGTTTTACCAGTTCTTTACGACGTTCTTCTGTAAGTGGCGGCAGAAAAAGACGGATAATCACCCCATCGTTTTGAGGATTGATTCCAATATTAGAAGCAATGATGGCTCTTTCTATTGGCTGCAGCATATTTTTTTCCCAAGGTTGGATCGTTAATGTGCGGGCATCCAACGTACTGATATTACCTACCTGGCTGATGGGAACCGGCGATCCGTAATAATCAACCATAATGCCATCCAACATTTGAGGATTAGCTTTTCCTGCTCTGATTTTAACCAACTCAGCTTCCAGGTGATTAATAGCCCTATTCATTGAGTCCTGCGCAGTATTCAATGTACGCGACACATCTTCTGACATACCATTAGAATTTTAAGTAGCGCAAAGCTACTAAAAGAGCCAAGATTTTGCAGCGTTAATTGCACATCAAAGCCTATTCATTTTCGGCTATTGCAGTTTCTTTTGTAATAGGAACAACCTTGGTATGCACAGCCAAAGCGTTAGATTTAGGTTTGGCCGATGCAGCAGTTTCCGCCACTGGTTTTTTCAATAGAAGTAAAGCGGCTAACATTACGGTGGCTACTGTACAAAGTAATAATAATGTATAGGTAGGCCCTAACCCTCTGCTAAAGTAAGCCAAGGCAATAAAAAATACATTCACCAATAGGCAGCACAGGGTGATGTATTTATGGTTAAGCCCCCTGTCTAACAACAAATGATGGATATGATGCCGATCAGGAGTAAAAGGCGAACGTCCACGCAAAATGCGAATGGAAAACACGCGCAAGGTATCGGACAATGGCACCATCAATATGGAAAAGCCAATAGCTACTGCTGATTCCATAGGCAATAACACATTAGTGCTATCGGCTACGCTGATAAACTTTATGGCCAATATAGCATTGACCAGACCTAGTAACAGCGAGCCTGTATCGCCCATAAAAATTTTAGCGGGATTGTAATTAAAAATCAAGAAGGCCAATAAACTTCCCGTCATGGAAAAGGACAACACCGCATAAGCCGGCATGTTAGCCATAAGAAAATAGGTGCCAAAAACAGAAGTGGTAAGCATGCCCAACGTTCCAGCCAAGCCATCAATACCGTCGATGAGATTAAATGCGTTGATTATAACAATAATAGTCATGTAGGAAAAGGCCAGGCTAACAGCATCAGGCAACTGCTCCAGGCCAAACAAACCATGCATGCTGGTAATCCGTATTTCTCCTAAATGAATCAACACAGCTGCCGCCACTACCTGACCAATGAATTTTCGCATCGGCGACATTACTATCATGTCATCATTGATACCAATAAAAAAAATCATGGTAGCAGCCGCGAAAAAAAATTGAAATTCAGGATAGGCTTTTACAGATATACCTAATAGAGAAGCCAGGAAAAAACCACTGAAAATACCAATCCCTCCTAGCGAAGCAATAGGCCTTGTATGTAACTTCCGGGCATCGGGTATATCAAACAGCTTTTTTTGCTCAGCCACAGTAATAATGGCTGGGATAGCAAAAAAAGTGATGATAAAAGCTACCGAGGCTGTCAAAAGCACGTGTAACATACAGCTGAGTTTTCGCGGCAAAAATAGAGATGTTTCGATATGGTTAAATAAATGTTTTCCAATATCACATCATAAATAGTTATAATAATCGCATACTGAAGGAGTTATAACTATTTATTGAAACACGTAAAGCTCATGAACATTTAAAACCAAAAAAGTTCGCACATTTGCACGGATTTCGACAATCAGTGTTACCTAAAAGTTTAACGAACTCATAAAATTTTATGCCAAATCTTAAAGAAATTGCTTCTCAGGTTCGACGTGACATACTGCGCATGGTACATGGCGTTAACAGCGGTCACCCCGGAGGATCATTGGGCTGTGCCGATTATATGACAGCACTCTACTTTGAAGTAATGAAACATAACTCGGCCTTCGATATGGACGCAAAGGACGAGGATGTGTTTATTCTTTCTAACGGCCACATCTCTCCAGTATATTACTCGGTACTGGCCCGCTCTGGTTATTTTGATGTTAAAGAACTGGCCACCTTCCGTAAACTGGACTCCCGCCTGCAAGGACACCCCACAACTCATGAAGGGTTGCCAGGCATACGCGTAGCCTCTGGTTCGTTAGGCCAAGGTATGAGTGTAGCTATAGGAGCTGCCCTGACAAAGAAACTGAACAACGATTCCAGCGTGGTGTATTCGCTACATGGTGATGGAGAGTTACAGGAAGGTCAGAACTGGGAAGCCATCTTATTTGCCCCTCACCACAAAGTGGACAACCTGATTGCAACGATAGACTGGAACGGCCAGCAGATTGATGGGCCTACACAGAAGGTGATCAATATGGGCGATATAAAAGCTAAGTTTGACGCATTTGGCTGGCATACGTTAGAAGTGGATGGAAATGATATGGATGCGTTGGTAAATACTTTAAAAGAAGCTAAGTCACTAACGGGCAAAGGAAAGCCCATCGCTATCATCATGCACACCATAATGGGGAAAGGTGTGGACTTTATGGAGAACGACCATAATTGGCACGGTGTAGCTCCAAGTGATGAGCAGTTGCAAAAAGCCCTGCAACAATTACCTGAAACAATGGGGGATTATTAAGCAGCCCAGCGCACGCCCCCGGCCCCTAAAGGGGAGGGCCGGGCACAGAGCCAGGCTAATCAATGGTCATTAATCAATAGTCATTGACCAACACACAAAGCAGAAGATTGTGCTTCTTATACAAGAAAAGCACTCCACTAGTGGAGTGCTTTTCTATTTTATTGCTTTTATTCTTTGTGGCTCACCCTCCGCGTCTCTGCGCCTCTGCGTGAAATCAGAAGCCTAGCCCTCCCCTTTAGGGGCCGGGGGCGTGCGCTGGGCTTTACTCCTCCCGCAGCAAAAACTGCTGCCGGCCGGCCTTCCGGGCGGGGATATACGAAGCGATGAGAGCTATGACTAGAACGGTAATGGCTACCAGTAAAAAATCCATAGGGTCAAGTTTGACGGGAAAGTAGTCAATCAGAAAAGACCCGCCTTCCAAGGGAATAATTTTAAAATAGATCTGTCCCAAGGCTATTAAGAAGGCCAAGAGCATACCCACACCCCCACCAATAAGCGCTAATAATAAGCCTTCACTTAGAAAGATCTTTTGAATTAGTCCTTTATCAGCCCCTAAGGCGTGCAAGACGCTTATATCTTTTTTCTTCTCCAATACCAACATGGTCAGTGCGCCAATCATATTAAAGGCTGCTACTATCAGGATGAGGGATAGGATCATATAGATCACCCATTTTTCAGCCCGCATCACAGCATAGAGACTGCGATTTTGCTCATAACGGGTTTGAATTAGGTAGTCTTTGCCTAAAACCTTTTGCATATGCTCTTTAACGACATCGGGGTCGGAACCCGGGAATAAAGAAAGCTCAGCACCGCCATAGGTATCCTCCGGGAGCTCCAACATGGCGCGCATAAAGGCTAAATTGGTAAAGGCGTAATTATTATCAAACTCCTGCTGAATAATAAAAGCGCCTGATGTATTGACCGTATCAGCACTAATGGATTGCAGCGGATCGGAGACCGATACATCTGCACTCTTACGGGGCATGTAAACCGTGAGGGGAGAAATATTACGATCGCTTTGAACCCCTACGGCATTCTCTATGCCAGCCCCTAACACTAGCAAGGGGGCATCTGCTGTACCCAGGTCAAAGTTTCCCTTCACCACATGATCGGCTACACCAGAGACCTTTACGTAGTTTTCATCTACCCCTTTTAGATTTACAATAGATTGTGATTCACCATTTTGCAACAAGGCTTTCTCCTGTGCTACCAGCGTATATTGGTTAACACCTTTGACAGCTCTTAATTTTGCCAGCTGCTCTTTTGTGAGTACCAGTTGTTTGCCACTAACCGGCGAGATCTTGATATCCGGATAAAACGAAGAGTACAATGACTTCACCAGATCTTCAAAACCATTGAAGACACTAAGCACCAATATAAGTGCAGCAGTGCCCACTAAAATAGCCAGGATACTGATCCAGGCTATTATATTAATGGCATTGGTAGACTTCTTTGCTTTAAAATAGCGCCAGGCGAAAAGAAAGTTCAAGGTTTCAAGTTTAAAGTTTCAGATTTCAAATGGTGAAATGTTCCCTCATTATTCTTCATTCCTTGGGCCTTGCTCGTTATCCTCCTCTGTCTTTGGCTTTTCCTCATGAATCTGCTTAAACAACTCCTCCATGCGGAATACATGATCCAGCGTATCGTCCTGGAAAAACTTTAACTCGGGCATGCGACGCAACTGGTGCTTTACCCGCGATGTTAGTTCGCGCTTGATCTCCCAAGCTCTATCCTCTATCTTTTTCATGGTAGCTTTCCGGTCGGCTACCTGGAATAAACTTAAATAAATACGCGCTTCCAATAAATCGGGTGTGATTTTAACACTGCTGATGGAGACCATTCCGCCATCCATCATACTCATTCCCAGGCGCTGAAAAATTCCAGTCATTTCTTCCTGAATGAGGCCACCTATTTGCTTTTGACGTTTCCCTTCCTGCATAATCTAACCTTTTGTTGGCTGTAAAAGTAGTTACTTTGCGCTTTTTATACCAAGCTCCGTCCTTGTTGCATGAACCGCTACTCTCGTATATTCAAATATTTAGGCCAATATAAAGGAAAGATCGCCCTCTATTTTTTCTGTATTCTTTTGTCTATAGCCTTCTCCATTGTATCTATGGGGATGCTGATGCCCTTTTTTGAACTGATCTTCAATGGAGACAGTGGCGCATTGGCCCAGATGGCTAAGAACGCCAGCAACCCTATTGTACAATACATCCGGACGTTCCTGGTAGACTCGATTGCCAGCCATACCAACGAAACAGAAGGTAAATTGTATACACTAGGTGTATTGTGTCTGATCATTATTGCTACTATCCTGTTAAAAAACGTTTTCCTGGTACTGGCCCAGTATATTTTGAATCCGCTTAAGAACCACATCGTTAACCTGCTGCGGGTTGAACTATACAACAAAATACTGCATCTCCCTATTGGTTACTTTACTGAAAAGAAGAAAGGCGACTTGATCAGCCGCATTACTAATGATGTGAATGAAGTAGAAGGTTCACTGGTAGGTGCATTGGAAGGCTGGGTACGCGACCCGCTGACTATCATTATAAACTTTGCCGTACTGTTCTTTATCAGTGCCAAGCTTACTTTCTTCCTATTATTATTTATACCCATTATTGGTTTTGTCATTGGCCGCGTATCTCGCTCGCTTAAAAAGCCATCAAATGAGGCTGCTATTAAACACGCAGAATCAGTATCTGTACTGGATGAAACACTGGGCGGATTGCGCGTAATCAAGGCATTTAACATTGAAGGTTTGTTGCGCAATCGCTTTAATACCATCAATGATGAACTGGTAGATGCCAAAAACCGTATTGCTTATCGCCGCGACCTGGCCTCTCCTACTTCCGAGGTAATGGGGGTAATGGTGTTTTGCGGTATTCTTTATTTCGGTGGCCAGTTGGTATTGGGTGGAGACCTGGGTCTGGAGGCTTCGGCTTTCCTTACCTACTTAGCCATGTTCTACAACATTATCAACCCAGCCAAGGCTCTTTCTACTTCCTTCAGCAATATGCAAAAAGGTGGCGCCGCTATTAGTCGTATTGAGGAAGTATTGGAAACACCTAATACGGTTGACGATAACCCGAATGGTAAACAGCTTACCACCTTCCATAAAAACATTGAGCTGCGTAATGTTACCTTCTCTTACGATGGTACGCCAATCCTGAAGAATATCAACCTGACGATTGAAAAGGGTAGAACAGTAGCACTGGTAGGTTCGTCTGGTGCAGGTAAATCTACTTTGGCCGACTTAGTGCCTCGTTTCCACGATGTAACCAGTGGCGAGTTATTGATTGATGGCGTGAATATCAAAGACTACTCATTAACATCGGTACGCAACCAGATCAGCATTGTTACACAAGAACCGATCTTGTTCAATGATACCATTGCCAATAATATTTTATTAGGTAAACAAGATGCTACCGATACAGAAATACAAGAAGCCGCTAAAGTGGCCAATGCACACAACTATATTTCTGTAAAAGAGCAAGGCTATAATACCAACATTGGTGACAGAGGTACCAAACTGAGTGGTGGTGAGCGCCAGCGTTTAACCATTGCCCGTGCGGTACTAAAGAACCCACCAATCTTGATCCTGGATGAAGCCACATCGGCACTGGATACGGAAAGCGAGCGTCTGGTACAGGATGCCATCAACAACATGATGCAAAACCGCACCAGCATTGTTATTGCCCACCGCTTGTCTACCATCCGCCATGCCGACGAAATTGTTGTTCTTCAAAAAGGTGAGATCGTAGAGCGCGGCACGCACGATCAGTTAATGCAAAAACAAGGATACTATTATCGATTAGTGCAGATGCAGGAAGTTAGGTGACGCCCCCCTTATTTTAGTACCTCCCTCGATATCACCAGCTTTTGAATCTCACTCGTTCCCTCGCCTATAGTGCAAAGCTTCGCGTCGCGATAATGCTTTTCTACAGGAAAGTCTTTCGTGTATCCATAACCGCCAAAGATCTGCACGGCATCATTGGCTGATTTCACTGCCACTTCACTGGCGTAGTACTTAGCCATAGCGGCTACCTTTGTCATTTCTTTACCGCGTATTTTCAAATCACAGGCTTCTAATGTCAGTAACTCGGCGGCTTGAATTTCAGTAGCCATATCGGCAAGCTTAAAAGCAATACCCTGGAAAGAGGAAATGGGTTTGTCAAATTGGTGACGCTCTTGTGAATACTTCAAGGCCGCCTCATAAGCACCTTTAGCAATACCTAACGACAGTGAAGCAATGGAGATGCGTCCACCATCTAAAATCTTCATAGCCTGCTTGAAACCATCACCTACTTCTCCTAAACGGTTTGCATCAGGTATTACACAGTTTTCAAAGATCATTTCTGCAGTTTCTGAAGCACGCATCCCTAGCTTGTTCTCTTTTTTACCAGCAGAAAATCCTGGAGTACCACGTTCTACTATAAAAGCAGTAGCATTATTCTTTGCACGAGGCTCGCCAGTGCGACAAACCACTACAGCCACGTCGCCACTTTTACCATGCGTGATCCAGTTCTTGGTACCGTTTATCACCCAGTTGTCGCCATCGCGCACGGCGGTGGTCTTCATGTTGCCGGCATCACTTCCGGTATTGGGCTCGGTTAATCCCCAGGCACCAATCCATTCTGCAGTAGCTAGTTTAGGCAGGTATTTGCGTTTTTGTTCTTCATTCCCAAAAGCCATAATATGACCAGTGCAAAGCGAGTTGTGTGCCGCCACACTCAAGCCAATAGACCCATCTACCTTGGCAATTTCTTCAATAACGGCTTTGTATTCAAAATAAGAAAGTCCAGCACCACCGTATTCCTCGGGTACCAGCACTCCCATCAGACCCAGTTGTCCCATTTGCTTAAACACATCAACTGGAAAGGTTTGGCTCTCATCCCAATCCATAACATAGGGTTTGATGTGCTGTTGGGCAAAATCACGGGCGGTCTGCGCTACCTGTAGCGTAATCTCAGAGGTTTCGAAATTCATAAAGGGGCAATCGTTTAAGAAGTACAAATATAGAGGAAAGGCTTCGCACAGAGGAAAGTAGAAAAGGAGCACTGCGGATTAGGTGATGGAATTGACAGGAAATGTCCCACAGCTAACGCAGATAGACACATAGATCAATTCAAGTTGTAGGATTCCGGTTTCAATTGACACTCTCATCCCGCCTGCTATAATTAAGCCTCTTTATTTTGTCATACTGAACGCAGTGAAGAATCTTAGAGGCTATGGTAATACTACAAGCTGCTAATGTAAAGTCTCTTGCTGTCACCATGAACTTGATCCAAGGCCTATCAAATGGAGCATCTCCTCTCCCTCCCAATTTCAAATCCCCAATTCCTCCTCCCTATTGAACATTGAGTATTGAAAGTTGATCATTGAACATTCCTTCTTCATTCTTCCTTCCTTCATCATTCCTTGCTCCTTGTTCATTATTCCATCCGTCCCATCCTCTAATCTCCCCAAATCCCGGTTCAGACAAATCCCCTTCATCCGCGGTCTACCTTGCCTGCCACTTCCCTCTACCTTCATAGCCACTCCTATGCTCCTTCAGGGTTACTCCGTATCCACTTCATAGTAACTCCGTATCAGGTCCATAGTAACTCCGTATCTACTCCGTACCACATCCCTACCTCACCCGTACCCTAGCCCATACCACGCCATCTGGCCACCGGTAAAATCCAATTGAAATAGTAAAAGAAAGTGTAATAAGAAGAGCTGAAAACGCCCTGCAAGAGATGACGCTAAAGATACAAAAATAGCCTTGGCTATCCATCAATATTATACATGAATCTTTAAGCCATCGTAGCCTAAATAGATACCTTCTGGAAGGTGCTTCTCCACATCCTTGTGCTTACCTAACTGGTGTGAGATATGCGTAAAATACGCTTTGGGTAGTTGCAGTTCCTGTGAAAGGGCAACCGCTTCATCTAAAGCAAAATGGGAAATGTGTTTTTCCTTGCGCAACGCATTGACTACCATTACTTCACTGCCTTTGATCTTTTCTTTTTCAGCATCCTCTATCCTATTAGCATCGGTTATGTAGGTAAAGCTGCCAAAGCGAAATCCATAAACCGGCATTTTTAAGTGCCAGACCATAATAGGAATTACCGGAATGTCGCCAATAAAAAAGGGATCCAAAGTAATAGAGTTCAACTCCAGGCTGGGGACACCGGGGTATTTTTTATCAGCGAATGCATATGCAAACTCGCGCATAAGAGCATCGATGGTCATTTGGTTGGCATAGACCTGCATGTCCTGCTCCATAAAGAAATTGAAGGCGCGTACATCATCCAAGCCTGCAATATGATCCTTGTGTGGGTGTGTAAATAAAACAGCATCCAGACGGCGCACATCTTCCCTTAACATCTGGTAGCGAAAGTCGGGCGTGGTATCTACCACAATAGTAGTAGTAGGCGACTGTACCATAATGCTGGACCGTAAACGCTTGTCACGGTGATCCGTAGACGTACACACGGGGCATTGACAGGCTATCATAGGAACACCTGTGCTGGTGCCTGTACCGAGCATTGTAATTGTTAAGGGAGGAGTAGTCACTGGTTGGGAAGTTTACAGGTTCGCTTGTTCACAAGTTTACGAGTTAATTTACGCTTTCAAGAGTGAACTTGTAAACTTTTAAGCTGGTGAGCTGTCACTATTTTCTTCATCCTTAGATGAATGAAACTTGCCCATGATATCATCATACCACTTTCGGCTATCTGGTGTTAAGGCATCCGCATCAATTTTCAGTTGTGGCAAAAGGTCGATCATTGTATTAATGCGTCCTTCAAGTTGCAGGAACTTATTGAGCACGACAACTTTCTTTTCTTCCAATATGCAAAAACCACTTTGGAAACTACCTCGCTCATAGCGAACAATGTAGCCCATTTCTTCAGCTATTTTTTCAACCTTGTCTAAAGTCGTTTGTGTGTACTTCATACTCAAATTAGTTATAAGTCAAATGGGTCATCATTTATCAAAAGAGTCAAAAAAGCCTAATGGCCTATTCTGAAATCACATAACACATTTAACTCATTATTGGATACGATAGAAGGATACAAAGGTAATAGCATTGACACAAACCCCTATTTTTGGGACTAATTTGTGCAAAATGGCCCGTAAACAAGCCCTTCTACGTTTAATAATTTTTATTGCCTGTATTCCGTTTGTGGGCTTGGTCCTTACCCGTAAAGAGGCCGATTGGCTGTATTACCTATCCCTTGCTTTCATCCTTGCCGGCACAGGTTTTATCCAATACCTGAATTGGCAGAAAGGTAAAAAAGAACAGGTGAAAAAGCGCCTGATTACTTATGGTGCCATCATTGCCGGATGTGTTGTTCTATCACTATTTTTAAATAAGTAATTTTTATTTGCTCACCATTTGTACTACCGGAACAATCATCTCTTCCAAGCTAATACCACCATGCTGAAATGTATTGCGGTAATAGTTAACATAATGGTTGTAATTATTAGGGTAGCATAAAAACGTATCCTCGCCGGCAAATATGTAAGAGGAGTTTACGGTAGGCGATGGCAGCCCTCCTTCTTTTGGATCACGGAAAGCCAGCACTTCTTTAGGATCGTAATTCAAATTGCGGCCATGCTTATAGCGCAGATTAGTGGTAGTTTGTTTATCACCAATCACTTTTGCCGGTGTTTTTACCCGCACACTGCCATGATCGGTAGCCAATACAATCTTGATGTTTTTATCAGCTATACGCTTTAAAGCCTGGTTTAAAGGTGAATGCTCAAACCAGGAAGTGGTAATACTACGATAACTTACTTCATCGCCCGCCAACTCTTTAAGTACTTCCATTTCTGTACGGGCATGACTGAGCATATCTACAAAATTGTAAACGATCACGTTCAGATCATTGGACAGCAGGTTGTGCATATTATTGACCAGATCTAACCCCGCCTGGTTGTTCAGCACTTTAGTATAGGATACACGTAGGTTACTTTCTCCCATGCTTTTCAGTTGCGCCCGGAAGAACTCTTCTTCACTTTGGTTTTTGCCACCTTCCTCATCATCATTTTTCCATTGCTGCGGAAAGCGCTTTTCAATATCTATTGGAAGCATGCCGGCAAAGATGGCGTTGCGGGCATAGTGAGTAGCCGTAGGAAGGATACTATAAAACGTATCTTCTTCTACAATCCGGAAGTTCTCAGCAAAAAGTGGCTGTATGGCTCTCCATTGGTCAAAGCGTAGGTTATCGATCAGCACAAAGAATGTAGGCACACCTTTTTCCAACGTTGGCATTACTTTATCACGGATAAGGGTATGCGACATGGTGGGGCGGTTGTCTGACTTTGCCTTTAACCAGTCTGTATAGTTGCGGCTAATGAATTTAAAAAACTCTGTATTGGCTTCGTTCTTTTGGGTTTGAAAAACTTCCTGCATTTCAGGGCTATCGCTTTTCTGTAAACTCAGCTCCCAGTAGATCAGTTCTTTATAAATGCCCATCCACTCATTGTAATCGGGATTAGAGTTAAGCGCCATAAACAGGTTGCGAAACTGCTGCTGGTAAGCCGTAGTGGTACGCTCTGCTACCAAGCGTTTATTATCAATGATCTTTTTAAGAGAAAGCCAAACCTGATTGGGATTAACTGGTTTGATCAGATAGTCTGAAATCTGGCTGCCAATCGCTTCATCCATCAGGTTCTCTGTTTCGTTCTTTGTGATCAGAACAACAGGAATCTGCGCGTTGATTTCCTTGATCTTGGCCAAAGTTTCCAAACCTGTAATGCCAGGCATGGACTCATCGATCAGCACCACATCAATGAAGTTCTCTTTTATAAAGTCTATAGCATCAAAGCCATTTGTTAGTGTCTGTACATCATATCCTTTATTCTCCAGAAATAACTTCTGTGATTGTAAACTTTCAATTTCATCATCGACCCAAAGAATCTTTGCTAAAGCCATGTAAGGAATGTTTTTTAGTTGTTTTTGTGAAACGTCAAAGGTGAAAGGTGAAATCTATTTAGAATCTATCATTTTTGATAGCATTGCAAAACACCTGTTCAACAATATACCAGTATTATTTAACTCACCGGCATTGAGATAATGCAAATCAACGGCCGTTTCCAATGCCGCATCAATTTCTATAACTGAACCTCTTGCAATTTCAAGATACCTACTTCTTTCAATACTTGACTTTCTAGATGCGCCCTCAGCTAAGTTAAGTTTAACCGATAACGCAGCTCTTCTGATTTGCTGAACCATATTAATTTTTCCTCCGCCGGCAACTTCAATGAAATATGGTAAATCTCTTTAACTAGTTCTCTAGACGTTTTATAAACTTCTAGATCTTTGTGATTTAACTTAATAAACATAGATAGTGGATTGATAGTGTAACCATATTTCACTTTTGACGTTTCACCTTTCACTTATCTGCATTCCAAATGTAAACATTCTCCCATCCCCCCTTATATTTGAAAATTAAGATTTAATTCAGCAGTTTATGGCGTATGTGCGTAAAATCATCAATGACCCGGTTTATGGCTTTATAACAATAGACCATCCGTTGATTTTTGAGATCATTTCTCATCCTTATTACCAACGCTTACGCCGTATCCATCAAATGGCCTTTGCATCTCTGGTCTATCCGGGGGCTGTCCATACTCGCCTTCATCACTCTTTGGGTGCTTACCACCTGATGGGATTAGCATTAACCGAGCTACGCAATAAAGGAGTAGAAATCACCAAGGACGAAGAAATCGGGGCCAAAATCGCTATTTTACTACATGACATAGGTCATGGCCCTTTTTCACACGCGTTAGAACGCAAGCTGATAAAAGGTGTGCATCATGAGGATATTTCTGTACTGATTCTTCAATTACTCAATGAGCAGTTGAATGGACAGCTACAAACCGCCATTGAGATTTTTAGCGGTACCTATCCGAAGCAGTTTCTACACCAACTTGTTTCTGGTCAACTAGACGTGGATCGTATGGACTACCTCACTCGCGACTCATTCTTTACGGGTGTATCTGAAGGTGTAATCGGTTACGATCGCATTTTAAAAATGCTGGTGGTGCATGATGGCGAATTAATGATTGAAGAAAAAGCCATCTACTCTGTGGAGAAGTTCCTGGTAGCGCGCCGCCTTATGTACTGGCAGGTATACCTGCACAAGACGGTGGTAGCGGCTGAAAAAATGCTCGTAAGGATCATTGAACGGGCAAACGAATTAATTGCCGCAGGTATAGAGATGGAAATGGCATCCAAAAACCTGGACTTCTTTTTAAAGCAACACCAACCAGAAGACAATTTTATCAAACACCTGGAGAAATTTACCCAATTGGATGACTCCGATGTCATGTGTACGATCAAGAATTGGTGCGGACATGTGGATAAAGTACTATCACGCTTGTGTAAGGGCCTCGTGGAGCGAAAACTGCTGAAGATACGCTTTCAGCCTGAGCCTTTTGATCCATTGTTAGTGGCCACTTTAAAGGCGGATGTGGCACAGCGTTTAAACATTTCCGAAGAAGAGGCTAGCTATTTTGTATTTACAGGCGAAGCGGTAAACACAATGTATAACCCTTATGACGAACATATTAAAGTGCTGTTTAAAGAAGGAGGAGTAACCGATATTTCGCGGGTAGACAATGCTTTAATCCATCAACAACTATCCTCCGCTGTCAAAAAGTACTACCTTTGCTACCTTCGTTAAAAGTCATAAAAGTCAAAGCCATCATACTTTGTAACTACTTTACTCGTTTGATAGCTTTGAGAATGATAGGTGATTTTTGACACTAATTGACTAATTTGACTTTATTATATGCAGTTTACAGCCGCCCAGATTTCGATACTGATAAATGGAAAGATTGAAGGTAACCCTGAAGCTTCAGTATCATCGTTTGGCAAGATTGAAGAGGCACGGGAAGGGCAGCTTACATTTTTGGCCAACCCCAAATATGAAGATTATTTATACACTACACAGGCTTCCATAGCCATTATCAATGAAGCATATGAGCTAAAACAGGCTGTTAAGCCTACTCTTATACGTGTGCCGGATGCTTATTCTGCATTCGCACTACTTTTAAGCAAATACCAGGAAATAGCTACCCAGCAAATGCAGGGTATTCAGCAACCTTCATATATAGCGCCATCAGCACAAATTGCTGACGGAGTATTTATTGGTGCCTTCTCTTACATTGGTGAAAATGTAAAAGTAGGCGCCGGCAGTAAGATTTTCCCAAGCAGCTTTATTGGCAACAACGTACAGATTGGGGAAAACTGTATCATTCATCCGGGTGTGAAGATTTATCATGATTGTGTGTTACACAACCATATTGTAATTCATGCCGGTACTGTAGTCGGAGGAGATGGCTTTGGCTTTGCCCCCCAGGCCGATGGAAGTTTTAAAAAAGTACCCCAGATTGGTAATGTTGTGATTGAAAACAATGTAGAGATTGGTGCCAACACTACTATAGACCGTGCTACCATGGGCTCTACCATTATTAAAGCCGGCGCAAAACTGGACAACCTGATTCAGATTGCCCACAACGTGGAAATTGGAAACAGTACCGTAATTGCAGCCCAGGCGGGTGTATCGGGCTCTACCAAGATCGGCAACCAGGTAATGATTGGCGGTCAAGCCGGCTTAGTCGGTCATATCCAGATTGCTGATGGCTCTAAAATCAACGCGCAGAGTGGTGTTAGTAAATCCTTAAAAGATCCATATACATCGGTTACCGGCTCACCAGCTGCTGAGTACACCAGCGCTTTACGTAGCCAGGCTGTATTCCGCAACCTCCCTACTCTGGAAAAAAGAATCCAGGAGTTGGAAAGTATCGTAAAGCAGTTGCTGACAGAAAAAGTGAACAGCCTGTAGGGAATTCGATAGAAGAAACTCAAAATACGATATCCCAAATTTCAATATTCAATTCTAGTCCACTATGAATCATTAATGTACCCTTTGTGAGCTAGAAATGAATGTATATTGAGCTCTTACTGGACTTACAGGGGATATTATCTACTGTAAGTCCCTATAACTCCCCTATAAGAGAACCACAGATTAGTAATAATGATTATTATTAAAACCTATTTATGGCTTCTCCCAGCATCTCCCAAGGCTCTGTGCCTGCCAATTATGATCACTATTTAGGGCCGCTTTTCTTTGAGCCCTATGCCCTAGATTTTGTAAAGCGGTGGCAGACCTTAAAAATGCATACCCTATTAGAGCTTGCCTGCGGTACAGGCCGCCTTACCCGTCATTTGCTGCAGCTTTTGGATACAGATGGGGCACTTTATGCAACTGACCTCAAGGAAGAAATGCTAGCAGTGGCTAAAGAAAAAATTCAGGATAACCGCCTGCACTGGCAGGTAACGGATGCACAGGTGTTACCATATGAGGATAACACTTTTGACCTTGTTGTTTGTCAGTTTGGGGTAATGTTCTTTCCCGATAAGCTAAAAGCCTTTAAAGAAGCTTTACGAGTGTTACAGCCCAACGGCACTTTCCTTTTTCTAACTTGGGATGATCCGGCTACTAATACGGTATCATTCGAAACACAAAAAGTTCTTCAAACTGTTTTTCCTGAAGACGCGCCTGTCTTTTCCCAAAAAGGGCCTTATTCGTATTTTGATAAGGATGAAATCACATTGTCGCTGCGAGAGGCAGGATTCCAGAATATAGAAATCATACCCGCACAAATAACTACGGTAGCCTCTAAAGTGGAGGATGTAGTTATAGGCAGCTTGGAAGGCTCTCCCCTAACCACCTACTTAGCAGAACGAGGAGAGGCTAAAGAAAGAGTCAGAGAGCTATTACATAAGGCCTTATCTTCCTACCTAACAAATGGAGAATACCGTTTTGCTATGCAGGCACTTTATTGCAAGGGGGAAAAATGAAAGAAAATAGAGCTAGCATAGGCTGGCCCGTTAAGGCTTATCCTGTCTAAAAGAGGCCATCTGCAACCTCGATTATTGCATTTCTATAAAACGTGAAAAACTAGTGGGTAAAAAGGGGGCTAAAGGGTTCTATTTTAACGTCTTCTGCTTTGGCTAAACACCCCTTATTTGGTATATTTGCCAGAATGGACCTGCACCTATCCGGTGCTTAAATTTCCGTATAAAATGAGCGATATTTTAGATACAGCAACAGCTACTCCCACCCCAGCCGTTCAGCCCTCTTATGGTGCGGATAGCATTCAGGTATTAGAAGGTTTGGAAGCCGTACGTAAACGTCCGGCGATGTACATAGGCGACATTGGGGTAAAAGGTTTACACCACCTAGTGTATGAGGTAGTAGATAACTCTATTGATGAAGCCTTGGCTGGACACTGTAAGAACATTACAGTCTCTATTCATGAAGACAACTCCATCTCTGTTGAAGACGATGGCCGTGGTATCCCAACAGGTATTCATGCCAAAGAAGGCCGCTCTGCACTGGAAGTAGTACTGACAGTACTTCACGCCGGTGGTAAATTTGACAAAGGCAGTTATAAAGTATCCGGTGGTTTGCACGGTGTGGGTGTAAGTTGCGTGAACGCTTTAAGTACAAAGCTTCATGTAACCGTACGTCGTGAAGGAAAGATCTTTGAACAAGAATATAGAATTGGTGCTCCCCAGTATCCTGTGCGCATCATTGGTGAAGCTGAAACTACTGGTACTACCGTACACTTCTGGCCAGACGAAACGATATTTACTACAACTGTTTATACCAAAGATATCCTGGAAGGACGTTTGCGTGAGCTAGCTTTCCTGAACAGGGGTATTCGCATTATATTGAATGACCTTCGTGAAAAGGACGAAGAGAGCGGCATGACCTATTCACAGGTCTTTTACAGCGAAGGCGGTATAACTGAGTTTGTGGAAATGCTGGATAAGAATGCCGGCCGCACATCACTGATTCCTAATGTAGTTTATGTAGAAGGACGTGATGAGAAAACAAACGTAACTGTAGAAGTAGCCACTATCTATAATGATAGTTATAATGAACATATCTACTCTTATGTAAACAATATCAACACCATTGAAGGAGGTACACACGTAGCGGGCTTCCGCCGTGCATTGACACGTGTGTTCAAATCCTATGGTGATAAGCAAAACCTTTTTGAAAAGGCCAAGGTTACTATTGAAGGTGATGACTTCCGCGAAGGCCTGAGTGCCATTATCTCTGTAAAAGTTCCAGAACCTCAGTTTGAAGGACAGACAAAGACTAAACTGGGTAATAGTGAAGTAGCTGGCGTAGTAGATAGTACGGTTTCAAGAGCGCTTGAAATTTACCTGGAAGAAAATCCAAAGGAAGCCAAGAACATTATCAATAAAGTGATTTTGGCAGCACAAGCCAGAGCCGCAGCACGTAAAGCCCGCGAGCTGGTACAGCGTAAGTCTGTATTAAGCGGAGGTGGTTTACCCGGTAAACTGGCCGACTGCTCTGAACGTGATGCTGAAAAATGTGAGCTATACCTGGTAGAGGGTGACTCGGCGGGTGGAACAGCCAAACAAGGCCGCGACCGTAGCTTCCAGGCGATCTTGCCGCTACGTGGTAAAATCCTGAACGTAGAAAAAGCTATGGAGCATAAGATATACGAGAACGAGGAGATTCGCAACATGTATACGGCCCTTGGTGTAACTGTTGGTACTCCAGACGATCCTAAAGCGCTGAACTTAGCCAAGCTTCGTTATCACAAGCTCATTATCATGACCGATGCCGATGTGGATGGAAGCCACATTGCAACCTTGATTCTAACCTTTATTTACCGCTATATGAAGGAAATGGTGGAACAAGGATATGTCTATATTGCTCAACCACCTTTATACTTGGTAAAAAAAGGAAAAGAGCAAGCCTATGCATACAACGAAGAACAGCGTAAGCAAACCGTTGAAAGATTAGGTGGAGCTAATCCTGATAGCGTAAATATTCAGCGATACAAAGGTTTGGGAGAAATGAACGCGGAGCAATTATGGGACACAACAATGAATCCTGCTACACGTACATTGAAACAAATCACAATAGAAAGTGCTGCAGAAGCAGATCGCATCTTCTCTATGTTGATGGGCGATGAAGTTGCGCCTCGTCGTGACTTCATTGAAAGTCATGCGAAGTATGCACGTATCGACGTTTAATGTGTTTTGATATAATAAAAGTTTAAGGTTGCCTTTCGGCAACCTTTTTTAATTCTTACAATTCTTCAATTTCCTCATCTTCCTTTAAAAGCATAATTTTCTACTATCGAACCCGCGATATGAAATATCTATTTTTACTGTTATTCGTATCCCTCTCCTATAGCTCTTATGCACAAACTGTTCTAAAAGGAGTTGTAGTTGAACAAGAAACAAATAAGCCCGTTCCTGCAGCCAGTGTTTTTCTGAACAACACATCGGTTGGTACCACTACCAATGGGCAAGGGTATTTCGAACTAACGATGCCATCTGGCAAATTTGATTTGATTGTTTCTTCAATTGGCTTTGAAACGCACAATCAAACGATCTCAGCAAATGAAATAGCCTTACCTCTTACCATTAAACTTCAACCCAAGGTAAAGGCGCTGGAAACAGTAGTTGTAGAACCTTTTATAAAAGATGGCTGGGAACAATGGGGACGTCTTTTTCTGGAGAGCTTTATAGGAACATCTTCATTTGCTAACAACTGCCTTATTAAAAATACTAATGTTATTAAGTTCCGGCATTCCAAAAAGGATAATGTGCTCACTGCTATTGCACTTGAGCCCTTAATCATTGAAAATAAGGCATTAGGTTATACTATCCGGTATCAACTAGAAAACTTTACCTACCAGTTTAAAGAGCGGTTTATTTTTTACCAGGGCTATCCCTTTTTTGAGCCCATGAAAGGTGGCGCAGCAAGGGAAAAGAGATGGGCCAGAAACAGGAAAGAAGCATACGAAGGTTCTGCACTACATTTTATGCGCAGTATATACCGCAACACAGTTGTAGAGGAAGGATTTACCATGAATCATTTAAAAAAAGTAACCAACGCAGAGAAACAACGTGTAAAGGAGCTCTATAAAAAAGCCACACAAAGCACTCAATCGGGTAACACTACTTTAAAAATAAATGGCATTTCTACAAATCCAGATAGCTCCCATTATTACAGTACCGTAATGCGACAAGCAGACGGTTTTGATGTTATTAGCAAGACACCATTGATTGGAGATAGTGTTGCTTTTGCAATTGATAGTATAACCGCCGGCCTTTCATTTACCGACTATCTTTTAATTGTTTATAAAAAGAAGGAGGCGCCCGTCGAATATCAAAAGCTATTTCCAGATGCCGGAAAAGCTATGGTATCACAAATCACTTTACTCAATAATGATCTTATTGCCATTGAAGCAAACGGAGCCTATTACAATCCAGCCGACCTAATGAATAGCGGTTTTTGGGCATGGTCTGAGAAAATGGCAACGATGTTACCTTTTGATTATAAACTCCCGCCCACAGACTAATGTGCCTATTCACCAATGTCTAATTAATAAACCGGATACAAAATGGATAACGGTAGAGTTTATTATCAGCGGCATTGATGGTAGCAATTACTACTAACACCAACTGGACAATACCAATCAAGGGTAAAAGGATAATTCCAATAACCACAAAGATGAGTATGAACCCAATGAAATAAGCGAGCATTAACGTTAGCTGAAAGTTCAACGATTCTTTTGCATGTTCTCTTACAAACATTGACTCGTCTTTCTTAAGTATATAAATAATTAGCGGCGCAACGAAACTGGCTATTAATGTAAGAGCATGAGAAAGTACGCCTAACATTCGCTCATTATCACTAACAGGCTGAATTGTATTTTCTGAATGACCTAAATATGAGCGATCCATATTATAAAAGTTTGCTGCTAAAGAACAGTTTTTCCAAAATATTTCATAGCAAAACCATTAAGTTTCTGAATCAAGAAAGCACTCTTTGTTACTTTTAATAAAACTTATTTACTCTAATGACGTATCAGCCTTCTCCTGCACGTTACGCCTCTATGGAATATCGCCGCTGTGGCAACAGCGGTTTACTATTGCCAGCACTTTCACTAGGCCTATGGCACAACTTCGGCAGTACTGACTCATATGAAAATTGTCGAAGCATTATTCATACAGCTTTTGACTGCGGTATTACCCATTTTGACCTTGCTAATAATTATGGTCCACCGCCTGGTGGTGCAGAAGAAACGTTTGGTAAAATCTTAAAGCAAGATCTTCGGCCCTACAGAGATGAGCTGATTATCTCTACAAAGGCAGGATGGCCCATGTGGCCAGGCCCCTACGGCGATCTGGGCTCCAAGAAATATTTAGTTGCCAGCCTTGACCAAAGCCTAAAGCGAATGGGGGTAGAATATGTTGATATTTTTTATCACCACCGGCCAGATCCGGCTACTCCTCTTGAAGAAACAATGAGAGCCTTGGATCAAATCGTTCGCCAAGGAAAGGCCTTATATATAGGCATTTCAAGTTACAGTCCAGAGGAAACTAAGAAGGCAGTTGATATGCTGCGTTCCTTAGGTACTCCCCTGCTTATCCACCAGCCTAAATATTCACTATTAGTTCGATGGATTGAAGAGGGGTTAACAGATGTATTAGAGCAAAACGGTGTAGGGTGTATAACCTTTTCCTCTTTAGCGCAGGGGCTTTTAACGGATAAATACCTAAATGGAATTCCAACAGATTCAAGAGCCGCCAGTAATCGCGGAAATGGTGCGCTGGAAGCTACAGGTATTACACCACAAGTACTTAGTCAAATACAGAACCTTAATCACTTAGCGCAACAACGTGGGCAATCTTTGGCACAAATGGCTTTGGCATGGGTACTAAAAGATCAACGAATAACCTCTGTTTTAATTGGAGCTAGTAAGCCTGAGCAAGTGCTTGATTCTATAGGCTGCTTACATAACCTAGAATTCAGTAATGCAGAGCTAGAGCAGATTGAGTCTATATTAAAGCCCAAAAATTAATTCTTAATTTATTTAAGCTCAGCCTGAATCAGACTGAACAGAGCCATTTCTGGCCTTTGTTTTGCCAAAAAAGTGTAGATTTAATCTTTACTAACCACAAAACTTAGCAATATGGCAGACATTCAACTAACAGCGTATAATGTTAAAACCAAAGAAAAGGGTGTTCCCATTCAAGATGCCGTTGTAACAAAAACTGCAAAAGGGGCATATATGGTGCAAGGACACGATGGCAAAGGAAACAAGTTAACTACCTTATGTAATGAAGAGAAAGCCTTAGCAGCAATTAAAGCTGGTATTGCCAAACAAGGATGGTAAATTATACATTTTAAATAAAAGAAAAGGTGCAGTTAATCTGCACCTTTTCTTTTTATCATTGTTTATTTAGTTTAAACGATTGCAGCTTATCGCCTGTTGTTACCCGTAATAAGTAAACTCCAGAAGGGAAGGAAGCTGAAGATAGATCAATAGCAAGCTTTTGCCAGCCGCCGTTTCCTTCTTTTTTGTATTGCTGTACTAACCTGCCTTTGGCATCAAATACCTGTGCCTCTAACTTTTCAACAGAATTAAGCTGATAGGTTAAATAAAACTTACCGTTTGAAGGATTTGGATAAACCATCCAGGTAACTGGATTGGCAAAAATTATGGAGCGAATGGGTGAATAAGAAAAAGTGCCATCCTCTTCAATAATCTTCAGGCGATAATATCGAATACCTAGCTTATTGGGTTCTACATCAGTGAAGTTATATTCATGCAAAGAGGTGTTACTTCCCTGACTTACCACTTCTCCTATTTTAATAAACTGATTTGTCGCTCCTTGGGAAGCTTCTATTTCATATTTCGAAATATTGGATTCAGTTACAGTCCATCTCAATAAGGCATTTTCACCATTGCGTTGCCCTGTAAAACTTATTAAGTTAATAGGCAACGGTGTAGCAGCATCAAGTCCGCCTGAATTAAGCCAAAATTCAGAAAAACTATTCACTTCAAACTCTGCATAGTAACCAATATCAAAAGGTACAATTCTCAGGTCTGTTGGTGGTATAAATGACCAAATACCACCTCCATCATCCACCACAGTACCATTCTCTAGAGCCTTGTTAGAATGGCTCATCTTAGATACGCCTAATTGATATGGGCTTGCTGGTGCGGAGCACGTAGCACATCCTGTAGCTGTTATTAATGCTTGCGCTTCAGCATCAGTAAAATAAAAGCGCACTTTAACTGGACTACCTGGAGCCGTGTTTGATGGCTTAACAGTTATATTCCTATTTGCATAATATTGGTTATTGATATTTCGAACAGCTCCAGAATTAATATAAGCTTGCACATCTGTAGCTCCCAAATTTTGATTATTTGGTTGCACAGATGCCACTAATGCACCGCTTTGCTGAAAATCAATCCAACTTGAACCACCGCTAATGGTTTGTTGTACTGAGGTAGCCATCGTAGGTCCATTATAAATTCCCATGGACCGGTCGTATATATGAATGTCATCAACAGCAAGACCTTCCTTAGTAAGTCCCCCATCTGATGCAAAAACAAACCGCAGGCGTAAACGATTGATTCCTGTTGGCAATGGAATACTTGCTACATGCCACCGCCGTAAGGCTGGATCTTCTGTACTCCAAAATTGCTGAGGAGTACCTCTATTATACCAGTTTGTTCCAGATCCAGCTGTACCTAAAATATTCCAGGTAGTTCCGTCTACAGAATATTCAACTCTTGCAGCATCGCAAGTAGTTGTACCACAATTTTCTATATCCATAGCTACGCTGAAGCTAAGCATAGGCGTAGTCATTCCTGCGATGTTAAAACAGGGAGAATACAAGAAAGACAACTCTCCATCATTATAATTACCGCTTAAATTGGTTTTCCAGGCTTTTGATCCACTAGCCGCGCGATTAATATTTACAGAAGCCGGTGCACCCCAAGCCCAGGAGTTATTTGTACCGGTGGAGTACCAGTTGCCATTATCGGTTTCAAAATCCTGCAGGTATGGATAAGTAGTAATGAGCTCCTCATTTAGGAAAGACACCTGCGCGCTGTTATTATCAGCAAAGCTATCGCCACTCAAATCCACAACTGCCTCAATAGTATAAGCCCCTACGGCACTTAGGTTAGCTGTTGCAGCGAATGTATAAGACACGGTAGTTTTACCGGCCACCGAAGCCATGGTCTCACTTACCCACGCACCACCATTTACACGGTACTTTATTGGAATGTTTGTTAACGTTGCATTCATCGTGTTGCGTACAGAAACCGTAATTGGAGTGGCTGTAGACAATGCACAACTAATAGGAGCGAAACCATTAATACTTACTAGTTGCATATCGTTTTGAACGCGGTATATTTTTATATCATCAAAAGTGTAGCCCGCGCCACTTTCCTTATTAGCTGCCTGATTCTGCCCCGCTTGCCCCCAACGAATTTGGAAACTTGAACTAAACGTCTGCCCATTTGTTTGTAACAAAGAAGACAATTCAATACTGGTTACATTTTTATAAGTGCCAGGTACGTTTTGATTACTATATAAGTCATAGACTTCAATCCATGGCGTAGCACTATTATCATTGCCTCGTATCCATACCTTGTTAGCAGCATCAGCTGTTTGCCCATGCTGATTATATTTAAAACTCAGCCGGATATCATCGGCAGTCGTATAAGAGGCGAGGTTATAGGTACCTATTAAATAGTTGGTATTACCGGGCGCTGCCAATGCACGATCAGCATCTAAGGTTATTGCTTTTGTCCCCGATGCAGCAATTCCTGTATTTACAAACGTGCGCAGCCGACCGTCGATTGAACTATGCATAAAATCATAGCGGTCAATACCAGAAAGGCCAATTGTATCGGTACGATAATCGCTAACAACAGCTGCTTCAAAATCATCAACCAAATCAGTTGCAAGATTCACTGGTGGATTATCCAGGTGTTTTATAGTATACGAAAGTGTATTGTTTTCAGCAATCGGATCAGTTGTATTATTAACAACAGCTGCCACAAAATTGTAGTTTCCTATTGCAGCAAGATTAGCAGTAGCAGCGAATGTATATTCATAGGTGCCTTGAGCAGGAATAGTTGCAGTAACGGCTTCCGTTACCCATGTACTACCGCCATCAATTGAATATTTGACAGAAAAGTTACTAATTGCAACATCATCCAGGTTTCGCACGCGCACTTTAATAGGGGTAGTAGACGTTAAAGCCGATGAAGTAGCTTTTCGTCCGGAAGTTGGAGTCAGTATCGCGTCTAGCTTTAAATCATTATCCGAAATGGTACCCGTACAAGTTCCTGTATTCGGCTGGCGGGAAATCGCAACTGACCGCAAACCTGGAGCGCCATTTACTCTAGCCCGCACAGATACCCAATAAACACTGTCCGGTGATAAACTACTGATTGTATAGGACGTGCCGGTAGTGGTACCCACAGATACCATTTCACCACCTTTTAACCTAATAATTTCATAATCGCTAGCATTTGCTACTGCGCCCCATTGAACGGCTATATAAGAAGGACATTGCGTAGCCGACAAGCTTATAGTGGGCTGACCAATAATTGCAAAAGCATTACTGGTACTATTTAGAGAAGTACCATTTTTAGTTACCCGAATCCGTGCTTTTTCTGTTGCAATGGCAGGCACAGTCCATGTATAATTATCTGCAGTAGCACTAATAGCATTATCAATAGTTGTCCAGGTAGTACCGCCATCTATCGAATACTCTAGGGTAAAGGAATTAACAGGATCACCATAAGACTCCCACTGGATGGGTGTTACTTGTCCTGGTATTAACCCCTCTCCACCAACAGGAAAGGTTAATGCCAATGAGTTTGGAATAATATCATAAACAATATAATAATCCTGAGTAGGGTTTTGTGTTACGGAAGTTCCCTTTACTGTAAAAGTATATGTGCCGCCTGTAGGATTATTAATGACTACTTGTTCAATATTATTCCTATGGTCCGCACCATTGGTACTTGGGTTTTGAACATTGGCAGGAGAAGGGTCCAATACTAATGGTAAAACTTTAGTAGACGATGGATCAGTTACCTCTAAATCAAGATCATGCACTAACGCTGAAGCTGATAGAGGTGATGCCGCAGGATCGTTCCAATAGATCATCACTTTTAGCCTGGCTGTATTTGCCGGAACAGATATCGTGGTTGTTTGACTACCACCATTGCTTATACTTCCAGCAATAAAACGTCCTTTTTCAAGCATATCAACACTTCTCAGTAAGTTCATACTGCCAAAACCATATACATAATCAGGACCAGGAGTACCCCTGTCTGTCGCTCCATTACACAATAATGCTTTAATTAAAGCGCTTGATGGGTTTGCATTGCTGTTTAGCTGACGGTACTTCTCATACATTAGCGCAGCGCCACCTGTAACGGCTGGGGCAGAAATACTCGTTCCATTTTCAGTCAAATACCCGCCAGCTGCTGATGTAGATGTTACCGCTACGCCAAGGGTTACCAACTCAGGCTTGATTCTTCCATCACGTACAGGGCCTCTACTAGAACCACCGGAGATGATACCGGCACTATTTATATTTCCAACTGTAATAGCATTTTTAGCACATTGTAAAGAACCGGCTATAGTTCCAAACCCTGAAGCGGCATAAGGGCTACAAGTTAATCCTCCGTGATTACCAGATGCAAACACTTGTTGTAAAGAAGGAAACACAAAAGCTTGTTGATCTATCAATGCAGAATATCCGTCATATACACCACTGGCATCACATGTTTGTGGCACAATCTGATAAGAATTGTTGGTCAACACCATACCATAATCCTGTACATAGGTTGCTGCATTCCACCAGATATCCGTATAAAGGGTACTGATCATTTTAGCCTTGGAAGCGTAGCCTCTATACAACTCGTTCCATATACCTGCGCCGGCCAAGTTTCCAGCGACATAAGTGCTGTGTCCACCTCCTATTGTTGTTGTTTTACTGATAACCCGGTCTGTATAGTCAACATGTCCTTGAGAGTTGCCATCATCGCCGTGCCCGATCACTACGCCTGCTCCATTTAAATTCTTTCCCCCATTTGCCAGAGAGGCATTTAAAATCGTAGCATTTGAAATACGCCGGCTGTTCCCATTCAGAGGAATTGCTTGCAATGATTCTTCTTGCAAGTATTCTACAAATGGCAATGCCGCCAGCTCCGATACCTGGTTGGCAGGTATCTGCACACTTAGTATATGATAAGCCACTAAATCTTTTCGGATAACATTATACTTCTGTGTAAACAGAGCATCTAAAACTTCGGCTGCTGTAAATGATTGAGGGAAACGAATCTGAATGGTAACTAACCCTTTAGATCTAGCACCTACCGTTTGGGAGAACTGCGCTAAAGATGGATGCATCTTTTGCTGTGGTGTAGGCACCCATATAGCACTTGCTTTTACCCGCTGTAATACTTCTTTATTAAGTTTCTTTGTAATACTTACGGTATACGCATTGTCGGGAATATAATCCAATAGGGCTACGCCGTTCTTAGCTAGTTGTTGCTTTACTTCTTCGTTTGGAATTGTTTCAAATTGAAGAATGGCAAAGGCTTTTTCCTTATGAAAGGCTTTTTTATTAAACTGCTCTATGGAATCAGTAATAATATTAGGAGCTGCATAAACGACTCCACTCTTTAAACGAATGGCCTTTTTCTCTTTCTGGGCAAACGCAAATCCACTTAACCCTAAAAGTACTGTTAGCAGAAAGTATTGGCGAAGCATCATAGCGATATTATACTATAAAAATAGTAAAAAGCAAACGGCTTTAAAATCAGGAAAGGCCAAAAGAATCGCCCGTTTGCAACTATTTTACAACAGCCATATGCATACGCTGTAAGAATGAGAATATATCCTGCATACTATTTGCCGGTTCTACCACCAACATAAACAGTTTGCCTACCTGTTTTAAACGGGCTTTGTTGGTTCCGGTTTGTAAATAATCTAAGATATTATTGAACAACGCCGATTCAAAATACGGTGAGTCTGGTCTATTAATGAAGTAACATTTTAATATATTATCCTTCAACATCAGTTTTTCAAAACCTAAGGCTACAGCCATTTTACGGCAACGAACGGTAATAAACAGGTCTTGAACCTGAGGGGGGATAGGTCCAAAGCGATCTACAAATTCGGTCTCCATCTGCTCCAATTCCTCATCGTTATCGCAGTTATCCAGCCGCGAATACAGCGATAATCGCTCTGTGATGTTTTCTACATATGAATCCGGAATCAAAATCTCCAGATCCGTGTCAATGGTACAATCTGCAACAAAGTCATCCTGTTTGGAGATTTCTTCTTTGAAAAGCTCTTTAAACTGAGTGCGTTTAAGTTCTTTAATGGCTTCTTCCAGGATCTTCTGGTACATCTCAAAGCCTATTTCTGCCATAAAGCCGCTCTGTTCGCCTCCCAACATATTACCGGCACCACGAATATCCAGGTCTCGCATGGCGATCTGGAAACCACTGCCTAGATCGCTATGCTGCTCTAAGGTTTGTAAGCGCTTACGGGAATCTGTTGGCAGGGTACTCATAGGCGGTGCCAAGAGATAACAAAATGCTTTTTTATTGCTTCGTCCTACACGGCCACGCAACTGGTGCAGATCACTTAGGCCAAACTGGTGAGCGTTGTTAACAACAATGGTATTGACGTTAGGAATATCCACTCCACTTTCTACGATATTGGTACAAACTAATACATCATACTTCTTATCGATAAAGTCTAATATGCGCTCTTCCAATTCATGCCCTTCCAGCTGACCATGCGCCCAACCAATACTTAGATCAGGACAAAGCCCTTGCAGGATACCAGCCATTTCTGCTAGTCCTTGTATGCGGTTATGAATAAAGAATACCTGGCCGCCCCGCTCCGTTTCAAAATAGATAGCATCCCGCACAAAGTCTTCCTGGTATACACGCACTTCAGTCTGTATGGGCTGACGGTTAGGTGGCGGGGTATTGATAATAGAAAGGTCACGAGCCCCCATCAGGCTAAACTGTAAGGTCCGGGGAATTGGCGTCGCCGTCAGTGTTAAACAGTCAATATTGGTCTTTAGCGTTTTAAGTTTTTCCTTATGCCCTACGCCAA
The DNA here is from genome assembly GCF_001644645.1 of Flavisolibacter tropicus. Lineage (NCBI taxonomy): Bacteria > Pseudomonadati > Bacteroidota > Chitinophagia > Chitinophagales > Chitinophagaceae > Flavisolibacter > Flavisolibacter tropicus. The sequence goes on along the minus strand of NZ_CP011390.1, from coordinate 4,851,049 downwards.
ACTTCTGTTCTTCGTCAATGATCATCAACCCAAGATCTCTAAACTTCACTTCTTTACCCAGCAGTGCGTGGGTTCCAACAATGATATCAATCTTCCCCTCTTCCAGTTTCTTCAGCGTTTCTTTCTTTTCTTTAGCCGTTTTAAAACGGTTAACATAATCTACCGTTACAGGGAAGTCCTTCAAGCGCTCACGTAATGTTTTATAATGCTGAAAGGCCAATATCGTCGTGGGCACCATGATGGCCGCCTGCTTGCCATCAACACAGGTTTTAAAAGCTGCCCGGATAGCGATCTCTGTTTTTCCAAAGCCTACATCACCGCAAACCAATCGGTCCATTGGCGATGGTGCTTCCATATCCTTCTTTACATCGGCAGTAGCCTTGCTTTGATCGGGTGTATCCTCATAGATAAATGAGGCCTCCAATTCCGTTTGCATGTAATTGTCGGGCGTATGCTGAAATCCTTGTTGCGCTTTCCGCTGGGCATATAGCTTGATCAAATCAAAGGCAATCTCTTTAACCTTTGTTTTGGTCTTTTCTTTCAGCTTGGACCATACATCACTACCCAGTTTATTGACCTTTGGTACGGTTCCTTCCTTGCCAGTGTACTTAGCAATCTTGTGCAGCGAATTGATATTGACGTACAATATATCGCTGTCTTTATAAATGATGCGAACCGCTTCTTGTAGCTTGCCATTCACTTCTATTTTCTGCAGTCCACTATATACGCCCACTCCATGATCTATATGCGTCACAAAATCACCAGGCTGTAGTTCACGTAATGAACGTAGGGTAAGCGCCTTATTCTTATTATAAGCTTGCTTGACCTTGTATTTGTGATAACGCTGGAAAATCTGGTGATCGGTATAAAAGATCAGCTTGAGATCTTCATCAATAAAACCTTCATGAATAGAGGTTGCCAGTGGAGTGAAGTTAATTTCCTGATTTAGGTCTTTAAATATGCTATACAGGCGTTCTAATTGCTTAGGATTTTCAGCAAACAGATTGAGTGTAAATCCTTTTGCCTCCCAGCTTTTAAGGTCCTTGATCAGCAAATCAAACTGTCTGTTAAAAGACGGTTGCTCCTTTGTATTGAACGCTATTTCAAAATGAAACTGAGAAGGGCGCTCATGTCCAAAATACAGCGTGTGCCGATTGGCCAGTTGCTCAAAGAAGGTATCAGCAGTGACGAAGTCATCTAAGGTTACTGTCCGCTTTTCTAACTGATCATCTTCTTCCGCTTGTGGTGGTCGCTCTGCTATCATTTGCAGGAACTGCTGCACGTCCTCTGCGCCCGTTAAAAGGCGCTCGCGTGTCAACTCCTCATCTTGTAACCACACAATAGTATTCTCCGGTAAGAAATCCAACAAAGACACTTTACCCGCTTCTTCCAATTGCGTTTCCACATTGGGAATGATACTTACCTGTAGCAAACGCCGCTCACTTAATTGTGTCTCTGGGTCAACAATACGAATTGAGTCTACATCATTACCAAAAAGCTCAATGCGATAAGGCTTATCGTTACCAAAAGAGTAAATATCTACTATACCACCCCGCACAGCAAACTGTCCAGGCTGATATACAAAATCAGTACGCTCAAAACCATAATTCACCAGTTTTTCATACAGCCTATCGGTATCCAGTACATCACCTGATTTTATGTAGATGATGTTTTCAGAGATCGCTTTGGAAATCACCACTTTTTCAAACACCGCTTCTGGGTAAGTTACCAATGCCCCTACTCGATTTCCGGCTCCTGCTGCAAACCTGGTCAAAGCCTCTGTCCGCAGCATCACGTGCGACGAATTTAGCAACCGATAGTTTTTTCGGTTCTTAAAAGAAGACGGGAAGTAAAAGATATTCAGTGCCTGCGTAAGGTTTTCCAGCGTATTATGAAAATACGCCGCATCCTCAGCATCATTACAAATGAACACATGATTCAACTGACTGCAAGAGGGATGCATAAATGCACCTGCTGCAATAAACTGTGATGCACTACCCCGCAGGTTTTTTAAATAGATTTTTTCAGGCTGGGCAAAAGAAAGCCGGTCCGCCAACTGAAAAAGGCGGGGCGATTGTTGATAGGTTTTCAGCAAATCCTGGACACTCATGAAGGGTGCAAAGGTAAAAATCTAAAACTATTAGTAATGCTAAAAACGCAAGTCTATTAAAAAAATGAAGTCCTATTGAAGCTTATTCTTAATCCCATTATTACTACAACCTAAACCGCTCGGAGTACTTTTCTCCATTATTACCAAATACTTTAAGAATATATACCCCTTTAGGGAACTGCACGGTACCAATATGCTGATCTACATAGCGATCTTTTTTAGTAAGCACCAATTGGCCTTCCGCATTATAGATCCGCATTTCAATTTTGGCCGTTGTAAGTCCACCCACTTTAATGAGTAGTTGCTGCTGGTTGGCAGAAATATATTGTATAAAGCCTGCTGTATTGGGTTGCTGATCTATTCCAGTAGTGGAGGAGGCCAGGTTAGTGGTATAAAGACCTCTACCATGAGTGGCCGCTACCAGCAATAGGTCGGAAGTCCGCAAGCGCAGCATATCGATTCGTGTATTGGGCAGGTTATTACTCTGCGGCACCCAAGCTGTACTGGTACCTGCTGTTTTAGGTGTATACCATACGCCTAGTTCGGTTCCTATTAGTATTCCGCCCAGGTCATTCCCATTTACACTCACGGTAGCAGGAACGATCATACCCCAACGTACAGGCATATCTGGCAAATTACCTTCAATGTTATTGAATGAGGCACCACCATTTGTACTTTCCAAGACACTTACAACGCCATAATTGGATACGGTTACCAGTAAATGGCTGGCGTTGGCTGGGTCAATATCTATAGATGAAACATAAGCACCTGCTGCTACAGGTAGCGAACGGGCCGTACCCAAAGTTGGCGTCAACGTATTCAAACCGGTTACTTTATAAAGTGCCGGTACGCCATTGATTCCTGCTATCCATGCCTCCCCGCCCGTTGTAACTGTTGGGTCAACACGAATGGCCGATATTTCTTTTGTCCCTAAACCAGTCAAGGTCACATCATTAAACGCTGGCGTACTGGTGCTATTTAAGTTGGTTACAATACCCATTTTACCAGCGGCATTGCCAGTATAAAGTCGATCCAGTGCATCATCAAAGTCGGTAGGATTAACAAACTGCCCATCTTCATTTCCTCCACTCACCCGATCCCAATTGGCTCCTCCATCTCTTGAATAAAAATAGCTGTTGGTAGTAAAGGCACCTACCTGTAAGCGGCCATTGTTGTCCTGATCAATATGAGCATAGCCCCCATCACCTCCGGCTATACGAAAGGCTGTTCCTACACCTGCCGAGGTGAGTCGCATGGTACCATGATCCTGTGCACCTCCAAGAAAGTAATTGGCAGTTGTTGGATGTATATCTACTGAGTAGAACTGAGTGACATTGTAATTGGTATTGCGAGACACCCAATTGGCGCCGGCATTGGTACCATAATAAATACCGCCATCATTGGATGCTATGAGCTCTGTTCCGGTATTTGGGAAGAAAAGCAAATTATGCTGATCGGCGTGTACTACCGGCAAAGTACTACAGCCATCAGCCCATTGCGTTATCTGCGTCCACGTAGTTCCTCCGTTAGTTGATTTAAACAAATCAATCCCACCGATATAAACATTATTGGCATTGGTGGGATCAACCTGTACAATGAGATCGTACCAGGCCTGCCCACGCGTAAAATCAGTCTTTGTTTCCCCGTCATCACACCAACTAGGCAACGGTAGGTCTTGCCAGCTTACTCCCGCGTTCACCGACCGTTTTATAGCACCAATCTTTTTATCTACTACAAATAGGGCATACAGTATGTTAGCATCGCTGGGCGCACAAGCTATATCAATTCGCTCCCAAGTGCCAGCGGGGGTTATGTCTACCCAAGTGCCCGGTGCTCCAGCATTGGCCGCAGTCGATCGCCAGATCTTACCCTGTCTTCCAACAGCTGTGTTATTGAAGCCTGTAGTGGCATATATATCCCCGTTAGTAGCAATTTCCAGATCCGCACCGTAAAAATTCAATGCGTCTGTACAGTTAATAGTGGCAGCACTTCCTACTCCCTGCTGCCAGGAGACACCACCATCGGTAGACCGTAATATGCCGCCCCTGTTACAATTTGTTTGTATAGAGCTGGTACGCGCAGCCGCAAATAATATCCCACTGCTGTTGACCGCCAGATCCTGAACATAATCAAACGCCTTACTGAAAGGGTCTGATGTTATGGTAGTAATAGCTGTTGATGGCAGTTGATTCCATGTATTTCCCCCATCTTCCGACTTGAAAATGCCATTACCCCTAATGGCATCATAATTAAACCATCCTTCGCCTGTACCGGCGTATAGAATGTTGGGGTTAGAAGGATCCTGTGCCAAGGCGCAAACAGCAATATTGGTTAATTTATCAGATAATGGTGTCCATACAGGAGTCGTTTTAAAGTTGGTACAGCGCCATACGCCGCCTCCTACACCACCAGCAAAAATGGTATTCCCAGTTGCATCGCGACGATCTACCAGAATTGCGCGGGTTCTGCCTGCCAAATCATTTGGGCCCCGCTCTTTCCACTCTAAATCAGTAATCTTTGCCAGGCTTAGTAATCGGGCCATATAGGTACGAGCCGTCAGCAAACGCTCGCGGGGCACTCTATTCAGCGCAGGGTCTAGTGTCATCCGAAACTCTTGCTCCATTGCCAGGTCAATACGATCCTGCTTTTCATTCTCTTCTTCGTTTAACCCCATTCTATGACCTGCAGGCTCAGAGCATGCCATTATAAAAAACAAAAAAGTCAGCAAGTATATTCCGTTTGACTTTTGCAATGGAAGCATAAGGCTTGGTTAGAGTATAAAATTAAGTGTAGCATTTACACTCTCTTGATGGAAAAGGTAAAGGCTTTAATGTATAAATTTAAGATATGAAAAAAATAATACCCTTACTATTCTTTTCTTGTCTGCTTATTTGTTCTTACAGTCAAGCTCAGTCTTATAACATAATTAAAGCTCAAGCTTTCTTTAGAACAAGTACAGCTGGCAATGTACAAGTAGACGAAGATGGGCGTCCTGTCAATAAGGGTATCACCAAAGATTACCTGATCTATATCGAAACCAAAGGGCCTGCATATCCTCAATGGGACCGCGTGTATATAGATGGGTTACCCTATACCGTTCAAACAGTAGAGGTTGCAAATACGCCAGTTAAGCTGGGTACATTAAAAGGGCAAAAAACTACCGTTACTATACATAAAGGCGTCAATAACCAGTTATGGCAACTGGTACTTACATCCCAGAACGAAAGCAGTACTAACAAAACAAAAGCAAAGGCTATTACACTTAGCGGTACGTTTCGCAACAAAAGCATCACGTACCGGATAACCAAAGTGCAGGAATTGGAAAAGCGGTTCAACCCATAAAAAAAGCCAGCAAGAATGCTGGCCTTTAACCTAAACCGTCCGACAAAAAGTATGTTTAATAAGTTCCTATTTTTATTTGAGAAGAGGCCATCACTACTGATTATAACCTCTTTCAACTCATAATTCCAAGTACTATGCCAATAACCATAAACAGTGAATAACTTCTTACTTCTTTTTATGCTGGCCTTTTTCTAATTTGTTAAAAGAAATATATGGCACTACAACCTTGGCGCAAGGGTATCGTTACCCGCATAACCGAAGAAACGTACAATACCCGCCGATACTGGATACAGATACCGGAACTGCCCTCTTTTGATTTTACACCTGGCCAGTTTATCACCTTTGACCTCCCTATTGATGAAAAGCCAGCGCGTCGCTTACGCAGTTATTCGATTGCCTCCTGGCCAGACGGTACCAATACCATTGAGCTTGTTATTGTTTTGCTGGAAGGCGGCGCCGGAACTACCTACCTGTTCAACGAGATCAAGGAAGGGGCAGAACTTACCCTACGGGGCCCCCAGGGTGTGTTTACTCTTCCACAATCAATAGATACAGACCTGATGCTGATCTGCACCGGTACGGGTATAGCCCCTTTCCGCAGCATGATGCATTATATTCAAGAACACCAAGTGTCTCACAAGGATATATACCTGATTTTTGGCACCCGCACGCAAAAAGACCTTTTATATTTTGATGAGATAAAGGAACTGGCAAGCAGCGTAGAAGGCTTCCATTACATCCCCACACTTTCCCGTGAACAATGGGATGGCTGTTGCGGCTATGTACACCCGATATACGAGGACATTATTAAGCAAAAGCAAAACGGCAGTACAGAACTGCCGTTAATGAATTTTATGCTTTGTGGCTGGAAGGTCATGATCGACGAAGCCAAGGAACGTATCCAACGCCTGGGGTATACGAAAAAAGAGATACACCAAGAGCTGTATGGATAACCCCCTGTCCCCCTAAAGGGGAGACTTAGGTCATGGTTTTCCTTTTTATAAATCATTCCTTAAAAAGACAGTGAATAAGAATGCCTCCCTTAGGGAGGCATTCTTATTATAATTTGACTATAATGATGTTTTTTTAACAAAGGTCTTTCTGACCTAAGTCTCCCCTTTAGGGGGACAGGGGGTTAAAACGCATATCCCACACTTACCCCAGCAGATGCCTGGATATACCCATCATAAATAAAGGGCGTAAAGCCTATACGCCAGGTAAAGCCGCCATTTTTAGGCTGACGACGGTACATAAAGGCAGCGGTACCCATAACACTCGTTCTACCGCTATCCATGAAATTATCAAATACATCTATTCTTTTACCTAAGAAGGTAGCACCAGCTCCCACTTCGAAAGTATGTGGCGATTCGCCCTTACCAAATACGTAGTTAACCTGTACTGGTACGGTAACGATGGACATCTGGTCGTAAGTATTCTTTTCCCAATCATAATAATTACCGGAAACAAAGCCAAGGCCTACACGACCACCCCAGCCTAGATTAGTCTTTTTAAACCGACGGTCGATATTAGCGGAGAATAACACCCCTGGGCCACCTAATTCAGCAAAAAAGGTTGTTTGTCCTACAGAGGGTGGATTTTCAGTAGTAGTTTGTTGAGCCGAAACAGAGGATACGGATAAGCATGCAATTGCAATAGCAGAAAGCACTTTCTTCATAAAGTTGAATTTGGTTTGGCAATATAGACATTCTGCCAAACCAAATTCGCTGCCCAAGGAAATGTTAAACCAAGGATTGTAAGATGATTTCTTTCACTTTTGCTACTGGCACACGCTCTTGTTGCATAGTATCCCGGTAACGGATAGTTACCATATTATCTTCTTTCGTTTGATGGTCTACGGTAATACAGAACGGCGTACCAATAGCATCCATACGACGGTAACGCTTACCAATTGTGTCTTTTTCTTCGTAGAAACACTTAAAATGAGGCTTGCACTCGTCCATGATCTGGCGGGCGATCTCTGGCAAACCATCTTTCTTCACCAGCGGCAGAATAGCCAGTTTAATGGGCGCCAGCTTAGCAGGAAACTTCAACACCACACGGCTGTCTTGCTTTTCCGCGGTGCTCAGGTCTTGCTCCTCATAAGCATGGCTTAATACCATCATTACCGTTCTATCTACTCCAATAGAAGTTTCTACTACATATGGAATATAATTACCATACGGCTTACCAGTGGCCTCATCAATATCGTTATCGAAGTACTGCATCTTTTTACGGCTGTACTCCTGGTGATTTTTTAAATCAAAGTCAGTACGGGAGTGAATACCTTCTACTTCTTTAAAACCAATAGGGAAGTTGAATTCAATATCGCAGGCTGCATCGGCATAGTGCGCCAGCTTTACGTGATCGTGAAAGCGGTATTGATCGGCGGGAATACCCAGGCTCAAATGCCACTTCATACGCTCTTCTTTCCAGTATTCATACCACTGCTTTTGAGTGCCAGGGCGTATGAAGAACTGCATTTCCATTTGCTCGAACTCACGCATACGGAAGATGAACTGGCGGGCTACGATCTCGTTACGGAAAGCCTTACCAATCTGGGCAATACCAAATGGTATCTTCATGCGGCCCGTCTTCTGTACGTTCAGGAAGTTCACAAAAATACCTTGTGCCGTTTCAGGGCGCAGGTATACGATATTATCGCCATCCTCGTCAGAGACAGCACCAAACTCGGTAGAGAACATCAGGTTAAACTGACGCACCTCTGTCCAGTTAGCCGTGCCGCTGACAGCGCACACGATCTTATTGTTCTCGATCAAGGTTTTTAAACCGTCAAAATCATCATTTGCCAACAGGCTGTCCATTTGCTTCAGCAATAGCTCTGCCTGCTCCTTCTGGCCCTGCTGCTCCAGCTCATCAGCCTTTGCCTCCAACAGGTGATCCACGCGGTAGCGCTTCTTACTGTCCTTGTTGTCGATCATGGGGTCAGAGAAGTTGTCTACGTGGCCGCTAGCCTTCCAGGTGGTAGGATGCATAAAAATGGCAGCATCAATACCCACAATATTCTCATACATGCGGGTCATACTCATCCACCAATAATCCTTTATATTTTTCTTCAGCTCACTACCCCACTGTCCATAGTCGTATACGGCGCCTAAGCCATCATAGATCTCAGAAGAAGGGAAAATAAAGCCATATTCTTTGCAATGCGATATTATTGCCTGAAACTTGTTACTATCTGTTGCCATGGCGACAAAAGTAAGGCTCTTTTGCTTTTTGGGATAGCGTATAATAGTTAAGTTCCTTATTTCCAAAGATGCTGAGGGCCAACTACTCCCCTTTCACAATCCACCGACAAATCAAACATTGATTATCTTCAACCTTTTGCGCTAATACGGAATACCAAGGCCTGCAAGGGTAAAGACTATTTCGTAGCACCACAAACCGGACTGCTAATGAGAGTATATATCCAAAAAGGATCAGACAACGAATGTTCTAATATCAATTCTTTTATTGCCCTAGATGGCTTCCGGCATCTTGGCTGGGAGATATGCCCCTTTAAAGATGCACGCCTCCTAACTGATAGTCAGCCTGAAGATGTAGTGGTTGGTGGCATTGGAGATATTAAGAGTGCTTTTGAAAATCTGAATATCCCTTTTCCTGACCCTTTAGATTACCCTGAGGAATTACATCCCTTTCTAGGTCGTAAGGTTTGGAAATCCACTGTACACGCAATAGTGCGTAATACCAATCAACGAAACGTATTTATTAAACCGGCAAGGTCACTAAAAACCTTTCCCGGTGTATTGCTTAAAGAAGAACGCGACCTGATTGGTTGCTACAACCCATTAGAGGATATAGAGATCTGGTGTTCTGAACCGGTATCCTTTCTAAGTGAATGGAGATGTTATGTACGCTATGGTAAGATCATAGACGTAAGGCCCTACCGTGGCGACTGGCGCCTTCATTACGACCCTACGATCATTCAGGAGGCGCTGAAAAGCTATACATCGGCACCCAATGGTTATGCTATGGACTTTGGTGTAACGGATAAAGGAGAGACCTTACTGGTAGAAGCCAATGATGGTTACGCACTAGGCTCCTATGGTTTGTTCTCACTTGATTATGCTAAACTGCTTTCTGCACGTTGGGCAGAACTGACTGGCTCAACTGATTATTGCGACTTCTGACAAGTAAGAGTGAAACCCTATTTTATGATTTGTTCATAAACGCTGTTTAATAACATCTGACTTTACTCTTTTAATAGTTTCGTTTTCCATGTTTCCCATTTCACATTACAGCAGAGGCAATGTAAAATCAGAAACATCAAAAACGCAACAGCAAGACATTGCTAATCTCTTTACTATAGCAGATTTCGTAAGTAGTTAAAAGTCTTAGGCAGTTGCTTATATTTACTTGTTGTACGCAATACTATGGATACTAAGTGGCAAGAGATAAAAGAGCAGTTTCGAATCGGAGTGTTTGTATTCTTGTTCTTCTTTGCATTGACTTTTTTTCTAAGACCAATTGATGACAAACATGAATTAAACGAAAAAAAACATACACTAGCATACCGGCCTGCTTTTAAGGCTAGCGCAGGAAAGGGAAAAAACTACTGGATTGAGTTATACTTTAAGGAAGAAGAGGCAAAGTATAAAATATCAGGAATCGATTACAAGTATATGGACTATACTAAATTCAAATCAGAGGTTGATGCCGGAGATACCGTAACCATCCTAACAAAGGATAAAGAAATATACGCCCTTTCTAAAAATGGTTATGAGTACTTGAATTTTGAGGTAGCCCAAATTCATAAGCACAAAAACAAGCTTTTCTTTAGAATCCTTTGGGTAACAGGGTTGGTTGTATGCGCTATCGCTCTGCTTTTCAAAAGACAGCCCTCTATATGTATAAGTGGGAAGAGGTATAAGGTTAGCTTTGGCTGGCTATTAATGATTTGCTTATTAATAGCTTTTTTATTACTTGTAAAGTTTGTTGGCTATAAATATGCTTCGGGGGAGCAGTTTGTAGAATAAGCCATCGCACAACACCCGAGCTTTCCTTTTGTTGCCGTTGGTCGCCGACCCTAAGTGTTCGAATGTTGTTCTTTGCGTTGCTTTGCGCCTTCTTTGCGCGGCTTTGCGGTTGTTTTTTTACCGCAAAGGCCACAGAGAAACCGCAGAGGGGCGCAAAGGAAACTGCTTCAAAGAGTACGCTCTCTACTGTCTATTATAGCTTTCGGACACTTGGGGTCGCCGACCAACGGTTCTATATATCCTAAAACTGTGTCAGCAACTGAAAAGAATCATTACCGTCTTCAAATGCTGCAAAGGAATTGTAATACACTAATGGTGGTTCATTAAGTTCCTTTGTACACGGCAGTAAAAAGTTGCGCGCAATGCTCTCATTAAAGGGACATGCATTAGTCAATTAAAGAACCGTTGGTCGGCGACCAACGGCAACGAAAAAACAACACAGACTCTATCGCTACATAAGCACAGCAAAAAAGGCTCGTCTAACAACCTTGCATACCCGCATTAGTCGAGTAGCTGTTAAACCTGTTATAAAAAAGCGCCTAAATTTGAATGACCAGTCGCCGCCTCGTATAATTTGACTCTTACTGGTAAAAGAAACAGGCTATGAAAAAATTGACTCGCATAGTAACCCTCACTATTTGGGTAGTCTTATCTGGGTGTCATTCAGAAGATTCTGCTGCGCAATATTTCGATAAGAACATATCTCCCTTTCAAGTTTCCAACAATCCTGGCAACTATAGTGTGGGCAGAGTGTGGGAGCATTGGCGAGATCCACAAAGGAAAGAAAGAGAGCTATCCGTTTTTCTTTATTATCCTCTAGCTAACGCCAATCAACAACCGCTGCAACAACCCGTATTACCAACAGAAGCCTGGCAACGGCAACACTTTGAAGCTATGGCTTCCAAATTAGGGGGGTGGGCTGCTAATAAAATGGCACAAGCCACCTTTACAGGAACGAGTCAAAAGGAGAAAGTTCAGGAGAAGCATCCCGTTATTTTATTTTCTCCAGGCATGGGGTGGTTGCCAACCGACTATTCCGAACTGATCCTCCCCTTAGTCAGAAAGGGTTATATCGTAGTAGCGCTGGCCGGCCAGCCTGTTTCGCAAGCAGTGCAATTCCCTGATCAGTCCTTTGGACAGTGGACTGGTGGCCGTATTGATCGCTATGCCTTACAGGCAGAAGATATGCTATTTGCTGTACAGCAACTTGAACGCCTTAATAAGAATAGTAGCTGGCCTCTGGCGGCAGCACTGGATCTAGAAAAAGTGGCTGCTGTTGGACATTCCATTTCAGGTGCTGCCACATTGCTGACAGGTAGCAAAAGCGCCCAGATCAAAGCCCTGGTTAATTTAGATGGCGATGTTATTGAGGCTGCAAAATCCGCACAACCCACTCAACCTATTTTATACATTACTACACAGCCCGATGATGTAGAAGATTTAGCTGTGGAACAATGGGGCACTGAACGCAATGAAAAAAGAAGAGATGGCCAGTTTGAATTCAATTCAGCAAAGGCTGCAACCACTATACGCTTGAAAGTACCCGGCATGTTACACGGCGATTTTTTGGATGCCGCACATTTACCTATGGATTCCATACCTACAAAATATCGAAATCGATTTGGACCTATTGGCGGCAAAAAAGCAGGCGAGCTGACTGTAAATGCTGTTACCACTTTTTTAAACACTATATTTTTCAAGCAAACGGATTGGGCAGCCTTTCAGGCAAACTATAAGAATGTTTTGATACAAATGAAATGATTGCTAGTAGTTTCTCAGTCCACACTTTGTCCCTGCTAACACACTAATTCAAACTTAGGAGACACGGCAGGGGCCTTAAAACTCATAAGCAGTTGCGTATATTTAATTGTCAGCCGTAATTATACTCACTATGCGAATTGGTGTTTTGACTTTACTTTTTGTATTGCTCTATACTCAAGTTGTTGCTCAATCAGACAAGGAAGCAACCCAGACAGACTCTATACTTATAATTAATGGAGATAGGCTTATACCGTTTATGGACAGCTTGAAACAAGCTATTTACACAGACACTATAAAATTCAATCGGTCAAACCTGGTTCATACTACAAATAATACAAGGAATAAAGAACCTTACTCCAGCCTATATATTGTAAATGGACAATATCAGTATAAACTAGACATCATTGAATCTTATCAAGTAGCAGAATTTGTAAATGCAGTACTGAATAGCAGCAAAGTCAAAAGCATTACTGTTATAGAGAAAGCAAAAGTGGATAAGAACTACTTCCCTCATATCCAACAAAATGCAATATTTATTACATTTTACCACCAGGCTAAATTCAATCCCAAAATTGCAGGCCTAAAACGATCACGGAAAAATGGTGGTGATAACTTTAACCAAAGGAAAAAAGGAGAGCCTATGGTTCTACAGTAGCGAGGCTCTCTTCTTTGCAGAGACCTAAACCGATCGATTTTATACAAGAATGAAAAGAAATTATTATGTTCATCAGTAACAACCTAATCAAATGAAACATGGCGCAATTAGTATACTGATTCTTCTATTATCACAAACTGTTTTTGCACAAAAGAATATTATGTTGATACGCTTATCAGAAATTGAAATAGACTCAAGCTATATTGACCAATACAAAACCATTCTCAAAGAGGAGTCCAAAGCATCTGTACAATTAGAACCGGGCGTTATTTCCATTTATCCCATGTATCAGAAAGAGGCGCCAACCCATATAAGGATCCTGGAAATATATGCCAGCAAAGAAGCCTATGAGGCGCATTTAAAGACACCGCATTTCCAAACGTATAAATCTACTACGCTAAAAATGGTCAAATCATTGAAGCTTATAGATATGGAGGCGCTGGATGTGGAAACCATGCCTTTACTTTTCCGTAAACTTAAAGAGTAAGACGATTAAGAACTATAATAGAAGTTCGGTTCCCGCCGTGTCTCCTTTGGGTGGGCTTGTGCACAGGAAGGGACACGGTGGCAGTCGAGACAAGTAAGGCAACCTGCTTTCTTGTATTTCTTCAAAGCAACCACTGAGAAAAGATCCAGTCAGTACTCCTGCTACCGCCGTGTCCCTGCTAACACACTAAGCCAGGCTTAGGAGACATGGCGGGGACCTAAAAAGATGATTTATTCAATATTTCAAATTCCTTGTCATAGAATTGTACTTTACTAAATGCTTAAACTTTAGAATGGAACCAGCTACGCCCTTTACTCTTTTTGGTTATTTTGATATTATACTACTATCGGTAATCATTTTATTCAACATACTGTTGTTGAAATTTGATATAGTAAAGGAGATTAGTTGGAAAGTCATTGTTATTCGCTTTGCTATACTGTTTATCATCTTCCCAATGCTTTCTTCAAAAGTTGAAGTGGCTAATGTCTATAGAAAATTTGAAATAGTTGACGGCTTCAATCTTCTCTATATTTGGTTAAGATGGCCAACCTGGTGGATACTTGGCGCAATTGAAATAACAGCTTTTAACTCAATAATAAACAAAAAGCAAAGGCGAGTAGTAAATAGACACAATACTTAACACCTTGTTTCGCTTTTTCAGACGGCTCTAATAGCCTGGAACATGTGCTGCATGTTTGAACCTGATGTAGCAGCAAAGAATGCTTGACAGGAAAAATGATTACACTTAACCACTCGGCGGTTCCAGTGCTTTTGTACATTGTTGCTGCAAAACACCACTGTCATTCACCCACCAGAAATAAAAATTTATATTTTCGTTTATCCCATAGCGTGACAACGTAGAATGTTGACTATTTATACGCTCCTTACCTCCCAGCCTTTCAAACATTGCTTTAGTTATAACGCCATACTCCATCAACAATTCCAGCATAACCGTTTCCCTACTTTTGCCTGCCATCAACTTTCGATGCACAAGCCCTGTAACCCTACCAATGAACCCACGTACTTTTAATACTGCAGGTAGTTGCTCGTATATTTTCGCAGCCAGCTTACTGGCCTCACCAAACTCCACCGCCCGTTTTCTACTGCCTTCAAAGGCTTTGTCTTCATAGAAGCGTTTTTTATCCAGCGTACCCTTGGTGCGTATACAAAAGACATCCCGCCACTGGTAGTAGAGCAGGTTGCCCTGCCGGCCAATATAGTATTGATTCGTTTGTTTAGCCATACGGTAAGAAGCGGTTTAATACTAAATTATTTAGCAAATCTACCATTCTAACCACCCCTTTCCAAGTCTTCCGCCACCTTTAGTTATACACATGTAATAAAAGCAAACTATGAGCTTTTAGCTGCCGGCTATAAGAAAGAATACCGTGGTCTCGGCAGCACATACTAGCCTTTTTCTACTCTAAAAGGTAAGCCCACTTTCTGCCCCAAGCCTACCAGAGTTCTGACCAACTCCGTATCCTTACGGGGTTGGCTAAAGCTCATCTAGAGTCCGGGTAAGCTTTTGCCAGAAGTCTTATTTAAAACAATAGCTATTTGATTCAACTATGCATCGCCCAATTTTCTCCTAAAACAGCTTTCCTTAAAAATAAAAAGAGGAGGCATTTTCATGCCTCCTCTTTTTATGGTAGTTCGATTATAATTATTCTAAACGATTCTTATTTACTGGCTACACCTTCTTTCTCCGCAGGTCCAAATAAATCGCCTTTATTCCAGGTAGGTCGCGCAGTATTTTGCGCAATGGAATAGCTGATCAAAAAGTTCAACTTCACATAGGTTTTAGCGGCAGCAAAATCAAAGATGCCATCCATACCATCAGCCGCCTGGTGATAGTATTTAGCACGCCATTCTTTTACAAATTTCACCATATCAAATCCTGGTGTATTTGTTTTGTTGCCATACTTAATGTGCAGGGCCGGAATACCACTCATTACAAAACTGTATTGGTCGCTACGTACAAAGCGGTTCTCTGCTGGCTCTGGATCTTTTTCTATATCCAGTCCAAGATGGCCAGCTGCAAACTGCACATTATCCATCAGGCTGGAATGCTCAGCACCCAAGGGCACTACAGATAGCAATGGCGCAATCAAGGTAGGCATATCGGTATTTACATCGGCTACAATAGACGACTTAGGTACTGTAGGATTGGCCGCGAAATAGGAAGAACCAATAAGTCCCATTTCTTCACCTGTTACCATTACGATCAATATAGAACGCTTGGGTTTGGCACCAGAAGATTTATAAACGCGTGCTATTTCCAATAGTGATGCTACGCCCGATGCATTATCATGAGCACCGTTGTAGATAGAGTCGCCATTAACCGGCTTGCCAATTCCTACGTGATCCAAATGCGCAGAGTGCACTACATATTCTTTCTTTAATTGCTTGTCTGATCCGGGAATAAGTCCTACTACATTATAGCTCTCAAAATCGTTGTGCGTAGTAGCATAACTGGCAGCCAGCGTTACAGGCAATTCAAATGAAGACGGTTTTTTGTTTTTAATATCTGCCAATACTTGCTCCAGCTTTTTACCTGAGTTCAGGAACAAACGGCCCAGCAAAGATTTATAACCATTCAACACAAGCGGCAGATTGCCCACAAACCCACGGCCATAAGCAACCGTTTTTTCAGGATTCAAGGCCACATTAGCTTGCAGCACAGGACTGGCGGTGGCAGCCCCACGTGCCATCAGGTTGATACTAACTACACCTGCTGCTCCTTTTTCATACGCTGTTGTCATTTTATTACCGGCATTAGAGAAATGCGCAGCCAGCGTAGAATGCAGGCCATCAGGTACACCGTTTACAAACACCACTATTTTTCCTTTTACATCCACACCCGCATAATCGGAGTAGAAGTTGGGAATTTCTACTCCATAACCCACAAACACCAACTTGCCTTCTGCAACCGCATTGGCTTTCATAGGGTGCGGTGCCGGCGCAAAGTCTTTGGCAAATACCAACGAGTCGATATTGCCATTACCATCTTTCAACACAGCAACAGCCGATGTATTGTTGACAATAGATTTACGCAGGATCAGTTTTTGGGTATATGAACCATTATCGCCACCGGGTGCTACCCCCATTTTTTTATATTGGTCAATCACATAATCCACCGCCATTTGGTAGCCCTCCGTACCAGGAAGACGCCCCTTTAAGCGATCGTCGGCCAGGTAAGCTATATGAGAGCGAATCGTATTGGTATCAATACGATCCATGGCCTGCTGAATGTTTTTAGAAACAGCCGTTTTCTGTGCAGCAGCCTGTAGTGTGGCAAAACTGCTTAAAAAGAGGAGGTACTTGATCATGTGGACAAGATAGAGAAAATGCGGCAGTAATATCTTTAATGCCTATCAACACTATCGTTTTCAATTGAATAGGTTGGTATTTGGAAATCTGAATTCCAAAGCCCAAATTCCAAATGGCATTACACTCAACTACTTAACTGGAACTCGCATAAGCGTACCCTATAAGAAAACAAAGTCCCGCCAAAGCGGGACCTACTGTTTATAGGAATGCACAAGAGAAAAACTATAATCAACCGTCCGAATGAGAATTAGCGTGTTATGGAATGTTTTTGATGATGACGCAAGGCCACTATATCAATAAGGCAAGCCAGAATGAACAAAGCCAGCTGAATGATCTCTTTTTGTTTGTTATGGATTAATTCAGGTACAACACAAAGCGCCACGCCCAGTAACAGGAATGAAAAAATAAAAAGAGTAACAGTTAGTTTTTGCATATGTCGACTTATCTTACCGATAAGACTTCAAATTTCAGCGAAGGTTTAATACCAGACAATCGTATTTCTACGTATGTTGACAAACGGTGGATAGAAATGCCCATTGATTAACTTTTTCTTATGATTGTCTTTAGTAACTAGTAGTGCCACTTACGTATTCGCTTAGCAGTTATTTTCTATTTACTAGATTGTAGTAGGTTTACATTTTACTACCCTTCTAAAACATCCCTAACACATGAATAAACTATTGCTAATCATGCTAAGCTTTCTTTCCTTATGGGCATTTGGCCAGGATGATGCTATGAAAACGGACTGGGCTAACCTTAAACGCTATGCGGCCGACAACAAGCAATTGCCACCACCAACTGCCAAGGAGAAGCGGGTGGTATTTATGGGCAACTCAATTACAGAAGGATGGCGAAAAGCGGATAGTGCTTTTTTTGCCGGCAAGCCTTACATTAACCGCGGTATCAGCGGCCAAACCACTCCTCAAATGCTGCTTCGCTTCAGACAGGATGTAATTGAACTGAAGCCTGCCGTAGTAGTGATCCTTGCTGGCACAAACGATATTGCTGAGAATACGGGCCCCATTACCCTAGAAGCTATTTTGGGAAATATTGTGTCGATGGCTGAACTGGCTAAAGCCAATCATATTCGTGTAGTACTATCGTCTGTTTTGCCCGCCTATTCATACCGCTGGCGCCCCCAGATACAACCTATAGAAAAGATTGCAGCCCTGAATGCTATGATAAAAGAATATTGCACTAAGAATAAACTGGTGTATGTAGACTATTACTCGGCTATGGTTGATGAACGGAGAGGACTGGACAAAAGATATACAAACGATGAAGTACATCCAACGCTTGCTGGCTACAAAGTAATGGAACCACTGGTAGAAAAAGCTATAGCAGAAGCGTTGAAAAGGAAGTAAGCAGCCGTAGTGTCAAACATCCGTACAATTACGGTTGTTTGACATTAGGGAAGAAAGGATTTTTGTACCTGAATATTACAAGTCAATGAAACAGACATTCATTCCCATTTTCATTTTACTGTCTGTTATGCTGTTACTGTTTGCCTTTCTATACTTTTCAGACCCCGGCAAACCAGTAAACCGTACGCGCCCCCAGGCAAAGCGGGTACGGATAGGCATTGTTGATTCTTCATTGAAACTTACAGAAACAGCTGTGCTGGATAGCATTCATGTATAAGTAACGCGTTTTTCCCAACATCAATTCATAGATCGATCAGTAGCCAATTACGCTTCCCAACAGCTCTCAGGTATTAAATAAGGCCTGCCACAAGCCTACACACTGCACATTTCCGTTGATTACCTTTGCCGGATGGATTATTTCAAGAGGCTTAAAGAATTATTACAACTGGAAAAAGAGGAAGACAGACGATCCTACGAACAATTATTACATTATACGCCTGTAGCCGAACGCCGCGAAGTTGGCATGAGCTGGTACCCAGTGGCTATAAGAGATACAGAGATTGGCCGGGGCGACTACCTAACGGTAGAGATTGAACGTACTACCCACCAGGACATTGTTCACCAGCTGCGTTTTGGTATGACGGCCGCACTATTCTCTAATCATGATGCTAAAAACGACCGTATAGAGGGTACCATTTCTTACATCAGCGGTAACCGGCTAAAGATCAGCCTGCGTGTAGATGATCTGCCCGACTGGACACGTAACGGCAAGCTGGGCGTAGATGCGGTGTTTGATGAAAACAGCTATACCGAGATGGAGGCCACACTGAAGCTGGCCCCATTAGTGGCAGAGAAAAAAGAGGAAGGTCACTTAACCCGGCTACTGACCGGTACTACCAAGGCTACCTTTCAACCACTTGAAACTCCCTATATCAACAATCGCTTAAATGCTAGTCAGCAAGAAGCAGTACAAAAAATCCTTTCAGCCAATGAACTAGCGATAGTGCATGGCCCGCCGGGCACGGGTAAGACCACTACATTGGTACAAGCCATTAAAGCGCTATTGCAGCAAGATCGGCAACCCATATTGGTAGTAGCACCCAGCAATGCAGCAGTAGACCTGTTAAGTGAAAAGCTATCTAAGATAAGTCTCAATGTATTACGCATTGGCAACCCGGCGCGGGTGTCAGAAGAACAATTGTCCTTATCATTAGATAGTAAGATAACTGCGCATCCTAGTTTTAAAGAAATCAAGCGTCTTAAAAAGCAAGCCGCAGAGTATCGCGATATGGCGCAGAAGTACAAGCGCAGTTTTGGCCCAGCAGAACGCGAGCAACGCAAGGCATTATACACAGAAGCGCGCAACGTACAGAAGGAAGCTGAACGTACAGAGCAATACATAACTGAAGACCTGCTTTCTAGAGCACAAGTCATTACCGCTACGCTGGTGGGTGCTAATCATTATACGATTCGCCATTTGCGTTACCATACGGTTGTAATCGATGAAGCTGGACAAGCATTGGAACCCGCCTGCTGGATACCTATCCTGAAAGCCAAAAAACTAGTGATGGCGGGCGACCATTATCAGTTACCTCCTACCATTAAATCGGAAGTGGCAGCGCGTAGTGGACTCAGTGAAACACTTATGGAAAAATGTGTAGCTCTTCACCCCGAGGCAGTCGTATTGCTGGAAGAGCAATACCGCATGAATGAAAACATTGCAGGCTTCCCCTCCAGGGAGTTTTATAGAAGTCGCTTACAGGCACATGTGTCTGTAGCACATCATATACTGGCGCCAGATGAAGCACCACTTGTCTTTATTGATACGGCAGGTTGTGGTTTTGAAGAAGCCTGGGAAGGCACCAGTGTGTCAAATCCGGAAGAAGCGGCCTTCTTAATAAAGCACTTGTCCCTACTGGTTAGTCACCTGCAACCGCTATTTGCAGACGCCCCATTTCCTAGTGTAGGTGTCATTTCCCCCTACCGCCACCAGGTGGAAGTATTAAAACAAGCTGTAGCCTCACACCCAGATCTACCCAACACTATTACTGTAAATACCATTGATAGCTTCCAGGGCCAAGAGCGCGATGTGATATACATCAGCATGGTGCGCAGTAATGTGGACAATGTAATTGGCTTTCTATCAGAGGTACGCCGTATGAATGTGGCTATGACCAGGGCTCGCAAAAAGCTGATAGTAATTGGCGATAGTAGTACACTTTCACAGCATGCCTTCTATGCGGACTTTATTACTTATGCCCAGGAAAAGGATGCGTATAAGAGTGCGTGGGAGTTTATGGAGTGGTGAGCAGGTGAATGGTGAGTTATGAGCTTAGAGTCTTCTTGATATCGATAAGGAGCAATCAGCTAGTCATAAATATTTTAATACCAATCACACACTAAAAGTGATTCAGTGAAATTGAAGAATTGACTATCGTTATTGTAAAAAATTGAAACATTTTTTCAATCTTATTCTCTTTGAATAGCAGAGCTCCTTATATTTGCACCCCCAAACAAAAGTTCTTTAAAAGCGGAAGTAGCTCATTTGGTAGAGCACGACCTTGCCAAGGTCGGGGTGGCCGGTTCGAGCCCGGTCTTCCGCTCAATATTTCCTCCCGCTTTGGGAGGATTTTTTTTGGAGCCCTGGTGGTGGAATTGGTAGACACGCAGGACTTAAAATCCTGTGACCCGCAACGGTCGTAACGGTTCAAGTCCGTTCCGGGGCACTAGATAGCCGATCTTTTTAAGATCGGCTATTTTTGTTTTATGCCCTACCTGGTCTATATCCTTTACTCTGAAAAATTGAACCGCTTTTATGTTGGAACAACGGATGATGCGGAAAGGCGCCTGTTGGAACACAATACGGCACATTACCAGGATGCGTATACCGTCAAGGGCATTCCATGGACGATTTACTTGACAATAGCGTGCACAAACAGTGAACAAGCGTATAAACTGGAGCGCTTTATTAAAAAGATGAAGTCATCGGTTTTTATTCAAAAGCTCAAAGACGTTCCTGGTGTACTTGAATCGGTTCTTGCTAAAATTTAGTGGTGGTGGAATTGGTATCCCGAAGCTTCGGGAACGCAGGACTTAAAATCCTGTGACCCGCAACGGTCGTAACGGTTCAAGTCCGTTCCGGGGCACTAGATAGCCGATCTTTTTAAGATCGGCTATTTTTGTTTTATGCCCTACCTGGTCTATATCCTTTACTCTGAAAAATTGAACCGCTTTTATGTTGGAACAACGGATGATGCGGAAAGGCGCCTGTTGGAACACAATACGGCACATTACCAGGATGCGTATACCGTCAAGGGCATTCCATGGACGATTTACTTGACAATAGCGTGCACAAACAGTGAACAAGCGTATAAACTGGAGCGCTTTATTAAAAAGATGAAGTCATCGGTTTTTATTCAAAAGCTCAAAGACGTTCCTGGTGTACTTGAATCGGTTCTTGCTAAAATTTAGTGGTGGTGGAATTGGTATCCCGAAGCTTCGGGAACGCAGGACTTAAAATCCTGTGACCCGCAACGGTCGTAACGGTTCAAGTCCGTTCCGGGGCACTAGGTAGCCGATCTTTTTAAGATCGGCTATTTTTGTTTTATGCCCTACCTGGTCTATATCCTTTACTCTGAAAAATTGAAACTGTTAATAATATATTCCGCACTTTCAATCAACCTATTCACTACTCTATTTTCACAATTCAAGCTTACTTAATACCATCTGAAGTATCTTAAGTACAAAAGGTACGAATCGAATCGTACCTTTAGAAGATACCATCATAAAATTTACCGGTCATGAAGAAGACCTTCTATCTGCTTTTCTTTTTATGTGCCTTTAGCCAATTATTTGCACAAGATGCACTAACCAAGCGCTTTGACAGCCTTACAAAAGAATACCAGGACCATTACTTCAATGGTGTTATTCTTATTGGTAAGGGCAACAGCATCATTTATAAAAATGCCTTTGGTTTTGCCAACCAAGAAAAGAAAATGCCGATGACTGTAGACAAGCTATTCAAAACAGAATCGGTAGGAAAAATGTTTACAGCTACTCGTATTATGCAATTGGTAGAACAGGGTAAGATAGACCTATCAAAATCTTTGGCCTATTACCTACCCGACTGGAAAATAAAGAACGCCGATAAAATAACTATCCATCAATTACTTAATCATACATCTGGATTACTTAGCCCTTGGGATGATCCCAGCTATGATTTCAAAAAAGTCTATTCAACCGAGGAATTAAAGTCGCTTATTGAAAATCAGCCATTGGCCTTTGACCAGCCAGGTTTACGATTTTCTTATAGCAACAGCGGCTATATAATATTAGGTGAGATCATTGCCAAACTGGATCATCAGCCTTTTGATCAAGCTATCCGCAAAAGCATATTTACAGTAGCAGGCATGAAGCAAATTGATCACCTGAAGGATACCGTAATGCCACAAACTGCTGCCCAACCCTATTTCTTTTATTCCAGCAAAGACTATGTGCAATCCAACCAGGGCGTAGGCCCAAGAGCTAGCGCTGCTGGTGGGTGGATTACAAATGCATCACAGTTGATGGCTTTTGCCAAAACATACTTAAGCGGCGCTTATCTGAAGCCTCAAACACGTAAGCTGCAATACACAGCCAATGGCACAGCAGACATCAGCAAGCAAGGCCGCTACTATACGTTTGGCTTTGAAGTGTCGACAGATAATATGGTTGCCGGCAAAACAATTATTGGACACAACGGTGGTGGTGCAGGCTTTTCAGTAGATGTTTATTTTGAACCGGAAAGCGGCTATATGGTTGTTATGTGCAGCAATATGTACGGTACCGGCAGAAGCATTACAGAAAATTATTTTAAGCTACTCTTTAACCAAGCGCCCAAAAAAGTACAACAGAGTTCAGTGATCAGATCCGTTGATTTAATTCAACTAAAAGGCAGCAACTACCTTACTACACAACCCTATGAGTTCTTTAAAGAAGCAGGCGTTACGCCATCTCCCCAAATAGTAATAAATGCTGCTGAAAACCTGGCAGAGCTAAAGGACTTTACCAATGCAGAAGCTTTTTTAACGATTGCTCAGCAACAATATCCTACAGCACCGCAAGTATGGTATATCAGTGGTAATGTGGCCATGCAACAAAAGAAGTTTGATGTAGCAAAGACTAGTTACCAAACAGCAAAAGCTAAAGCAGAAGAAAATAAAGATGGTTTCTTAACGGAATTGATCAATCAAAAACTGGAAGAGTTAAACAAGGTAAATCAGTAAAGTAACTAAATGGCCCTTGTGGCCATTTTCTTTTTTATAACCCTTGAAATTAACTTAGCATAAATCTATTGGATACTTATCACCCTTACTCTGAAAGAATTCCTGGCTATTATGTATCATTAAGGTAGGCAGCACACCCGCAAAGGTTTTGAACTCTTTAATAAAGTGGGCTTGGTCGGCATACCCGAAGTTGTAGGCAGCGTCTGTCCACTGTGATGGAGCTTTATTAGAAAGCAAATAACTATACGTATTTCGGAAACGGATAATGCGGGTGTAAGTTTTAGGACTAGTTCCAAATGTATCACGAAAGCCACGTTCCAGCTGGCGGCGACTGATATTCAGCCGATGACTTAAAGTGGCTATAGATATTGAACCTTCCGATCGGCGTATAATTTCTGAAGCTTCGGTTACATATGTACGTGGTTGAATACTTTGTGTTAGTAATGTAGACAGAAAGGTTTCAGAAATACGTATATATTGGCTCATCGAATTTGCCTCTCCTATTCGTTCTACTAACTCGTTTATATACTTACCAAATACAGCGCTCAGATGGGAAAACGAATTAAACAGTGTGCCGGCGGGAACATTAAACAGACTTAACAAGCTTTCCGGTTTTAAGCGGATACCAAACTTGACGGTAGGCCCCAAACACCTCCATGTTACTACATCTTTATATACACCGGCAACAAAAGCACCAGGTAATACCTGCCATCTTTCATTAGCATATACCTCGCAGCGGCCATCAACAAAGATCAATTCGGTGGTACCAAATGGTAAACAACGCTGCAAGGGTGAGTATTGATGCTCACCTGCCTCAAACTCATGGTACCAATAGCAATCTACAAATGGCTGCAAAGAGGCTGAAGGTTGAAATTCACAGTATTGGATGTTCATGGTTAATTGCGCGTATTACTGTTATTGTTTCTTAAAAGGTCAGTTAGTATAAAATCTTGACTCCCTATATGTGAAATTAAAAGTATACAACGCTATCTCATTGTAGAAATGCGACATGTATGAATTGTATTAAACATGTCGCATTTCTACAATCTGGCATTAGAACAAGTGTTCATTTTTGCAACCTAAAAATAGAATAGATATGATGAAAAGCACAGTATCCATGATCATTGCCACTGCCCTAATCTGTGGCGTTTCTGCCTGCAACCAACAGGACAAAACTTCTTCTTCCCAATTACCCACCAAACAAGATACGATCAAGCGGGGCGAATACCTGGTTGCAACCATGGGATGCGGTGACTGTCATTCGCCTAAAATTATGACCCCTCAAGGGCCGGCACCTGACCCTGAGCGTCTTTTAAGCGGTCATCGTGCTGATGAAAATTTAGGACCTATAGATACATCGACACTTAAATCATGGGTGTTGTTTAACTTCAATAATACAGCCGTTGTTGGCCCTTGGGGTACGTCCTATGCCGCCAACCTTACCTCTGATGCTACCGGTGTTGGCAACTGGACAGAAGAGCAATTCTTTACAGCCCTGCGTAAAGGAAAATATAAAGGCCTTGAAAATAGCCGTCCGCTTCTGCCGCCTATGCCATGGCAAAATAC
This sequence comes from Flavisolibacter tropicus, assembly GCF_001644645.1. Lineage (NCBI taxonomy): Bacteria > Pseudomonadati > Bacteroidota > Chitinophagia > Chitinophagales > Chitinophagaceae > Flavisolibacter > Flavisolibacter tropicus. Next base: position 4,826,176 of record NZ_CP011390.1, on the reverse strand, counting down.
GGCCCAACTCAATGATGGAGATATCAAAGCCATCTTTGCCTATTTAAAAAGCACAAATCCTGTGGATAATGTAGTACCTGCCCCCAAAGCGCCAGGACAGTTATAATAATTATAATCGTTTATTACAAATAGAAAAGCCCTGTTTAACGGGGCTTTTCTATTTGTAATAATTCAATGAGTTGGTCAGACAAAATCGGTAATTGTAAATATTCGCAGATGTAATTATCTTCCCTATAGCTTCTATATATTTAGAAGTTAAATCAATCCAATACTAACTCTTTAATGAATGATCATGATTAGATCTTTAGCCCTACTCTTCTTATTCACATATTCCATTTCTTCCTTTGCCTGTATAAATGAAATGCGTGTGCTGCTTTCCGGTAAGCAAGTGGAAGTTAGTGGGTTGGGTGATGAAGTACCAATTGGGCGTGATAGCAGTGAAATTGAAGGTAAAACTTACTACATCAAGCAACTTGCTTACTTAGATAGTGTATGGAAAAAAGATAAGAAGATCGACGATTATTCTGACTACGGTGTATACCTTATTTATTTAGGTCGCTATAATGAAGCAAAAGAAGTTTATCAACGAATAGAAAGTACGCATCCGGGAAGGTATTCCACTGCGGCAAATATTGGAACCCTTTATGAGCTCTTGGGACAAAACGATTCTGCGCTTTATTGGATAAAAAAGGCTATTCAAATTGATCCCTCCTCACATATGGAATCGGAATGGCTACATGCTAAAATTCTGGAAGCTAAAATCAATGGCGATCGTTCTGTTAATAGTCAGTTTCTTATTGGAACAACATTTGGCAGCGATGTCAAACCACAAACTACTTTAAGTGAAAACGATCTCAAAAAACTAAGACAAGCCATCTATTACCAACTGTATGAACGCATATCGTTTATCAAACCTGAGGATAAGATTGTAGGACTACTTCTTTTTGAATTGGGAAATATAACGGCGCTGACGCATGATGTAACTTCAGCCCTAAGAATTTATGACAAAGCAGTGGAATATGGATTTGTAAATGACGTACTCAAGAAAAGATATGAGCATTTCTTAAGTCTGCAGAAAGGATTAAAGAATGAATATCAAAATCAAATAATACGCCCCTGGGAAAAGAAACAGCAACCGGTAACGCTTGTTAAAAGCACAAAGGTGAGCAATGGATCAACCTATAAAACAATCATGTGGATCAGTGGGTCGCTACTTGCATTAGTAATAGTAGTCTTAATTTGGCGTCTCAAAAGAGCTAATTACCAGTAATCAATTATGGTATCATTAAACGCTATACATCACATTGCCATTATATGCTCAGACTATGAGCGCTCAAAAGTCTTTTATACAGAAGTATTGGGCCTTAGCATTATCAGAGAAGTATATAGAGCAGAGCGGCAGTCCTATAAGCTGGACTTGGCTTTGAATGGCCACTATGTTGTTGAATTATTTTCTTTTCCTAATCCGCCGCAACGCCTATCGCGCCCTGAAGGTACGGGACTACGACACTTAGCCTTTGAAGTAAACGATATAGAAGAAACAGTTCGTCAACTTAATAAACACCAGGTGGTAGCAGAGCCTATCCGTATTGATGAATACACAGGAAAAAAGTTTACGTTCATTTCTGATCCAGATCTGTTGCCCATAGAGTTTTACGAGCGTTAGTTTTACGAGCCAGCCGTTAGTTATAGTCCGACTATAAAGTAAGAAGTCCTATGTCTTGAAGACATAGGACTTCTACAATAGAATAGTACTCTTTTAATATAATTATCTCTCTCTCCTTATCTCTTTCTCTCTTAGCTATGCTTTTGCATCATTACTTTGATCAACAGCCGTATTAACAAAGAATAACAATAGACCCGCCAATGCTACTCCAATATTGGTAGGTTTCTTATGCTCTACACGAATACGATACAAACCCTCTTTATCCGGTTTAGCGGCTTTTGCATTATGGCTAGATGTGTATACCTGCTCATACACTATTGTAGGCTGCAGCTTAGGTTTGCGGATATCAGGCTTAGCCGCTTTAGGCTGTTGTTTTTCCTCATTCTCTTCATCCTGTTGTTTGCCGAACTGCGCCTGAGGTTCAGATAACTGCTCTCGTACTTGCGCTGCGACCGGCTTATCCCCTTCTACTACAACTGTACTTTGCGTTACCGCATATTTATTAGGTATAATACCCTTGGTATATTTTACATCGTAAGCCCTTGTAAACTCTGCACCAAAGTACAGTATGAAAGCAGAATAATAAATCCACACTAACAGTATGATCAATGAGCCAGCCGCTCCAAATGAGCTGCCCACATTACTGGTACCGATATAGAAGGAGATAGCAAACTTACCAATCAGGAACAGTATAGATGTAGCAATAGCGCCTGGCCACACTTGCTTCCATTCCATACGAGCATCTGGCAACACTTTAAAAATAACAGCAAAGAGCGATGTTGTAATTACTAGTGACAAAATACCTGTAATCACAAACATAACGGCCTCTCCTACGCCCGGTAGCAATTGCTGAATACGATCGCCCAGACCCGCAGTTAAAGCTGTTACTGCCAAAGACACCAATAGCAAGAAGCCTAAGACACCGATCATACCAAAGGACAACAGGCGGTTTTTAATAAGCAGAAACATCCCTTGCTTGGGCTTGGACTTTAATCCCCAAATGGTGTTAATAGAATCCTGCAGTTCGCCAAACATACCAGTAGCACCAACCAACAAGGTAATGATACCAACCGTAGCCCCTATATTACTGTCGCCGCTTTTAAAGGCGTTTTTGACAATATCCTGAATCTGTGCAGCAGGTTCCCTCCCAATAAAAGAACCCAGTTGATTATAGATAGAACCCTCCACGGCCTCGCGCCCTAAGAACAGGCCGGCTAATGAAATGATTAGTAATAGCAGGGGGCCAATGGAGAAGACGGTATAATAAGCCAGTGAAGCACTGAGCTTTGGTACTTTATGATCAGAGAATCCTTTAAACGCATCTTTCATCACCTGCACCATTCCTTTAAAGGTAACCTTTGCCATAAACGCATTGTTTAGGTAAGGGTATACAAAAAAGGGACCGCAGATTAAGGGATTAGTGGGATTAGAAGCTGTTTATAAGTTTACAAGTTGATAAGTTGAAAAGGATAGATACAAGATTGAAACATCCCTTTTCAACTTGTAAACTTGTCAACCCTCTCCTCTATCTCTATAACTTCTCATTCTGCTGATGGCGGTCTTTATCACGGATAGATTTCTTTTCAAAGTTCTTTTGCAGGGCAGCGGTTAGGTCTACACCGGTTTGGTTGGCAATACAGATGAGCACCCACATTACATCGGCCAGCTCATCACTAAGCTCCTTCCCTTTATCACTTTCTTTAAAGCTTTGCTCACCATACAAGCGGCTCATTAGGCGGGCCACCTCTCCCACTTCTTCTGTTAGGATAGCCATATTCGTTAGTTCATTAAAATAACGAACACCTGTTGTCTTGATCCAGTTATCAACTTGCGCTTGCGCCTCTTGTATTGTCATGACACGAATTTAAGGTTTGAATTACACGAATTTGATAGTTAGAAAACGATTCGTTTAAACATAAGTGACCTTGCTCCAAAATTGACAATAACCTATTACAATTCATGTAATTCAATAAAATTGGTGTAATAAACCTAAGAAGCAAGTTATTTATTACCTACCTGATTATAGTTGAGTTTAATGTCCATGAGCGTAGCGATAGATGCACCGCGCTGTTTCATGAGTGTTGCTTTTTCTCCTTCAAATAAACGATCTACAGTTTGAGTAAACAATTGTACCCAGCGATCGAGGTGTTCTTTTTTAATAGAGGACAGTTGGTGAATGTGTTGGTGCACCGCCATTACGTTTTTACTATAGGTACGGCTGCCAAAAAGAATGGCCTCCCAGAATCCGGCAATCACGGGAATGTGTTGCTGCATATCTAATGGAACAACCTCTGTAAAAAAGCGGCCAATAGAAGGATCTTGTGTGGCCTGCTGATAAAACGCTTCCAACAGTTTTTCTATGTCTTCACGGTTTTCTATATCACGCTTCATCTCTTGTTATTTACTAAACTACTATTCTTTGTTTTTGGTATCTATTACAATTGTTACAGGTCCATCGTTTAACAACTCCACTTTCATATCGGCACCAAATATTCCGCAAGGTATGGGTTTCCCTAAGTCCTTTGCCAATTGTAGCTTCATCTTTTCATATATGGGAATGGCTACATCTGGCTTGCTTGCTTTTATATAACTGGGCCGGTTACCTTTTTTGGTTGAGGCATGCAAAGTAAACTGACTTACCAATAAAATACCACCACCTATTTCAAGTACAGAGCGGTTCATAACACCTTGCTCATCATTAAAGATCCGGAGGTTGACGATTTTATTACTCAGCCACACCCTATCTTCTTCTGTATCCGCATCTTCAATACCAAGCAATACTAGTAGCCCGTGATTGATCTGTCCCGTTATCTCTCCCTCCACCGTTACGCTAGCTTTAGTAACCCGTTGTATAACTACTCGCATAAAATTTGCATCATTAAAAAAGGGAAGTTAACGGCAGGGTTTCATAAATCAGTTGTTTTTTTTAGCTTCACCACCGAATTATGGTTGACGTATCGGCGGAAATAGAATTGAAAACTACCAGGAGTGGCGGAAAAGGCGGACAGAATGTAAATAAAGTAGAAACCGCAGTGATCGCGACCTTCCCTATTGACAACTCCAACATCTTAACCCCGCAGCAAAAGCAAGTGCTGCACGAAAAGCTTGTAAACCGTATCAATGCAGAAGGAGAACTGTTTGTAAAAGCTCAAACACATCGTACCCAACTGCAAAACAAAGAAGAAGCCATTCAGAAAATTAATGAACTGATTACGCAGGCTTTGAAAAAAAAGAAGTTTCGGATTGCTACCAAGCCATCCAAACAAGCAAAGGAAAAGCGCTTGGATAGCAAAAAGAAACAGGGAGAACGAAAGCAAGGCCGCCAAAAGTTTCGTTACAACGCCTAACATTTATTAAGCCCACCCTTTTGATATGATGCGGTTACTCACCTCTATTACTATCGTATGTTTACTCCTGTTTACTAACAGCTGTAAAAAAGAAAAAAGCGCCACCGATGACACTGGTGCGTTTTTAGAAATTCAGCTGGTTAATCAGGTTAATGGTCAGCCCCTACAGTTAAACAAAACACTGACCAACTCATTCCAAGAAACATTTACACTAACCGAGTATAAATATTATGTCAGCAACCTGGAGCTGCTCAATCCAAGCAAAAACTTTAAAGCTTCAGACACCTATTTTTTAGTTAATGAACAAAGCGCCGACTCCAAAACACTGAAAACAACTATCAGGGCTGACGCCTATGATGGCCTGGTATTTTTGGTAGGAATAGATAGCACGCGGCAGGTTAGTGGCAATCATACAGGTGTGTTAGATCCCGCGCAAGGAATGTATTGGGATGCCAACGAAGGGTACATGGCTGCCAAGATGGAGGGCACCTCTGATTTTTCAGGGGCTCCCGGTAATGTATTACGACATGAGATTGGGGGATTTGAAGGTCAAACGAATGCTCTTCGTTATGTGATCATTCCCTTCCCCGCTACTATGGTAGTTAACCAAGGACAAACTTTAAAACTGACGATCAAGGCTGAACTGCTTCGCTGGTTTGATGGCATTTATCCCATGTCAATTGCCGACAACCCCACCATACTAAATCCAGGAACTGCGGCCATGAAAATTGCAGACAATTATTCCGGGCAATTCTCGTTATCTTCCATTGACGTGAAGTAATTATGAAACCTTGGATTGTTATTGGAGGCCTTGTAGCAATTGTAGCTGTAACAGTAAGTCTTTTAGAAAGCTGTAGTGATGTAGATTATTTCCCTCGCCCGCACACAACGCCATTGGCCTTTGAAGTACCTGCAGGCTTTCCTCCCCCGGTTTATAACTTTCAGAAAAACCCGCTGACCCAGGAAGGTGTAGAATTAGGTCGCCACCTGTTTTATGAAGGACGCCTATCTATAGATGGTAATTTTCCATGTTCTTCCTGCCACCAGCAAGTAGCCAGCTTTACCACCTATGAACACGACCGCAGCCATGGCTATAACCACTCCCATACCTTACGCAATGCCCCTGCCCTGCTCAATTTGGCCTGGCAACGCGCCTTCCGGCAAGATGGTAGTGCCAAAACGATGGAGGAAGTGTCTTATGCACATATTACGGCCCCCGATGAAATGGCCGAATCTATTCTAGGTATTATCCGCAAGCTGCAACAGGATGCTAACTATAAACAATTGTTCAAAGCCGCTTATGGTGACGAACAGATTACGGGCGATCGCGTTTTAAAGGCACTTACCCAATTTATGCTCACTATTGTAACAGCCGATTCTAAATACGACCGGGTAAAAAAAGGCACAGCCAGCTTTACATCTCAAGAGGCAAACGGCTACCAGGTTTTTCAAGCCAAGTGTACCGGCTGCCACACCGAGCCACTGTTTACCGATTTTACCTATCGCAACATTGGATTGCCTATACAGGATTTTCTTAGCGACTTTGGTCGACAGCGCGTTACCCACCAATCGTCCGACTCGCTAAAGTTTAGGGTGCCCAGCTTACGCAACGCTGAACTCACTTCTTATTATATACACGACGGCCGCAGCGCCACCCTTCGAAATATGGTAGATCACTACCGCAGTCGCGTAGAGCAAGGGCCTACTTTGGATCCTTCATTAAAGAATGGTATTCCGCTCACCAATACAGAGCTGGATAATGTAGTTGCCTTTTTACGCACCCTATCGGACTCCAGCATTCTTCACAATCCTAAATTTGGAGCGCCATAATAAACAGGCTTTAACAAGTATGGCACAGTTGTACCCATTATTTTTGTCGCAAATTGTATTGGCGTGAGTGGTATTAAGAAACTGGCAGGACAAACCCTTTGGTATGGTGGAAGCTCTATTGCTGCCCGTTTTATCAATTATTTATTGACCCCTCTTCTGACGTATTCAGCAGTCATTTCCAAGGCTGATTATGGAAAGATCGGGTTAATCTATTCTGCGCTCCCGGTATTGAATGTTCTCTTTACGTATGGTTTAGAAACAGCCTACTTCCGCTTTTCAGCCAAGGCAGAAAACCGGTCTACCATTTTCAGCACCGCCTTTTTATCCATAGCCATTAGTACGCTATTCTTTTCACTTATTCTATATACGTTTCCTGGCATTTTAGGAGGGATCACCGGCTTAACAGACCTGCCACAACTGATCAAGCTATCTGTTCTGATCATTTCATTTGATACGTTAAGCACTATTCCTTTTGCGCGTTTGAGGCAGGAAGAACGGCCCAGGATGTATGCATTGGTAAAAATTTCCGGTATCCTCATTAATATATTGGTTACATGGTTCTTTATCAGCTACTGCCCTTCCCATTTTGACCCACAAAACCCTAATTGGCTGACCCTGATTTATAACCCCTATATCAACCCGGTAACCTATGTGCTGGTTGCCAACCTGCTGCAGGCAATTATTACGCTTTTAATGTTGTCGCGCGAGATTGCACAGGTAAGGCTGAAAATCGATGGTAGGCTGTGGCGCGAAATGATGGTTTACGCCATGCCGCTGCTCATTGTAGGATTTGGCGGTGTGATCAATGAAACCTTTGACCGGCTTATGCTCCGCTGGTGGTTACCTGGCAGCGAAATTTATAGAGAGTCGCAAGTAGGTATCTATAACGCTTGTTATAAACTTTCGATTCTTATCACCTTGTTTATACAAGCCTTCCGGATGAGTGCCGAGCCTTTTTTCTTTAAGCAGGCGCAGGGAGAAAAGCCCCAACGTACATACGCCCGCGTAATGAAGTTTTTTGTTATTGTCATTTCTGTCATGTTCCTGCTGGTAAGCCTGTTTTTGAATGTATGGCAGTACATGATCGGAGCGTCGTACCGCGTGGGATTGAAGGTTGTTCCCATTCTTTTATTGGCCAATATGTTCCTGGGTATTTACTACAACCTTTCTATTTGGTATAAATTGTCCAATAGAACTATGGCGGGTGCCTGGATCACGCTTTTGGGAGCAGCGGTAACTACTGTCATCAACTATTTCTTTATTCCACACTATGGATACATGGCCTGCGCCTGGGCTACCTTCCTGTGCTATGGCACCATGATGGTGGTATCATATATCTGGGGGCAAAAAGCATATCCTGTTCCTTATGCCTGGCGCAAACTGGTAGCCTATATACTTATATCGGTAGGTTTCTTTGGTCTGTATACCTTATTCCAAGGATTTATTGATAATGTATGGGTGAATCGTGTCATTGCCCTTATCCTGCTATCGCTTTACACCCTGTTTATTCTTCGCGTAGAGCGAAAAGAATTTGCGCGACTGCCAGTTATTGGTAAATATCTCTAGCAAAGCCAAGCTCGTGAATGGTCAATGGTGAATGGTGAGTTGGCTAACGCACTAAACCCCAAAAATCAGACGCTCTTACAAATACAGAAGCACTCCACTTTGCAGAGTACTTTTCTTATGGATTAAACAAACCCTATATAATACAAATCCTGCTACCTTTCCCCCAACGTCCAATTCCAACCAATCGGCAGTTCACCTTCATGGATACTCCACTGCCACTCCTCTGTTCCTTGCCTACTCCTCCGCTGTCCCTTCATGGTTACTCCGTATAGAATACTAGGTTACTCCGTATGGCCTCCTCCCTTACTCCGTATCACACCCGTACCTAGAGCCGTATGGCGCCATCCGCTCACTGCTATAAACACAGAAGAAGTAGTAAAAAAAAGTGTAATTCGAAAGGCTGAAAACGCCTTAAAAAGAAGACACTAAAGATACAAAATACAGCCCAGCTTTCCTTTAATCCCTGAATCTCCCCAAATCCCGGTTCAAACAATCTTCTTTCTGATGTGAAGGACTTTGCTTTCCAGTATAAAAAAGCACTCCACAAACGGGGTGCTTTAGTATTAAAATGAATTTGCTCCTCTGGTTTTGTGCATTTGCTCTCCTCCCCTTCAGGGAGGCTGGGAAGGGCCTCACGTCTCACGTTTGACGTTTCACTATTCGCCCTTTACACCATCTTTACAAAAGGATTGGTTTTCATTTCATCGCCAATGGTAGTGCTATCGCCGTGGCCAGGATAGACAACTACATCTGCTGGTAGTGTATACAGTTTGGTAAGAATGCTTTGTTCCAGCACATCAAAACTGCCGCCGGGAAGGTCGGTACGGCCAATACTTCCTTCAAACAACACATCGCCACTGATGAGGAACTTATGTTCTTTACTGTAAAACGAAATACTGCCCGGTGAATGACCAGGTGTGAATAATACGTGCAGCTCTTCATTGCCCAGTTTTACCACATCTCCTTCTTCCAAAAACTTCAGTTCTCCATCATAGTTATCGAAAGGCATTTGCCACTGCAGGCCGGCGGTAGGCCCGAATTCCAGAACCGGTTTCTCCAACTGGTGCAGATGTAGCGGTAAACCATAGGTTTTATGTATGAAACGATTACCAAATATGTGGTCCAGGTGACAATGCGTATTCAGTAAGTGCGTGGGCGTTAGGTTATTAGCACTGATAAAATCGGTTATGGCTTTCTCTTCTGCTGCAAAATAACAGCCGGGATCTATAATACAGCACTGCCTTAATTCGTTATAAACGATATATGTATTTTCCTGAACAGGGTTGAAGGTGAAGGATTGAATATGTAGCATGCAGCTTTTTTGTATTTTTAATGCAATTTACTTTCAAAAGGCACCATTTTATCCCTAACACTGACATACTTTATGAATAAATCCCTTGGACGATTTTGTTTTAGTGTTGCTACCTTGTTTTGTTTTGTCCAATTTACACAAGCGCAGGTGAATGCGGTTGAGTTTGGAAAGAACCGTGTGCAATACCAAAAGTTTAACTGGCGCTATTATCAGACTGAAAATTTCAACACCTATTTTGCCCAGGATGGGCTTGAAATAGGCAAGTATGTTGCTCAAATGGCAGAACAAGAGCTTCCCCAGCTGGAAGAGTTTGTTGAATATGGCATGCAACGCCGGGCCAACATTGCTGTTTATAACAATTTCAATGAAATGCAGCAGTCCAATATTGGCTTAGGTATTGACTGGCAAAACACAGGCGGTGTTACTAAGCTTGTGAACAATAAAATGCTGGTGTATTTTGACGCCAACAAAAACAACCTGCGCCGGCAGATCCGTCAAGGCATTGCCCAAGTGTTGGTACAAAACCTGCTCTTTGGTGATGACTTGGGAGAAATGGCTGCTAATCAAACGCTGCTGGACTTACCGCAATGGCTAACCGATGGATATATTGAATACGCAGCGGAAACCTGGAGTACTAGCCTGGACGACCAACTTCGGAATACGTTATTAAGTGCAGAATATACCAACTTCTATCAGTTTGCTTTTGAAAAGCCTATGCTGGCGGGACATGCCTTTTGGTACTACTTTGGAAATAAGTATGGGCAAAGCAGAACTACTTACCTGCTTTACCTGGCACGTGTGTACCGCAACCTGAACACTGCCACACAACGTATTGCTAAGAAAAAGTTTAAAGATGTACTGGCCGACTTCATGACAGAGATGTCGCAAATGTATTTCAAGGACATCCGCGGCCGACGCAACAGCCCTAAAGGTCAGCTGGGTATCAGTGAAGAAATTGGTAAAAAGGACTTTATCCGTTTTAACGCCAGCCCTCAACCGAAAAGCTTTACCTATGCCGTAGTTGAATTCAAGCAGGGTAAATACAGTGTGGTATTGAATGAGAACTTTGTTAACCGTAAAGTATTGTTGCAGTTTGGTACCCGCTCTCGCCAGGATGAGGTTAACCCTAACTACCCTATTCTTGCCTGGGATGGTAAAGGAACTCGTTTAGCTGTATTGTACAGTGAAGAAGGAAAGATCAAATTGTTTGTGTATGATATTGTAAGACGCATTAAAACCACCAAGCAGGAAATTACAGCCTTTGACCAGATACAGGATATGAAGTATATGCTGGATGCCAACACACTCATCTTTAGTGCTGTGAAAGGTGGGCAAACTGACATCTTTGTGTATAAGATAGATAAGATGTCTGTGGAGCAGATCACTAACGACTCTTATGATGATCTCGATGCCTCATTTGTTACCTTCCCTAATAAGACAGGTATCATCTTTGCCTCAAACCGACCATCGGCTAATGCAACAGGATCTGATACTTCTTTACCATCAAAGCACTTCAATATCTTCTTAGTAGATAACTGGAATAAGAGTGAGTATAAGCAAATCTCTCAGCTAACTAACGTGAAGTTTGGAAATGCACGCTATCCTTCGCAATACAACACTTATCACTTCACTTTTGTAAGCGATGAAAATGGTGTAAATAACCGCTATGCAGGCTTCTTCTCTACTGAACGGGCAGGACTAGACACACTAGTTTACATTGGAGATGAAGTAATGCGAAATCCAACACTTCCTGAAGTGGATTCTGTATTAAGAGAGTGGAATAAAACCGATATTGACTCCGTAGGCTATTATGCTACCACACATGACTCGGCCTATGTATTCCCGTTGACCAACTACCAAAGCAGCATGCTGGAAACCCGCACTGCTGGTGATAATCAGCAAGTGAGCGAGGTAACACGCCTGGGTGATTACAAGAATCTTTATCGTCTAAAAGTAAATGAGGACGTACTGCGTCGTCGTAATATAACCGCAAGACCTACTGAGTACATGAAAAAAGTAATGACTCAGGAAAAGATTGCCAATAGTTCTACAACCATTTACCAACCAGTAAAGGATACTGCGAAACCTGCAGATGCTTTCCAAACTGAATTTGGTAATGAAGCAGCAGATAGCTCGAAATTAGGCAAGGTGGTTCAGGGTGAAGAAATAAATGCCCCAGAGCCCATTTTGAAAAAAGCGAAGCTATTTGAATACCGTCCACCTAAGTTCTTTAACGACTACCTGGTGGCAGGCCTTAACAACACAGTGTTTGGTATCAGTCGCTATCAGCAATATGCTTATGGTGCGGGGCCTATTGATCCTGCCAATGGTAATGACTTGAATGGTTTGATTCGCTTAGGTACGGTAGACCTGTTTGAAGATTATAAAATATCTGGCGGCTTCCGTATTGCTCCTAACCTGCGCGATAACGATGTATTGTTTGAGTTCAACAACTTGCGCAAGCGCTTTGACTGGGGCTTTAGCTACTATAGAAGTACCGTTACTTACGGAGGTTCATTGTCGGGCACAGGAATTAATATTCCTATAACTATTAAGCAACACTCTTCTTACTACTTGGGGCGTCTGCGTTATGCATTCGACCGAGTTAGAAGTCTTCGAGCTACAGTTGGACCTCGCTTTGATAATGAGATCGTAGAAGGTAAAGCGCCGTTCCCGGCTACAGTAGCGTATCCTGATAAGAAGCAAATCTTCGGTCAGGTTTCATTAGAATATGTACATGACAATACAATAAATCCAGCTCAAAACATTTGGCATGGCCTACGCTGGAAGACTTATGTAGATTGGTTCACACGACTAAAGACTTCTGGTGTAAGTGTACCTACCAGTGGCAAGTTCCTGTTCAACGCCGGCTTCGATGCCCGCCACTACTTACCTATTTATCGCAATGTTATTTGGGCTGTACGTGCTGCAGGAGACTTCTCCTGGGGTAGTCAAAAAGTGGTATACTACTTAGGTGGTGTAGATGGCTGGTTGAAATTTGGTGACAATGAAAAAGTCGATAATGAAGGAAATTTAACCTTCCGCTACTTTGATCCATTCAACAGACCAGCTGAAGATGCAAATTACGCTTACCAAGCACTGGCCGTAAACATGCGTGGCTTTAAGCAAAATGTAGCCAATGGTAATAATGCGGTTGTGCTGAACAGTGAGGTTCGCCTGCCAGTTTTCAGCACCTTCTTTAACCGCCCAATTAATAATGCGCTACTGCGCAATTTCCAACTGGTACAGTTCGTAGACCTGGGTACCGCATGGAATGGAAATTATAACTCAATTAAGCGCCCATCGGTATCTTACACTGATCCAAGCAATCCGGATGTAGTGGTAAACCTGAAAGCCGGTGGTGTTGGACCATTTGCTGGTGGTTATGGCTTTGGAGCACGCAGCACCCTATTAGGTTACTTCGTTCGCTTTGATGCCTCCTGGCAAATGAATGGCTTCTTCAGAGGCAAGCCGCAACTGTATGTAGCACTAGGTTTAGATTTCTAATCGTTTTAAAAAGAAACATAAAAAAAGGGACGCTATTGCGTCCCTTTTTCGTTTTCATTCATCTTACTCATTTTCTTTAGGGTGAGATAAAAAATGCTTAGCAAGACAGTAAAGCAGATAATCATACACCAATCAAACCGGTTGCGTATGGGATGAATAACGAGATAGACTACATCTTTAATTAAGGCTACCGGATTTGTAATTACATCCCAACTATTGAAACGCAAGTAGCGGCCAATAAAAATACCCAGTGCATTTAAGTACATCAAGGGTAAAATAAACAGCCACTCGTAAACATGCCAACGTTGCTGCAGTATTTTCTCCACTTGTCGAACTGATAATACACCTACAATTAAACCATTCCAGGCAAAGGACATAATCAACGCCAGATCGTACCACAAGGGTATTACATCTTGCTTTCGCAGATGAAACAAATCGGTAATAATGTAGAAGGAATTAGGAATTAATAAAAGCCAGGTAATAAGTAGTAAGATCAGAAATGGCTTAGACATATGCCGCTCTTCTCTGGCGATATAGGATGAAAGACTATAAGGTAAATAGGCCAGGAATAAATTCCAGATCAAAAAAGCAAACATCCATTCTCCTGTATATAGAATCCGAAAAGCTACGAGCGCCAGGCAAAAGGCTGTTAGTAACACAAGGATCTGGTATAGTCCGTTCTTATTTAAAAAGTAATTCTTGATAATCGTATTTCGGGTCAATTCATGAACCATATATAACAATGATTTTAGGAATGAAAACAATGGCACCAATTAGAACGGCAACTAATGATGCAATAAGTACAGCGCCTGCTGCCATGTCTTTAATGCGCTTGATCTCTTCGCATCGTTTCTGTGTAATAAAGTCTAGTGTCTTCTCGACACAGGTATTAAACATTTCAGCTATCCAAACAAGGCCAATAGCAAAACACAAAAGCGCTATTTCTATTTGACTGATGTTAAAGTAAACAGAGGCCCCAGCAACAAGTATAGTGATCGCTAAATGAATCCAGGCATTGTGCTCTGTTCTGAGCAAGTGAAAAATACCAGCCCCTGCATAAAAGAAACTTTTGCGGCGGGCGCGCCAGGAAAAAGTTGTTTGTGTGTAACGCATAAGTTAAAGAGTTGAAGGCCCCTAAGGGCCTTAATATTACCATTGTAGTTTTCTTGAGAAATACATGATGACACCTAATGTGATAAACAACCCAATGCTGCCAAATAACAAGGAATAGTCTTGCAGTTGTAGAATGCTGAACACATAACTGTACACTAACAAGAGTACAACAGATAAAACAGTTGATAGCTTACCGGACGCTAGTATGCCTTTGACAAACCAGGCTATCAGGCCAATGGTGGATAAAGCCGCTATTCCATAGGCTGCATTAAAACCTACATACTCGGAAAAAGAAAGTAATAGTGTATAGAATAATACTAGAGCTAGCCCTATTAATCCATATTGAAACGGGTGAACCGATTTGCGATTGATGGTTTCAATTAGGAAGAAGGCAACAAAGGTTAAGGCAATACACAAAATAGCATACTTGATAGAGCGTAGTGTTTTTTGATAGGCATTTACGGGTACAAAGAGACTAACCCCAACAGCGGAATTTTCTACATCGTAGGTTTTACCATTAGGAGATTCGTATTGACGAAACTCTTGTGGAAAGTTGCGCTTATGCGCTAAGCTGATCCAGTTAGCACTAAAGCCACTATCCTTAACCAACGTTGACTGTGGCAGCACATCTCCAGTAAAACTAGGGTGAGGGTAAGCTGACTGCAGGTTAATCTTTGAGGTTTTACCTATAGGTGTAAATAGTAGCTGTTCAGAACCACTCACATTCAATATACTTTCAAAGGAAATATTGTTAAGTTCCTCTGCAGATTGAATAGGCAGACGTGCCGTAAGGCCGTCAGCTCCATCTTGCCCGCCAATAGCATTAGGCGCAAACAACAACGTAGAGTTGTTCCATTTCAATTGCAACTCTTCATTCAAGCCTCGTGTATCGGTGACGCCCATACGAACAAATACTTCGTTCCAGACAACACTTTGCGGATCAATACCTAACTGCGACAGATTCACCTTAGCGAATTGACCTTTCAAATTCACCAGCGCATTGTATAACATTACTTTATAAATACCACGGTGTTTCTCCTGAGGATTAACCGTTGCATCCACTTGCAATTGATCGGGCAAAAAATAGGCGTACTTCTTTACGTTCGTTAACTTACCATTCGCATCTGCTGCTGTAGTGATATAGGGTATAGTAAGTATAGGGCCCGTAATGGTTTGCTTGCCTGCCCATTTTTGACTGACTTCTGCAATAGCCTCTTTCTGCCGGGCTTCACGCTCTTGAATTAGCCCCTCCACATAATTGGTAGGAATAAGAAGCAGGAGAATAAGGACACCAATGATTCCTGCTTTAATGAGAACTTTACTTTTAGACCAGATATCATTCGCGATTGTAGTAGTTGCTGTTGGAATTGTTTCCATGTTGGTTTATGGTTTTAAAGATTAAATACTTGTTTTTTCTGCAATCCACTTCCACCAGAAAGCAGTGCATGTGGTATATATAAAAAGGTTATATAGGTCATCGCTTACAGAGTGCCCCAATCGAGTGATACTTACATATACCGGTACTAAGAAGATGATAGCCAAAAGAGTAATCAGGTAACCGATAACATGTACTGGCACGTAGGTCCAGCCGGTTTGTTTAAACCAAACTATTTTCATTGTCTGTTGATTTAGATGTAAAGAGATATTGAAACTGTTGGGTGCGAATAAGAATGGCAATCCAGGAAGAAACGATAGCAGGGATTAAGAATATAAAGCCTTCAGATATTTCTTCCGGCGCACCTACTATTATGAGAATAATTAATAGATTAAGTATGATAGCTAATGCTGTAAGGAATAGCCATAATCCCTGCTTAACAAACGGGATGTCGCTATTGAAATTCAAAAAGCTTAGAAAAAACCACCCGAGCAACAAAGCAGGAATACTGATAATTATGGACACTACTGCTAATATGACAACATCATCCCAAGTGATATAACTACTTATCCAATTCTTGAAAAATAGAAATACAAATGGGTGTAGCAGATGTGATAAAAGCCATGTATTTAAAACATGTTTGAATGTGTTCATAGCCAGGCATATTGAACAGGTGAGAAAGGAAAGGATTGGATTGTTTGCAGTCTTTTTATCAATTGGTAACAAGGCCATAAAACTGCAAAACCTATGATACCAAAAGCACAATCACCCAAGCGCCACCAAAGTGGCAAGCCCCTTAAATAGCCCGCTATTAAAGCAAATGGAATTACGAGTACACAGGCTATCAATCCAAACTGTATCACCCAGATATTCTGTGCAGGATTCCTGTAGGGGCCTATAAAAAGAATGGCTAAAACAAAATGCGCAAAGGCCAGCCAATCGTACCCATATAATAAGAAGCTGTACTTGTTTTGCACTTCTAAATAAGCCTCCAAAACAATTTGAAAAAGAGTGGCTGCCATTGAGTCTGCTGGTAAATGTTTTAATAGCCAACGTAACTCTGGAGCAACTGGAATAGCTGTTAGACCACTTAAAAATAGACTAACGATAAAGAACAGCAGTAGTAAGCGAATGCGTTTTAGAATGATTTGCTCTATCATAAAATGTATTTAAAATGCGGAGTTATTAAGCAATAGCAGGGAACGGAGACAATGGCTGTTTTTGATTGGTTTTACTACCCACTTTTGATAAAATGGCTTCCAGTAATGGCAGCATCTTATTCAGCCCTTGTGTTTTAATAATGAAGTTCCATAGCGGTTCAAACTTTTTCCAACCACCGGCATATGTAAAATGCTTGATGGCATGTTTAATATTATCGTGTTGAGCGCTGGCTTTTAGGATGTTGCTCCAGCTATAGAATGATTGATAGGACCAGTCGTAGCCTTGCTTTAATTCATTGGCTGTTAGTCCAACCGTTTTATAAACAACTTGCCTCGTATCATATAACTCCCAATTGCGATGAAGGATACGTCCTTGTTGCTCCATTGTTTGGAACAAGCGTGTGCTTGGGTAAGGCGTAAGAATATGAAAGGTAGCAGTTGTTAAACCATTAGCAACCGCCCAGTCTACAGTACGCTTGAATACATCTTTATCATCATCATCTAAACCAAACACAAAGCTACCATTGATCATGATGCCCAAATCATGTAGCCGTTTGATGGCGGTTGTATAGTCCTTTCCAAGATTTTGTTTCTTATTGCTTTGTTGCAAGTTGGAGGAACTTAAGGATTCAAAGCCAATAAAGACAGAGCGCATTCCAGCTTTAGCCGCGTGTTCTATCAGGTTACCTCTTAAAACAGCATCAATCGTTGACGCTCCTTGAAAGACACGGTTCATACCTTGCATACCTGCAAACAAAGCAGATGCAAATTTTTGATTACCTAATAAATGATCATCCAGAAAGTACAAGTGCCTTCCCGGCAAGCGATTTATTTCTGCTAGAGCGGAATCAACACGTTGTGTGTAAAAAGATTTACCACCTTCAAAAAAAGCATCTTTATAACAGAAGTCGCAATGATGTGGGCAGCCCCTTGATACCACAATTGAATTAGGCACTAGGTATAAATGCCGTTTGATCAGGTCTCTGCGAATTGGTGGCACCTCGCTGATATCACGTTTAGCGTTGAGGTATATCTTTTGAGGATTTCCTTTTCTAAAATCATCAAGAAATTTTGGAAAAGTATCTTCTCCTGGTCCAATAAAGATGGTATCAGCATGTTGTGCGGCTTCTTCTGGTAGTGAAGAAACATGTAGACCACCCAAGCATACATGAGCCCCTTTTTTCCTATAATGGTCTGCCAATGCATAAGCACGAAAAGCATTGGTTATATACACCTGGATAATTACCAATTGGGGATTATCATCAATATTTAAAACTTCAACATGTTCATCTTGTAAATCAATCTGATCGTCCGGCGAGCAATAAGCAGCCAGTGTAGCCAAGCCAAGCGGAGGAAACAAAGAGTACTTGATAGGCCGCCAGTAGGGGCTTTTTGCTTCTGTAAGAGCTGGTAAAATCATTTTGATCTTCATAACTGTAGTATTAAGATTTCCTATAATAAAAAGTGCTTTGCATTTCAAAGTGTAAGGGCAAAAAAATATTTACTTTACGCCATTGATCATTTTTTCCAAAGCTGTGATATGATCTGTAAATGCTTTTTCACCTGCTTTTGTAATTGAATAAGTTGTGTTGGTTTTACGGCCAATGAATCCCTTGTGCACTTTGATCAGGTCATTTTCTTCCAGGTTAATCAAATGCGTAGCCAGGTTGCCATCAGTTACTTCCAGCATGCCTTTCAAATCATTGAAGCTTACTTCTTCATTGACCATAAGCATGCTCATCACTCCCAACCGGATACGGTTGTCGAACACCTTGTTTAAACCTGCTATGGGATTATTGACGCTCATTCCTTATCTGTTAGCGATAACCATATCGTTTGATGATTGACGCTCATGTTTCCACCACATAATAAATCCATAAATGATATGCAGTACTCCAAAACCTACTGCCCAGAAGTACAGGCCATAACCAATAAATTGTGTATTAACCAGGCCCAATATGATTTGGCAAATACCTAAATATCGTATTTCGCTTAAGGTGTACTTACTTCCATTTACTAAGGCCAAGCCATAAAAGATCAAACAGAGTGGTGCTACAAACCGCCAGTCGTTATATCGCAATAATGCTAAAATCAATAAGCCACCTGTTACCAAAGGAATGGCCATATTTAGCGTAAGTGTTTTAGCTGTATGATCCCAAATAGGCAAATTGTTTTTGTTGGCGCGACGCCAGGTGAAGTAAAACGCTGATACTAATGCGGCTCCTAACACCGCAGCGGCTAAAACCACTAAAGACAGCTTCAGCTTTTGAAAAGCAATACCAGTATAACCTTCGGAATTATAGCTTACATAATATTCATAGATCCAGTCATATGCTATATAGGCTCCTACTAAGGCCCAAATACCGGCAGCTATGCCACTCAATCCGCTTAAAGAAATAAAACGACTGGAGCGTTGCATAATGCGACGAATATCTTGTAAAGCCTCTAATTGTTGGTTTTGACTGACCATAAAAAAGCACTTTGAACTACAAAGTAAACAAGAAATAATTATCACTTCCAAATATTTTATCGACTATTTTCTATTACGGCTCATGTATTCCAGAATTGCAGGCTGCCTGAAAGAAAATTCGTAATTCTGCATTTAAGAAAAGACGCTTTTATGGCTTTGATATTACCAGTTGAAGACAAGAACCCTCAGTGGGGTGAGGATTGTTTTATAGCACCAAATGCTACCATTGTTGGCGATGTAGTAATGGGCAACCAGTGCAGCATTTGGTTTAATACTGTAGTACGCGGTGATGTTAACAGTATTCGCATGGGTAATAAAGTAAATGTGCAGGATGGTGCTGTTATTCATGCTACCTATCAAAAAACAAAAGCCATTATTGGGAATAACGTTTCCATTGGTCATAATGCCATAGTACATGGTTGTACACTACATGATAATGTGTTGGTAGGCATGGGTTCCATAGTTATGGACAATGCTATTGTACATAGCAATACAATTATTGCTGCCGGTGCTGTAGTATTGGAAGGCACCATTTGCGAAGGCGGCTCTATTTATGCTGGTGTACCTGCCAAAAAAGTAAAAACGATCTCCCAGGAAAAAGTGGAAGGTGAAATCAACCGTATTGCCAATAATTACATACGCTATAGTAAGTGGTTTGATAATGTAAATGAAGCCCAGTCCACGGTCGGCAGTTCTCAGTCGACAGAATAAACTACCTGAATTAGCTTTCCACACAGTGGTCAGTGGATTGTCGACCGTGGACCGATATACTTTTCTGCCAAAAATTTCCGTTCTTTAGGTATAAATATCCCCGAATATGAAAAGCACGCGCTTTTTACTTACAGCTTCAATTATTACGCTTTTGTTAAGTTCTTGTGGTGTTTTCTCCAAAAACAAGCAAGGATGCCCCAGTAATGGCAGAAATGTAGGCGCTGAAAAGGTACTGGATGGCAGTGCGCCAAAAAAATCTCCAAAGTTCAAAGGATAGGGGTTGGTGTTATGCAGCTAATGACACAATTGTTGTGTCTTAGTTTAAAACCCCATACTATGAGTCTAACCCTACGAACAGCTTTAGGTTGTACTGAAGCCGTATTAGACGATGACGCCGAACTAAACCGCTTCTACCTGATTGCTGACATCTTAAAAACCGATTTACAAGTAAAGTTCACGAACAAGGAAGATGACTTTGATGCCATCAATTGGGATTTCTCCTTTGGTAAGCATCT
Source organism: Flavisolibacter tropicus (assembly GCF_001644645.1). NCBI lineage: Bacteria > Pseudomonadati > Bacteroidota > Chitinophagia > Chitinophagales > Chitinophagaceae > Flavisolibacter > Flavisolibacter tropicus. The sequence continues at coordinate 4,805,604 of NZ_CP011390.1, read as the reverse complement.
TATCACCTTGTGTTATAGTATTTATAACGGTATCTCACTTTTTCCAACACATATGCAGGAAGCATCCAAACGCGCTAATGAAGCCGTTGTAGAATTAGCCAATGTATTGGAAGGAAAGCTGATGTCAATCGACATGAGACGTCTATAACCAATGTTTTTCCAATGTAGTTTGTCTTTACGTCAAACGTGAAAAGGCTATAAGCTGCACGCAACAAGCTATACGCTGTACGCAAAGCGCGCCGGGGCGCACAGAAAGCTAAGAGAGGATATAAAGAAAGAAGAAAAGAGAATTGATAAATAAAACAAAAGCACTCCAATTAAAGGAGTGCTTTTGTTTTATAAGTGCGTTTGCTTTTAAGGGTTTGCGTGCAGCCCTATTCACCACTCACCATTGACCATTCACGAGCGCAGCCCTCCCCTTTAGGGGCCGGGGCGTGCTCGGCCCTTTATTTCCAGCTTTGTTCCGGAATGCTCACTAAGATATTGTAATAGCTTACATAACGATCTTCGGTAATCTCTCCATCAATTACAGCTTGCTTAATAGCGCAACCTGGTTCGTTTATGTGCTGGCAGTTATTAAACTGGCAATCATTCAGGCGTTCGCGCATTTCGGGAAAATAGCCGCTTAACTCAAAACGCCCAACATCTACCAGTCCAAATTCGCGCATCCCTGGAGTATCTATAATCTTTCCACCAAAAGGCAGATCATACATTTCTGCAAACGTAGTGGTGTGCTGCCCTTTCCCACTCCAATTACTTACGTCTTTCACTTTGATCTTACTCCCCGGAATAATAGTATTTATAAACGACGACTTCCCTACTCCGCTATGTCCACTTATTAGAGAGGTTTTATCCTTTAGCAAACTTTCTACCTCTTCTAATCCTGTTTTGTTTTTGACACTAAGCGGTAGCACTTTATAGCCTATACCTTCATACATCTCTTGCATGATAGCCAACTGCTCAAAGTCCTTGTCTTTATAGGCGTCTAACTTGTTGAAAATAAGAACGGCAGGTACGTGGTACATTTCACAAGCCACCAGAAAGCGATCTATAAAGCCTTGTGAGGTGCGCGGATCTTTTACAGTAGCTATTAGTATTGACTGATCCAGATTTGACGCCACAATATGATGCTGGTGCTTCATGCGTGGCGACTGCCGGTTGATATAGTTCCTACGGCCATGAATCTTGGTAATAATAACCGAGTTTTCATTTTCATTCTCGGTTTCAAATTCTACCAGGTCACCTACGGCAATGGGATTGGTTGAGGTAATATTATCAAGCTTGAAAACACCTTTTATACGGGCATTCCAGAACTTCCCTTGTTCATCCTTTACATTGTACCAACTACCTGTAGACCTATAAACTATACCTGTTGCCATTATGGAAATGTACGTAAGATTGTATACTTCAAAAGTAATGATAAGGCAAGGAGTATAAGTGCAGCTAAAATAAAATACGGGAACTGCTCCTGGTAACGGGTACGAGAAGTGACTTCTACCTTAGACTTTTCCAAGCGATCAATTTGTTCATAAATCAGTTGTAGCCCTTCCTTATTGCGGGCTCTAAAGTACTGTCCACCCGTTTGAGTAGCAATGCGCTTAAGCAAAGCCTCATCTAAAAGCGGCTCAGAGCGGGTAACCACACCACCCTCTTGGACCAGCACCCGGTCCATGCCCGCCATCCCAATACTATATACACGTACACCTTTTGCTTTAGCAATTTCTAAGGCGGTATTCGGATCAATCAAACGGGTTTCAGGTGCTTCTTCTTTACCATCGGTAAGCAGAATAACAACCTTGCTCTTCGACTTGCTGGTAGCCAAACGTTGAACGGATGTAGCCAACCCCTCACCTATTAAGGTTCCATCTTCCAACATCCCACTACGAAGACTTAAAATCTGTGTTACTAACCCTTCATGGTCGGTGGTAATCGGGTATTGTGTAAAGCTTTCACCCGAAAAGATCACCAAGCCAATTTGATCAATGGGCCTATTGCGTACAAACTCAATAGCCATATCCTTGGCCACCGATAAGCGGTTGGGTGAAAAGTCCTGCGAGAGCATACTACCACTCACATCCATACAGAGTACAATATCAATGCCTTCACCTGTTTTTCTATTACGTACATCCCGTATTTGCGGACGAGCCAACGCTACTAGCAAACAGCCAATAGCCAACAGCTGCAGCCAAAAAGGAAATTGCACCCATGCGGCTTTACCACCCCGTTCCTGGAATGCCTTTGTAGTAGTTACCGGAAAGGCGGCCTTTAACGAACGCGCCATGCGAAAGCGCAACCAGGCCAACACTGGCAACATTCCCAATGCCGGCAAAACCCAGATATATTTAAACTCTATATTTTGTACCCAATCGTATAGCATCATTGTCCTTTCTCTATAGCTATTATACTTTGACGGATCGTATCCAATGCTTTTTCATTATCGCTTTTTATCGGCTCAAACCTGGCAAACTTTACCAAGTCACTTAACAGCAGCGTTTGAACCAGCGGGCGATATGTGGCATCATCTAAATCCAACTTTTTCAATTGATGGCTGAGATCATCTGTAGTTTGCGCATGAGACTGAATACCCTTTCGCTTATAGAGATAATCTCTGAAAATAATAATCATTTCTGTATAGAACAGTTTGGCTTCAGCAGGTGGTTGCTGCTGTAACTTGTCCAGTCTTTTTAATGACTCGCGGTAAATACCCTCATCCGGCACAAACCCTTCTGCCTTCTTTTTCTTTTTAGTAGGAAATAGCAAGACAAATAAAACAAATAGTAACAGTAAGCCTATAAGATACCAAAACCATGTTTCCCGCGCGGGCCGTTCTACCTCCATGATATCCTTTACATCATGATAATCCTGATTCGGATCAAATGGTGAAGAGAAACTAACGGTAATGGGTATAGGCTTTGTCTTATTGTGTCCGCTAATAACAATTGCAGGAATGCTCCAGCGCCCGCTATCCCAGCTAGTCAGCGTAAGGGTATGCTTGATTTGTAGATTATTGCCATTTTGCTGCGAGTCTATTTTAGACTGCATGATCTCAAAATGCGGTATGGTGTCAATAGCCGGCCAGTAACCAGCGTTGGGCACTACAGCCTCGATTGTTAAGGTAAGCTGCTCACCAATTAAAATCTGGTTGCGATCTACCGCTACGTTTACATTCGTTTTCTGGGTAAGGCCTGTTTGGGTATAGAAAAGAAAAAGAAGTATCGTTAAAATCCGTCCTGTCATTATTTATTCCGACTAATAAAGAAATGTTGTAGCACTTTTACATAATCCTCGTCTGTACGAATATGCAAGAGACTGGCTGCACTTTTCTTAAACACCTCATTGCAATAATCAGTAATTCTAAAAAACTCTCGCTCGTATTCATGACGCACCAGATCGTTGTTGGTATCCACCCATTTTTGTTCACCAGTTTCAGCATCCTCTACTTTCAACAAGCCTACTTTTGGTAAGAACCGATCCATTTTATCATATAGCTTGATCCCTACTACATCATGCTTGTTCGCCGACACGCGTAAAGACTCACTATAATTGGCATCGATAAAGTCGCTTAAGATGAAAGCAATGCTCCGCTGGCGTGTGGTATTCTGGAACAGTTTTAAGGCCGGACTCAAATAGGTCCCCTTGCCTTCACTTTGAATAGACAATAACTGGCGTACCAGGAACAATGCATGCTGCTTCCCTTTACGGGGTGGAATGTACTTCTCCACTTTGTTGCTATACAAGATGGCCCCTACTTTGTCACCATTGTTAACCGCTGAAAATGCCAGCACGGCAGCGATCTCTGTTGCCATATCACGCTTGCGATTATTGACAGTACCAAACAGAGAAGAGCCGCTCACATCAATAAGCAGCATTACTGTTAGCTCGCGCTCCTCTTCAAACACTTTACTAAAGGGGTGTCCAAAACGCGCCGATACGTTCCAGTCAATAAAGCGTATATCATCGCCAGGCGCATATTCACGAACCTCCTTGAACGACATACCACGTCCCTTAAAAGCACTATGATATTCACCAGTGAATAAATCTGTAGTAAGCTTTTTACTCTTAATCTCCAGCTCGCGAACCTTCTTTAATATATCTGCTGTTGTTAGCATTAATAGTTGACAGTTGAGAGATGACAGTTGACAGTTATTTCAGGTTTGACTTCTCATAATAGGCAATCAATCCATTTAAGAGACGTAAACATTCCTGAACCTGCCTGATCAAAGAATCCAAACTAACTTCTTCCAGAAAGTCCAATGAATGAGCAATCAACAACAAAGTTTCTAACTCATACAAAGAACCTCTTGAAATGTGCAAGAATTGAATGGTATCTTTCTTATAATTCCTACCTATCCCTTCAGCAATATTGGATGGGATTGACACCACTGCTCTTTTTGTTTGTTGTGTTAAAGCATACAATTCCTCTCTTGGATATCTTTTAACTAAATCATATACATTCTTTACTAGTTCCATACTCTTTTTCTAAGCGTCCAGATTTTGATAGTTTGTCATTGCAGTTAGTTTTTCCTGCCAACTTACAACTATCCTCTGTCATCTTCTCTACGGCAAATTGATCTTCTTGATAATATGTGCAATAACATCTTCAGTGGTTATGCTTTCGGCTTCCGCTTCATACGTCAATCCAATACGGTGACGTAATACATCATCTGCAATAGCACGCACATCTTCCGGTACTACATACCCTCGCCTATTCAAAAACGCTTGCGCCTTGGCAGCTATTGCCAGGTTAATACTACCACGGGGAGATGAACCGTAGGATATAATAGGTTTTAATTTATCCAGGCCATACTGATCGGGCTTACGGGTAGCAAATACAATATCCAAGATGTAACCTTCTACTTTTTCATCTAAATATATATCGCGCACCATTTGGCGGGCAGTAATGATTTCTTGTAATGATACTACAGGATTTATCACCGGCATAGACAAGCCTTGCACAGCCTGGCGAATAATGAGCTGCTCTTCATCTCTTGTAGGATACCCCACTATAACCTTCATCAAGAAACGGTCTACCTGGGCTTCCGGCAAGGGATAGGTACCTTCTTGCTCCAGTGGGTTTTGTGTAGCCAGTACTAAGAAGGGATCGTCCAGCTTATACGTATTATCACCAATGGTTACCTGGCGTTCCTGCATGGCTTCCAATAAGGCACTCTGCACTTTGGCTGGAGCACGGTTAATTTCATCGGCCAGCACAAAATTGGTAAAGATGGGCCCCTTGCGCACAATGAATTCATTGCGCTGCTGGTTATAGATCATGGTACCGATCACGTCGGCCGGTAAAAGATCGGGAGTAAACTGAATACGACTAAACTTAGCGTGTACAGCCTGGGAAAGCGATTTGATCGTCAAAGTCTTTGCCAGTCCGGGTACCCCTTCCAACAATACGTGCCCGTTGCTGAGCAAACCGATTAATAAGCGGTCCAACATATAGTTCTGACCAATAATGACCTTACCTACTTCTTTACGTAATACATCTATAAACCTGCCTGCGTAGCTTATTTTATCATTGAGTTGACGGATATCTTCGGCTGTCCTGTACATATTTAGGGTTTAGGTAATTGAAAATACGAACTGCTATTAGCAAATTGTCTGCCTCTTTTTAAAAAATGGCCTACTAATTGCAGAGTTTACTAATAACTTCTTAAGAGTTAACGGTTGTTTAGTAATAAGTAGTATAAAAAATCCGGGCCGTGGATGGAATGGATTGGTGGGATTAACAGGATTACTCATTCACTTTAATAAGCATATATTCTTAAAGACATCAGTACACGGATAGGAATTGCACTTTCTTATGCGCTTCCCATCTTATGCCCTAATCCCAAATAAGCTTTACATACGTCTGGTATTTTTCTGACCAACTCCGTAATGTTACGGAGTTGGTCAGAACATTTACAGGAATAAGCTAGAGTTATACCCATAATTAAGTATAACCTAGCCTAACATCGATTTGCTCAGGAAAAAGGTGTTACTATGACTTCTTTTGTCCGAAATCAGGACAGGTATTTAGCCACAATAGGCAGACGACGACCTACACCAAAGGCTTTACTGCTGACACGTATGATTGGGCAAAATTGATTGCGTTTGTATTCGGCAGTGTTTACCAGTTTCAAAATCCGGTTTACCAACGCAGCATCATAGCCAGAGGAAATGATCTCTTTAGGGCCTTGGCGCAGCTCAATATATTGGTATAAGATCCGATCCAGAATATGGTAATCAGGCAGGCTGTCGCTATCCTTTTGTCCGGGCCTCAATTCTGCTGAGGGCGCCTTAGTTATAATATTATTGGGAATAATTTCTTTTTCACGATTGATATACTTGGCCAGAGCATATACCTGCATTTTATACAGGTCGCCCAGCACACTGATACCACCGGCCATATCACCATACAGGGTACCGTAACCAGCAGCTAGCTCACTTTTATTGGAAGTATTAAGTAAGATGTATCCAAACTTGTTAGCTACAGCCATTAACAGATTGCCGCGGGAACGGCTTTGAATATTTTCCTCTGCCAAGCTGAAGGGCAAATCTTTAAACAAAGGCTTTAATGTGGAGAGAAACTGATTGTATACATCTTTAATAGGTACGATATCGTAGCGGTTGTCTAAATTCTTACTTAACTCCTCAGCATCACTAATGGAGTGCTCGCTTGAATATTCTGAAGGCATCAGCAACACATGCACATTCTCTTTTCCTAATGCTTCAACAGCCAGGGCTTGTACTACCGCACTGTCAATACCGCCGCTGGCACCCAGAATTGCTTTCTTAAAGCCCATCTTTCCAAAGTAATCACGTATACCTAGCAGCAAGGCCTGATGAATTTCAGAAATACTCTTTTCATCGGTAAGGTAATCCAGCGTATCCGTATCCCTACCTACTTCATTCGCAGAGTAATAGTATTTATGCGCAACGGCAGGCATGTCTTTCTTTTGCGTAAGGAGCTCCAGGTCAACAATGGCATAGTCTTCTTCAAAATATTTCATCTCTTTTATCAACTGGCCATTGATATCGTAAACCAAGCTACCGCCATCAAAGATCACTTCCGTTTGCGCGCCCACCGTATTGCAATACAACATAGGTATGCTGTACTTGGCTACGTGTGCTTCAATAATGCTTTTCCGCACGGTATCTGCCGCATAGTTGTAAGGTGAGGCCGATATATTGAGCATCACATCTGGATTCTCTTTTATCAAATGCTCCATTGGCGTAACACGATATAGCGGGTTATCACCCAGGTTCCAGATATCTTCACAAATGGTAACAGCCAGCTTTTTACCCTTGAAGTCTATACAACGCCATTCAAAGGCCGGTTCAAAATAGCGGTACTCGTCAAACACATCGTAAGTCGGCAACAGGGTTTTATGGATCTCGGCTTTGATTTCTTTTTCATACAACAAGAAGGCAGCGTTGAACAGATCCTTCCCCTCTTTTTGAGGGTTATATGCCGGGCTGCCCAACAGTACACCTATCGTATCGGCATGTTCCTTTACCCGGTCAATTGTTTTGTAACACTGATCGATAAAGTCTTTAAACTCTACAAAATCACGGGGAGGGTAACCGCAAATAGACAACTCTGGGAACATGATCAAGTCGGCTCCGGCCTCTTTAGCCTTGCTAATTCCATCTATTATCTTTTGAGCATTGGCTTCGAAGTTTCCAATATGGTAATTCTGTTGGGCTAAGAAAATCTTCATAGAACAAAGTTATTGGATTTGTGCCTGCAGTTTTTGTGCCCACAGATTTCGCAGATAAACGCGGATGATTGAGTTTCACGCAAAGGCGCCAAGAGGCAAAGGAATAAAGGAGTTAATCAATACTAGTGAATAGTCTCGAAATGATAATGCTTTATCCTATATTAAAAAATCTCAACATTTGGTTTTAAGAATAAAGTAATCAAATCTGCGTTTATTTGCGTGACTATGAAATACTTCATACTAGCTATAACATTACTTACTCTTGGAGCTTGTAATTCTGGTAAAAAGAAGCCAGATGTTTCTGGCATCAAGGTAGAAAACGTACAAGTGGAACGCTTTGAGCAGGCTTTTTTTAAGATAGATACCAATAACCTGAGAAACGGACTGGTTGACTTACGCAATGGCTTTCCAGCATTCTACCCTGTGTTCATGCGCGATATTTTACAGGTAAATCCTATGGACACCACTGCGTTTTCAATTATCCGCCAAGTGTACGGTAGCTATAAACCCATTAACGATAGTTTACAGCTCAAATACAAAAACCTAAACTGGCTTACTGAGGATCTTACCCAGTCCTTCAAATATGTAAAGTATTATTATCCCAACTATAAACTGCCACGTGTGATCACTTTTGTAGGTCCACTAGATGTACCGGGTGCTGTTATTACTCCCGATTACCTGGGCATAGGCTTGCAACAGTTTGCAGGCAAGAACTTTTCCGTATATCAGGAAGAGCCTATTCAACAGATGTACCCAACGTACATTTCCCGCCGTTTTGATAAGGAATACATAGTGCCGAATGCTATTAAGGCTATTGCCGATGATATCTATCCTGACCAAAGTGTTGGCAGGCCACTAATAGAACAAATGGTAGAAAAAGGAAAGGCCTGGTATTTATTAGATCATCTGTTGCCCGATGCAGCAGACAGCGTGAAAACAGGTTACACGCAAAAGCAACTGGATTGGAGCAAAGAAAATGAAGGCAATATTTGGGGGTATATTTTGAAAAACGAAAATCCCTATTCTATTGAACCGCACGTTATCCAAACCTATATTGGCGAAGCTCCTTTTACGCAAAACATGCCCGAAGCCTCTCCTGGTAACATTGGCCAATGGATTGGCTGGCGCATTGTGCAGAAATATGCTGACGCCCATGATGAGCTTAGCCTGCAAGAAGTATTAGCTAAGCCTGCACGTGAAATTTTTGAGCAGAGTAAGTATAGACCGAAGTAGTGGCAGAAATTTACATCCACTCTATTGAAAGGCCCTTAAGCAGGGCCTTTTGCAATATTTGTGTTTTTAACTGATTCCCACTCATCCCAATAGGTTAAGATTAGATGCTACTTCGCTTAACTTGCCTTGGTAAACCAATACTATGTACACCAAAACAATTCTTTTCAACTGCTTATTAGTAGTTGCCAGCCTACAATCTTTTGCACAAAGCCTTCCAACAGCAGAAGAAAGGATGGCCCTTTTAAAGGGAATCAAAGAGCAATTGCAAACCAATTATTATTTCCAGGAAACTGTTCCAGCTACCATCCAGCGATTAGATGCTGCAGAAAAAGCAGGACGGTATAATAATGCACCAACACTTGACCGACTCTTTAAGACAATTGAGGAGGATATATATGCTACTACTAAAGACAAGCACATCCGCATTACTTATCAAAAGCCTGCTGTTAATACAACCACTACGAAAAAAGAGGCGGTGCCGATGTACCTAAAAAACCCCTCCTACCTGAATGAAGGGTTACCGGCAGTAGAAGTTTTACCTGGCAATATTGGCTATTTAAAGCTGACTAGTTTTGGTGATTTTGAAACTGATAAAAGTCTGATGGCAGCAGTCTTTAGCTTCGTTAAGAATACAGATGCACTGATTATTGATTTGCGTAAAAACGGTGGCGGTACTTATTCAAGACTTGTTAGTAGTTATCTTTTACCAGAAACTTCTATACACCTGATTACCTACAAGTGGAAAGATGGCAATATTGATAGTATTTATACTTTTAAAAAATTAGATGGTCCCCGTTATTTAAACCGGCCAGTTTATATACTTACCAGCGATGTGACATTTTCCTCTGCTGAAGAATTCGTATATGATCTTAAACATTTAAACCGTGTTACAGTGGTTGGTGATACTACAAAAGGCGGAGCTAACCCTGGCCGTCCTATCCCTTTTTATCAATTTAAAGATGGAGTCACCTTATCTCTTTTTATTCCATTTGGACATGTTATTAATACAGTTACACAATCAAATTGGGAAGGCGTAGGCGTTGTTCCAGATAAACCGACTGAGTCAGAACAAGCGTTGTTAATATCCCATTTGGAATTAATCAATCAGAAAATTACAAAGTCCACTAGTAAAGAAGAGCAACGTCTGTTAAAATGGATAGCCGATGATATCAAAGCAAACTTATCACCGTTAGTACTGAATTCTGTACAAGCAGGGCAATTGACAGGAGACTTTGGAGAATACAAAATAGTAGCAAAAGGCACAAAATTGTTTATGGAGCGAAAAGCAGATCAAAGCCAGTATGAGCTCATTAGCATAGAGCCTAACTTCTTTCTGTCAAAAGAACTGACTAATACACGTTATAGGATTGACCATATAGACAACAAACGACAATTGACCGTTTTGTATAGAAATGGCAGGGAAGAACATTTTAGTTTATAGAAGGCCTGTTACCAAACAAAACTGTAATGTTAAAATTGGCTAAGCAAAGGCCACAATAGCACTCTTGCTGAGTACTTCTGGTAAAGGCTTTTAAAAAATGAACTACAATAGCCTTTTGATAAACGTTTCTATTCACAAACCTGGATTATGAGATGGGAAAGAGCACAGGATAGCAGGTACGTTTAAAATAACTTGTTTATCTTCTAGGCTATAATGAATAAGTTGATCGCTCAAACTATCTTTTTCATTATAATCTTTCCATCTCCCCAAATCTCGGTTCCAATTAATTATACTTGAACGGTGTTATCATTTCAAAAGCTGGAATGTTTGCTTCAAAGAGCTGTTTATTATGCAGGTTCTCCATTTGGTAAGCACCGTGCATACGTCCCATTTCTGTATGAAGGTTACAACCGCTCACATACTGATATTCGTCGCCGGGCTCAATAGTTGGCTGCATTCCTACCACACCTTCTCCTTCCACTTCTCTATAAGAACCATCGCTATCGAAAATATACCAATGACGACTGTGCAGCTTCACAGGGAAATCGTTATGATTTTCTATAGTAATGCGATACGCAAACATGTATTCTGATTGGATCGGATTGGAATAATCTTGCTGGTAGAAAGTCTCCACGCTAATCTTCACCCCTTCTGATATTTTACTAACCATACCACAATTTTAATTTATAATAATCAAAGTCCTTACCATAATATTCAAATCCTTTTTTACGGGTATTCCTTTCCACATCCCCTAAATTTGCCTAACATAAAAAACCCTCTATATGAAAATAGCGGTTGCTAAAGGCGATGGTATAGGTCCGGAAATTATGGAAGCTGTTCTTAACATCTTCAAAGCCAATCAGGTAGACTTAGAATATGAGTATGTAGAAATGGGTAAATGGGTGTTTGATAAAGGCTTCTCTAATGGTATGACTCCAGAGGCACAACGCACCATTGAAGAACTGGGGATTTTGTTCAAAGGTCCCATGGAAACCCCAAAAGGTAAAGGGGTAAAAAGTGTGAATGTTACTGCACGAAAAACGTGGAATACTTACGCCAATAAGCGCGTATTTCAAACACTGCACGGCGTAGACACCGTCTTCTCCAAAGCAGGTATCCCTATCGACGTTACCATTGTTCGTGAGAATATTGAAGACACGTATGGTGGTATTGAGCATATGCTTACACACGATGTGGCACTGAGCCGTCGTTTCATCACCCGTCCAGGTAGTATGCAGGTGATCCGTTATGCTTTTGAAATGGCACAGCAAAAAGGTGCTCGCCGCATTACCTGCGGTCATAAGGCTAACATCATGAAGCTTACCGATGGCTTGTTCCTGGAGTGCTTCTACGAAGTGGCGAAAGAATTTCCCGAATTGAATGCTGACGACAAGATTGTAGATGACTTGGCTATGCAGTTAGTAGTAAAGCCAGAGCAGTACGATGTAATCGTATTGACCAACCTGCAAGGTGATATCATCTCTGACCTCTGTGCTGGCTTAGTGGGCGGTTTAGGCTTTGCCCCTTCTGCTAATATTGGTGATCATATCTCCATCTTTGAAGCAGTGCATGGCACAGCGCCAGATATTGCTGGGAAGAACATTGCTAACCCCACTGCACTACTACTGAGTGGTCTTGCTATGTTACGTCACTTAGGACTGACAGAGAATGCTGCAACTATTGAAAACGCACTGTTGTATACTTTGGAGACAGGTGTACATACTGGTGACTTTGGTGATAAAAGCAAGCCATCAGTGAATACAACCGAGTTTGCTAACGCTATCATTGCCAACTTTGGCCGCGTACCTCAACAAGGTATGAAACCAATGATCCCTAACAAACCAATTACACCAGCTGTTTGTCACTTGGAAAGAAACCCAATGATGTTCTCAAAAGAAGCTGAGGAAGAGAAGATTGTTGGTGTAGATATGTTTATTGAAAGCATTGAACAACCGGATGTTATTGCGCAGAAATGCCAACATCACGGCGGTACCAAGTTCAAGTTGATCAATGTCTCTAACCGCGGTACGCAGGTGTGGCCTACTGGTTCAAAGTTTACCAACCTGGTAAACCAGTTCAACTTACGCTTTGAAAGCATCAATAACCAGGCATTGACACAACAAGACATCATTGGCTTGTATGTATCACTGAGTGCAGACTTTAAAATTTGCTCACTGGAGATATTGAATATGTGGGGTGATAAACGCAGCTACAGCCTGGCACAAGGACAATAAGAAAAGACTGTTAACCGTTAAGGCTTAATAGTTAATCGTTGATAGATAACAGTTGGCAGCAGGGGACTACCCGATGTTGCCAACTGTTTTTTTATGCTTATGTTACAGCTTTATATAACCTTCCTGCAACTCCCCTCTTCTAAAGGCATTTACCAGCTCATGTGCCCTACGCGTCGGCTCCGGTATACGATACTTGCCCATACACTGTAGAATAATGTTGATGCTATCCTGTAGGTTTAATTTATACCCCGGCGACACAAACACTGGTTTTACCTTTTCACGAGTCCGTAATACGGCCCCTAATACATCTTCCTTATCATGAATGTAACTGTAGGCACCTCTCACATCAAGTGGTGGTTCGTATTTACCAAACAAGATCTTCTTAGCACAACCTATCGTTGGCTGCCCCGTCAATACACCAAAATGTGAGGCTATGCCCATGCGCCTGGGATGTGCAATGCCATGTCCGTCTACCACCAATACATCAGGTTTTTGAGGCAGCTGCTCCCATGCCTCTATAAGTGCCGGCGCTTCTCTGAATGCCAGATAACCAGAAACGTAGGGAAAAGTAACCTCTGTCTTCACTAGTGAATAGGCAACCGGGTGCAGGTCTGGAAAGCTGAGTACAATGATGCCGGCATACACTGTCGTTTCATATTTGTTGAAAGAAATATCGGCACCACCAATTGTATGAACCATAAAGTTCTCAAGTGTTTCCAGGATGAGCTTGTTACGCATCTCTTTTTGAAGTGCAGCCGCTTCGGAAACTGAAATAGAATTGTATAAGCCTGCCATAGTTTAATGTTCTTCATAAAGACTAAAAAGTTCATGCCTGTATTGATCAGTTCAACCATTTATTCCCTCCTGACAGGCCTCAAGGTTGAGCAGAGAATTATTGTACCTTCATAAGAACAAGTTATCATGGCGAAAGAGACATTAAAATACACCAATGGAGAGATCACCGTAGTATGGAAGCCGAAACTCTGCATGCATTCTACTAACTGTTGGAAGGGCTTGGGGGAAGTATTCAATCCAAAGGCACGCCCTTGGGTAAATATGGAAGGCAGTAACAGTGAAATGATTATTGAACAAGTAAGCAAATGTCCAAGCGGCGCATTGAGTATTGAAATCGCGGGCGCAGAAGCCACACCGTTAGATCCTACACAAACAGAGACTACTGCTATACATGTAACACCTAATGGTCCTTTACTGATCTCTGGATCTTTCCTGATCAAACTTCCCGACGGCCAGGAAGAAAAAAGAGAGAAAGTAGCACTTTGTCGCTGTGGAGGCTCAGGCAACAAACCTTTTTGTGATGGCAGTCATAAACGGAATGGCTTTCAGGGTTGATAGAGATGAAGCAAGTAAAAGCAATAAAGCACCAAAGTAATATTCTATAACCCAATATGATTATTGTACAGCCAGAAGTGGTCTCTTATATTTAGACCTCATTACTTACCGTATGAAATATATACCAATACTACTCTTATTGTTTCTTGGCCATTGGGCCAATGCTCAAATAGATTTCCAGAATATAAGCTTTAAAGAAGCCTTGAAAAAGGCTCATAAAGAAGGCAAGCTTCTATTTATTCAGTTTGAAGCAAGCGACTGCTCACAATGTAATGAAGTAGGTGATAAAGGCTTGTCCGACGCAGCTGTTTCAAAAAGAATTAAAGAAGCATTTATTCCTCTTAAAATAACAACCGATCATCCAGAACGGAAATACATCGGTCAACAATATAATATTAGTACAGGGTTTGGCTCGTTGTTTATCAATCAAGATGGAACATTGATTCATGCGTTTCAGCAAACTTCATCATTTCCAACCCACTATCAACAGCAGATAGACATAGCGATTGAAAAAGCTGGGGAAACCTTAAAGGTTGCAGAACTGGAAGCTGAATACAAAAAGGGAAACAAAAGTCCTGGCTTTTTGGAAGCCTTGCTACTAAAGAAACAATCATTAAATCTATCTACAGAAGAGCTGCTTGATGAATATGTATCAACCCTTCCTGCAGACTCCTTGCAATCAGCCCGAACATTACAGTTTATTGCACAAATGGCACCATCCATCAACAGCCAGGCCGACAAAGCATTGCGTCAATCCCCAATGAACTTTAATAAAGCCTGGTACTTGATGGATTTGAACACTCGTATTACTCTCAATAACCGCATTATCTATAAATCTATAAATATTGCTATCAAAAATCATGATGAAACATATGCGAATCAAGTAGCCCGTTTTGCTCAATCAACCTATTCTGGTAGCGCGGCAGGCATTAAGGTCTATGACAAAAACATGCTTCAATTTTATGAAGAAACCAGCGATACAACTAACTACTTCAAAAATGCCATTGCCTATTACGATCGCTATTATATGGCACTCAATGTTGACTCCATTAAAAGGATTGATACAATCAATAGAGAACGAATAGCAAAAACAGCCAAGCGTGATACTATCCGAAATGGCAACACCATACAAGTACGTTCAAACATAACCTACCGACCTATTACCCAAAACTATATGTTGGAGTTAAATGCAGGAGCATGGAACTTCTACAAAATGACATCCAATACATCTTTACTTTCTGTAGCCACTGAGTGGGCTGCCAAAGCGGTAAGCTTCTTTGAGTCGCCGGAAGTACTGCATACCTATGCTTGCTTATTATACAAGCAAGGGCAAAAACAAAAAGCCCTTACCACGATGTCCAGTGCCATAGAGTTAAAAAAAGGAAGAGGCTTTCCAACTAAAGAGTGGGATGATATTTTGAATCAAATGAAGAAAGACCTGCCAATCAATTAAAACAATTAACATCATAAAGACCAAGAGGAAATGCATGGCATTTCCTCTTGGTCTTTATAGCTATAGCAAATGGCTAATCTGAATACTGCGCATAATAAAGCATGATAATTACACCTAGTATGCAAAGAAGCAGCAGGGCATAATCGCTGATGGATTTATATAAATTTTCTCGTCGGGTATCTTCCTTCATTCGATAAACACCGTGAAGTACATAGAATACTATTCCGATGAAGCCACAGGTAAATGCCAGTACAATAAGTGTATTAAGCAGCAATTAGATTCGTTTAGTGTTCTTATAACCGTTTTTCAATAACCACTGCAGCACTTTGTCGCGCTGGTCGCCTTGTACCAATATCTCACCGTCCTTAGCAGACCCACCTGTTCCACAAAAGTTCTTAAGACTTTTACCAAGGGTCTGAAAGTCTTCTTCCGTACCTATAAAACCTTCTACCAATGTTGCAGCCTTACCACCCCTGTGCTTGGTTTCCATTTTTACTTTTAGCTTTTGTTGCTGCGGTGGCAGGGTTTCTTGTACCGGTTCGTTTTCTTCTTCAAAGCGAAAGTTGGGATCAGTACTGTATACAAAACCATGGCGGTCACTTTTATTTTTCTTGCTCATGAGATCGTGAATTATGAGTCGTGAATGGTGAGTAGTTCGGTTTAAATAATTACTGCTTTTAAGCTTAGGTCCAAGCTCTTAGCCTGATGGATCAAACCGCCTACACTTACATAGTCTACACCTGTTTCGGCATAACTGGTAATAGTGCCTAAGTTAATGCCTCCGCTAGCCTCCGTTTCAAACGCATCACCAATCAGCTGTACGGCTTCTTTAACCTCTGCAGGCGTGTAGTTATCAAGCATTATCCGGTGCACTTTGCCTACGCCCATTTGCAATACTTTCTTTACATCTTCCAGGCTACGCGTTTCTACCTCTATTTTTAATTGAGGCTGATAACGCACCACGTAATCGTGCGCCCGCAAAATTGCCTCTTCAATACTGCCACAGTAATCGATATGATTATCCTTCAGCATGATCATATCAAACAAGCCAAAGCGGTGGTTCACACCGCCGCCAATTCGCACGGCTTCTTTCTCTAATAACCGGAAGTTGGGTGTTGTTTTGCGGGTATCCAGCAGGCGAGTCTTATAGCCTTTTAATTGACGGGTGTATTGCTCCGTAAGGGTGGCAATTCCGCTCATGCGCTGCATAATGTTCAGCACCAGCCGCTCGCATTGCAAAATGGTATGCACTCCAGCTTCCACTTCAAAAGCCGTTTCACCAGATTGCATAGGCTCTCCATCTGATTTAAAGCGGTTAAACACCACGTTTGGGGCCCGGTACTTAAATATCTTTTCAGCCACATCAATACCTGCCAGTATACCATCCTGTTTGATCTTTAAAACCGCTTTTCCTTTCGCGTCAGCTGGTATACAGCACAAGGTAGAGTGATCACCATTGCCTATATCTTCTTGCAGGGCGGACTCTACCAACTTGTATAACTGCGCATCAAAATCTATCATGAGGCAAAGATAGTCTGAACCATGATTTGGGGAGATTTAGGGATTAGGAAGAAAAGGTTTCGCATATTGCCAAGGAGAAAAAGAGGAAACTAATAATCCTCAACCCCCAAATCCCCCATCCTTCATGGTTCCTTGCCTGCTACTCCTATGTTCCTTCACTGCCACTCCTCTGTCCATTCATGGTTACTCCGTATGGAATACTAGGTTACTCCGTATCCGGTCCATACTAACTCCGTATGAAGTCCGTACCTCACCCGTACCTGAGCCCTACCACTACCGTATATCAGTCTATAAAAACCCTGTAGAAATAGTAAAAAAGTGTAATAAGAAAGGCAGGAAACACCTTAAAAGAGAAGACCCTAAAGATACTAAAAGCAAGCGGCTTTTCTTCCCAATCCGCAATCGCCAATCTAAATCGGCAACCAAAAAGCCTCCCAAAGCCTGCAACCAATTTCAAATCCCAAACATCAAATCTGGAATCTCAAAATCCTGCTAATCCTCTACCCATCCCACTAATCCTCGGTCAAAAAAGCCCCGCTAATGCGGGGCTGTAGGGATAATATGGTTTTAGATGAAGCCTAAATGGACTGAAACTGAATCTGTTTAACAAGTTGCCTTCCATTCTTGGTTTTCATGAGGATCGTTGTTCGGTAGGCACCCGCCTTTGTTTGCAATGTACCTATACAGAATTGGCTACCGCCACTACCATCGCCTTTGAATTTGATCTCAAAAGAGCGAACTCCATTGTTAGCAAAGAAATCCTGCAGCACCATGATAGCCTGTGCACGGCTATAGGTATCTGTTTTATCTGGCAGCGTAATTTCAATATTATCGTCCACGTACTTGGCCAGCTCGGTGGCATTTCCCGTACGCAAGGCGCTAATGACTTCATCTAAGCCACTGACGGGCTTCGTAATGCTAGTGGGGGTAGTCTTTTCACTCACCGGTGCAAACGCACTCATGATGAGCATCAAGACTGCACTAAGAAGCGTAAAAATCTGTTGCATAGATATTGGCCTTTTTTGCCCCGCTATGATCGAAAAATGTGCCACAGTACAGATTTAAGTTAGTTTCTCTGCTAAATTAAACAAAACCTTTACGTTTTTATAGCTTTGCATACTTCAATCAATATTAACCAGTTATGCCACAGAAAAAAGTAATGTTAGTGATCATGGATGGATGGGGCCTTGGTCAAGTAAAAAATGCTGACGCCATACAAGCTGCCAATACCCCATTTGTAGATTCTTTATACAATAAATATCCTAACACCACTTTAATTACCTGTGGTGAAGAAGTGGGGCTACCAGAGGGGCAAATGGGTAATTCGGAAGTAGGCCACCTGAATCTGGGTGCCGGTCGTATTGTTTACCAGGAGTTGCAGCGCATTAATGTAGCCATCCGGGAAGGCGAATTTGCCAAAAACCCTCAACTTTTGGCCGCCATTGACTTTGCCGCTAAAAACAACAAACCGCTGCACTTAATGGGTTTAGTGAGCAATGGTGGAGTGCACTCACATATTAACCACGTAAAAGCCATTCTGGATGTCTGTAAAGCCAATGGTTTAAAAGACGTATTCGTACACGCCTTTACAGATGGACGCGATACAGACCCTAAAAGCGGCCTTGGCTTTATTAAGGAGCTGGAAGCGCATATGGCCGTATCGGCAGGTGCCATTGCCAGCGTAAGCGGCCGTTATTATGCCATGGATCGCGACAACCGTTGGGAACGCGTAAAGTTGGCTTATGATGCCTTAGTAAAAGGAATGGGCCAGCACGCTACCTCAGCAGTAAAGGCCATTGAAGATTCTTATGCCAATAATGTAACGGATGAATTTATACTTCCAACACTTATTACAAAAGCCGAGCAGCCCATAGCCATTATCAAAGAAGGCGATGCCGTGTTATGTTTTAACTTCCGTACCGATCGCTGCCGGGAGATTACTAAGGCGTTAACACAAACTGATTTCCCTAACCTGGATATGAAGAAGCTGAACCTGCATTATACTACTATGACCGAGTATGATGCAACGTTTGAAAACGTGCATGTGATTTTTGAAAATGATAACCTAACCAATACGCTTGGTGAAGTATTACAGAATGCTGGCAAAAAACAAATACGGATTGCCGAAACAGAGAAATACCCTCACGTTACCTTTTTCTTTAGTGGGGGCCGCGAAGAACCATTTCAAGGAGAGCAACGCATTCTGCTGGCTTCCCCTAAAGTAGCAACGTATGATCTGAAGCCAGAAATGAGTGCGCTAGAAATTACCAATGCTATTGTGCCAGAACTGGAAAAAGAAGAAGTGGACTTTGTTTGTCTGAATTATGCCAACGCTGATATGGTAGGCCATACAGGTGTATGGGATGCAGTTATTAAAGCAGTAGAAACCGTAGATAGTTGTGTAGCACAAATTGTAACTACCGGTTTAGCACACGGCTACACCATCTTTTTAACAGCCGATCATGGCAATGCCGATTACGAGATCAATGGAGATGGCTCGCCCAATACGGCGCACACAACGAACCCTGTACCCTTCTTTATTATTGATAAAGACTGGCATGGTACCGTCAAACCCGGAAAATTGGGTGATCTTGCCCCCACCATTTTAACGATGATGGAGCTGCCGATACCAAAAGAAATGACAGGTAACATTTTGATTGAGTCTTAAAGCTGTAACATTGTAACAACAATGTGAGAAAGAAAGGTCATTATATTATACCCATCTTTTTTCTACTGCTTACACTGGCACCCCTTCTGTTTATGGGTAGCCTGCAAGTGTTTCAGTTTTATATAAAAGAACGTATTGAAGCGTCCCTGCAAAGGGACGCTTTACAATCTATAGCATTACAGGAAAATGAGGTTATTTGGTATGAAGAAGACAAAGAGCTTTTGATCAATGGACAACTGTTTGATGTTAAGTCCTATTCTATTACCAATGGGACACTAACTGCTCAAGGTGTATTTGACGAGCAGGAAACTGAAATAATAAACCTGTTAAATGGCACATGGAGTAATAATGAACAAACACTAATAGTTATACAGCTTTTAGTACTCAGCCATTGCCTTCTTTTCTTTTCCTTTTATTCAGTAAGTTTTGGCATAACTAAGCTTTTACCAAAACGCTTTTCCATTTTCTCTCTATTTTATTTCCCGCCTCTGTTATCAATTCTGGCACCCCCACCTAAAGTTTTACGCTTTTCCTTTTAACCAACCCTTTATTCATTATTTTTTTTACCAATCCTTCATCATGAAAAAAGCTTTAGGGATTAGCCTTGGGCTGTTGCTGCCTGCCTTCCTGTGGGCACAACAGGACACATCATTTACTCAAGAAAAAAACTTAGATGAGGTAATCATCTACTCCAACAAATTTGCTGAACGCAAGAAAAATATTGTTCAAAAAATAGATGTTATATCAGCCCGTCAGATAGCCATACAGAATACACAAAACACGGGAGATTTATTGATTAGTACAGGAAATGTCTTTGTACAAAAAAGCCAGCAAGGTGGCTCATCTCCTGTCATTCGAGGTTTTGAAGCCAGTCGTGTCTTATTAGTAGTAGACGGTATACGTATGAACAATGCCATCTACCGGGCTGGTCACTTGCAGAACGTGATCACTGTAGATCAAAATATGCTGGAGCAACTAGAAGTATTGTATGGTCCAGCCTCTACTCTTTACGGTAGCGATGCCTTGGGGGGCGTGGTGCACATGCGCACCAAAATGCCAAAACTTAGTACCACCGGCAAAACCCTGTGGACAGGCTCTGGTTTTTTACGTTATAGCAGTGCCAACCATGAAAAAACCGGCCATATTGATTTAAGTATTGGCGGACGTAAATGGGCTTGGTTGCAAGCTTACAACTACAGCGATTTTGATGACATGCGGATGGGCGATAACTACACTGATAAATACCCCAACTATGGCCGTCGCTCGCAATACATAGAAACAAGCAATGGTGTAGATCGCATAGTAACCAATGAAGATGACCGCATACAGAAGTTCTCTGGTTACCAGCAATGGGATATGACGCAAAAGCTTATCTACAAGCCTAGTGAAAAGGTATCGCACCTGCTAAATCTGCAACTGTCCAATAGCAGTAATATACCACGCTACGATCGATTACAAGATGTTCGTAATGGAGCTTTGCGCTATGCAGAATGGTATTATGGTCCTCAAGAGCGGGCATTAGCTGCCTATGAGCTGAATATAAATAAGCTGGGCACCTTTGATAACTTTCGCACCATTCTTAGCTATCAGCACATAGAAGAGAGCCGACACCAGCGCGATTATACCCGGTATGATCGCTTGGACAACCGGCTCGAAGATCTGGGTGTAATTTCTGCCACTATAGATGCCCGTAAGCTTTGGAAGCAACATGAGTTAACAGTAGGTGTTGATGCTCAGCTAAACGGACTGCAGTCTACCGCATTTAGGAAGAATACCCAGACTGGAGCCGTGTCTAAGTTAGATAGCCGTTATCCCAATGGTGATAATAGCATGAACTACTATGGTATGTACGGTCAACATACCTACAAATTTGGGAATGGTAAATGGGTGTTGAATGATGGGCTCCGCATACAAGCTGTAACGCTTCATTCTACCATCGCCGACAATTCCTTTTTCAACTTTCCGTTTACTACTATTGACCAGGACAATTTAGCGCTAACTGGTAATCTTGGTCTGATCCATATGCCTTCTAATAGAACACGCTTAACGGTTGGTCTTTCCTCAGGTTTTCGTGCTCCAAATATTGATGATGCAGCTCGCATTTTTGAATCCAGCAATAGTCAATTGATTGTACCGAATCCAGACCTCAAGCCAGAATACACTTATAATGCAGATCTAGGGTTTAGTCATTCGATCACTAAAGAGCTACGGTTGGAAGCAACCGGATTTTATACGCTTTTTCGCAATGCTATAGCCTTAGCACCTTACCAGGTGAATGGTGAAGAATCAACATTTTATAATGGCAATACAGTGAAAGGATTGGCTAATCAAAACGTGAATAAGGCGTACCTGTATGGAGTCAATGCTACTATCACTGCAAACATTAGCCAACGTTTAAGTGCCTATGGAACCATCAACTACACTTATGGACGTTATAAAACAGATGAAAGCAAGCTTTCGAATGTATTCCTGAAACGTAGCAATGGCAGCTACATAGATTCAACAGCTTACGTAAGCTCCCGGCCTTTAGATCATATACCGCCATTTTACGGAAAGGTCTCGCTTCGTTATGCTTATAACTGGCTAACGTTAGATGCCTACACACTTTTCAATGGGTGGAAACGCGTCAAAGATATGATTGTTGAGGGTGAGGATAATCCTCAATATGCAGCACCCAATGGCTATGTATCCAAGCAGGTAATTCCAGAGGGCTACCCTGCCTGGTATACACTAAACCTAAAAGCCAGTGCAACAGTTACCAAAAACCTGACAATACAGGCTGGGATAGAAAATATGCTAGATCGTAACTACAGGCCATTTGCTTCCGGTTTTTCTGCTCCTGGAAGGAATATACTTATTGCGGTGCGCTCCTCCTTTTAAGAAAAGGCCCGGCAACGGGCCTTTTCTTTTCTTATATATCAAACAGCAGGAGTGGCTCTTTCGCCTAACCCAACCAGTAACCCTCAATTCGCTATAGGCTATAAAAATGCCTCTAAGTCATTTTATAGCAAATCGATATATGTTAGAAGCACTGGTTCAATTATTTAAAATCGGTTAAAACAGTCGTATTCCACAGTTTATCTGGAAAGGGTTTATTTAGCTTTTTTTCCATAATTTTTTGAGCATTGGTGCAGCAATCATTTCAAAAAATTGTCTAACTTACAGGCACCCACACGGATTTTATGACCGAGGAAGCCCTTTTACAAGGTTGTATTCAGAACAAGGCTGTTGCCCAGAAAGCACTGTACGAAAAGTATTGTGCTAAGATGCTAGCAGTCTGTTACCGGTATGCACATAACCGAGAGGATGCCGAGGATATGTTACAGGAAGGTTTTATTAAGGTGTTTTCACAGATACACACTTTTGAAAACCGTGGTGCATTAGAAGGATGGATCCGCCGGATCATCGTACATACCTGTATCAACATTTTGAAGAAAAACAAGAAGTTTACAGAAAGCGTGGATCTGATTCATGCAACGGCTTTACAGGTACGAGAGGAAAGTATTCCATCTATTATCCAGGCAAAGCAAGTGGTAGAGTGTATCCGTCTTTTGCCAATAGGCTATCGGACGGTTTTGAACTTATATGCTGTGGAGGGGTATTCGCACCGGGAAATCGGTGCCATGTTGGACATTGAAGAAAGCACAAGTCGAAGCCAGTATACCAGGGCAAAAGCAATGTTGGAAGACATTTTAGTTAAAAAGAATATTATTTATAAGGCAAAAGATCAGGCACTAGCCGCAGGGTCTGGTGGTCGTTGATCTAATCCCTTAATTGCTGGCTCACTATGGAGAGTAATTTTTTAAATGATGAGTTTGAGGATTTTCTGAAGCAAAGCGCTGATGGAATACGCATGCGGCCTTCAGATCAGGTATGGCAAGG
The DNA here is from genome assembly GCF_001644645.1 of Flavisolibacter tropicus. Taxonomy (NCBI): domain Bacteria; kingdom Pseudomonadati; phylum Bacteroidota; class Chitinophagia; order Chitinophagales; family Chitinophagaceae; genus Flavisolibacter; species Flavisolibacter tropicus. Next base: position 4,782,113 of record NZ_CP011390.1, on the reverse strand, counting down.
AATAGCGGCCAACCTGAAAAAGCGCCGACGCCGGGTAGCCTTTGCCAGCAGTGCGTTCTTATTGCTTTCTTCCGTTTTAGGCTATTTCCTAATAGATAACTCCAAACAATTAGCACCAACACCAGTAGCTACGCTACCTTCAGAAATACAAGGCAAAAACAATGTGCCTTCTTCACCTTCACATTCTTTGACGTCCACAGCTTCTACTGAAGCCAAGGTAATTGATATAAAGCAACGCCCAACGAACGCAACTGGTAATGCAGTAACTGCTGATCAGTCAACTTATCAACAAAAGAATAATGGAGCTGACCAGAGCCAGCACGTGCCGACTCTAATGACCCTAACGGCTATTAACGGATTTACGCCCACTGTTGTTGATTCAGACCCTGTAGCTTCTGAAACAGAGCAAGCATCTGCTAACACTCCAGAAACGCCTACTAAATATCCTTTAAGCATTGAAAGTGTTACCAACTTATTTAAGGCCGGACGCAAAAAAGCTAAACTTGGAGTGCAGGTATTTTTTACACCTACAGTAAGTTATAGAAAGCTTTCAGAGAATAAGTCATATTTGCGTTCTTTACCTCAACCAAACTTATTAACAAGCAATCCTAGACCATCCATTAATGTTAACGATGCTGTCACACATAAACCAGATCTTGGATTAGAATTAGGGCTGGCAACCAGATATCCCATTACGCATAGCATCAATTTGCGCGGCGGTTTACAATTTAATATAAATCGCTACGACATTAAAGCGTTCAAATCCTCTCCAGAAGTAGCCACTATTGCCTTGAACCGTGGTAATGACAATGGTGTTGACTATGTAGGCTCTATTTCAGACTACCGCAATTTTAATGGCTACAAGTCAGATTGGTTACAAAACTTTTACTTCCAGGTGTCTGCTCCCCTCGGTGCTGAAGTACACTTTAATAATAATAACAAAACACACTTTGGTGTAGCAGGTACCGTTCAACCTACCTACCTGATTGGCGATAGAACCTATGTAATATCGAGTGATTATAAAAACTACTCAGAAGTGCCTTGGCTAACTCGCCGCTGGAATGTAAATGCGTCAGCAGAAGCCTTTGTTTCTTACTCTACAGGGCGGATGAATTGGCAGGTAGGCCCTCAAATGCGCTATCAACTATTATCAAGCTTTATTGAGAAATACCCGGTTAAAGAAAACCTGTTTGACTTTGGCTTCAAGGTCGGAGTCTCTATCAACAAAAAGGAAGCTGAGAAAAAAGATTCTGAGTATCCGAAATAAGGCCCGAGCTAATTGCTTTCATCCCGCTTCGTGCGGGATTTTTTGTTCTTAACCTTTCCTTTGTTCTGCTTATCTTAAAGCATAGTAATTTTAGGGCATGAGTAAATGGTTATTATTACCCTTCCTACCCTTACTATTTTCTTGTCAGAATAAGGCTAAAATAGAAGCGGCCGATGCAGAACCTTATTTTCCCATTAAGTCATACATAGAAAGCCAGATTGCCCATGTAGACACCTCGTTATACAATATCCGACGTATTGAAACGATAAACAACCACTCTGATACTACTATTATTAAAAGGGAAGATTTTAAAGCACAAGCCAAAGACTTTTTGGAGATCCCAGATATCTCAAAAAATAAATGGAAAGACGATTATACAGAGACCAAAATATATGATGAGGTATTACAATCTGCAGTAATTACTTATACCCCTAAAGAAGAAGATGCAGAAGTAAGACGACAAGAGGTGATCATAAAGCCCAATGCTAATGAAGGGGATCAGGTAAGAACCATTTTTATTGATCGCTCCTTTGAAGATGGCAGTAGCTCTGTACAGCAAAAAATGCTTTGGGAGGTCAATAAATGGTTTCGGATTGTAACGATAACACAAAAGCCTAACCAGCCGGAGCAAATTAAAACCGTTCAGGTGATCTGGACAGAAGGCCCTTCGGCAGAATAATTGTGAGGACTGAAATAAATGACGAGTATAGAATTTCAACAAATTTCATCAACATTACCCCATCTACCGGGTATCTACAAATACTATGACATTAATGGTACGCTGCTTTATGTAGGCAAGGCCAAAGACATTCGCAAGCGTGTAAGCTCTTATTTTAATAAGAACATCAGCAGTTATAAAACGCATGAACTGGTAAAGCGGATCAAGCGTATCGAGTTTACTATTGTTAACTCAGAGCAGGATGCTTTTTTATTAGAAAACTCACTGATTAAGCAGTTTCAGCCGTTGTTCAATATCAATTTGAAGGACGACAAAACCTATCCTTACATTGTTATTAAGAATGAAGATTTTCCTAGAGTATTTCTAACAAGACAAAAGATTGAAGACGGGTCGCAATACTTTGGCCCTTACACATCAGTAAGTAAGGTAAAAGACCTGCTGGACTTCATTAAACAAACCATTCCATTACGTACCTGTCCCTTACACCTGACACCAAAAAATATTGAAAAAGGCAAGTTTAAGGTTTGCCTGGAATATCATTTAGGCAATTGTAAAGGTCCTTGTGAAGGTCATCAAACGCTGGATAACTATAACGACAACATTGCTCAGATAAAGAACCTTTTAAAAGGTCACCTAACTCCTGTATTTCAGCATTTCAAAAATGAAATGAAAGCATATGCTGAATCATTAGAGTTTGAAAAAGCAGCATTGGTTCAGAAAAAGATCAAGTTTCTTGAAAACTACCAGTCGCGCTCAATCATTGTCAGCAATTCCTTAGATGGCCTGGACGTGTTTTCCATTCAAAAAGAAGGAGACATTGCTTATGTCAACTACTTAATGATGGAGAACGGTTCCATTGTGCAAACTAAGACGCTAAAGGTAGAGGCGCAATTGGATGAAACTGTAGAAGAGATCCTTGCCTTTACCATAGGTCAGTTGCGCACAACCTTTAATAGCTCGGCAAAAGAAATTGTGGTGCCATTCCCACTGGAATATGAAGAACCCGGTGTTCAGATCACGATACCGAAAGCGGGTGAAAAGAAAAAATTATTAGACCTCTCTGAAAAGAATGTACAATACTTTATCAGCGAGCTGCAACATAAGAACCGCCTACGCGGTAATGGAACTGGCGTTAGCAAACAAAAGGTATTGATACAGATTAAAGACGATCTGCAGCTCAGCGAAGTGCCTACACATATTGAATGTTTTGATAACTCCAACTTCCAGGGTAGCTATCCGGTTTCAGCTATGGTCTGCTTTAAAAATGGAGAACCTAGCAAGAAAGATTATCGTGTATTTAATGTAAAAACAGTTGAAGGCATTAATGACTTTGCCACCATGAAAGAAGCCGTTTACAGGCGATATAAACGCTTATTGGCGGAAGGTGAAGATTTCCCACAATTGGTTATTATAGATGGTGGTAAAGGGCAGTTAAATGCGGCTCATGAAGCTATAATAGAATTGAAGCTGCAAGGTAAAATGACATTGGTTGGCTTAGCCAAGAATGAAGAAGAGCTTTTCTTTGTTGGCGATCAGCAAAGCCTGAAACTACCCTACGATAGTGAGAGTCATAAACTGATTCGACGAATCCGGGATGAAGTGCACAATCATGGTGTAAATTTTCACAGAAAGAAACGTAGTGAAGGCACGTTCAAAAATGAGCTGGAGGATATTAAAGGTATTGGCTCTACTACAGCTAATCAATTACTAAAAACATTCCGATCTGTAAATAACGTACGTAAACAAACGCTTGAAGAGTTAGCTAAAGTGGTAGGTATTTCTAAGGCAAAAATTGTAAAGGCCTACTTTAATACTGAGGAGGATAAAGCCTAAAAATAAAATGGGGCCAGAATGGAAATTCAGCCCCGCTTTAAAATCCAATATCCTATGAAAAACCGAGATAAAAATACAACATTTACCCAGATTTCATAGAGCTGTTTACTCATATTTTAAAAAAGGTTATTTAGTTACAATGTCACCTATTGGCAATAAAAAAACCCGCATGTATATGCGGGTTTTTTTATTATTTACAATTCCATCTTAGTAAGACCAAAGGTCTTGCTCGTAGTTGAAAATGCGATCTTTAATATTATCGCCTTCTAACAAGCTAAGGATAGGGTCTTTAAGACGCACCTTGATAGTTTGGTTGAAAGGATTATCCAACGTAGACTTGGTAATATAACTAGAGAACATACGACTTTCAAAAAGCTCTTCCCATGTCATACGACCCATACCCATATTCTTTGGATTATATACTTCATACTTTGCCAATGTAGGACGCAAGTCAGGATAATATACCCAGAACATTACGGTGTTACCACGCTCTTGGCCGTTTGGCAGATAAGAAGTTTTTAACGGAGCAATACCCAAAATTCTTACAAACATGCGGCTGGCTTCTCTATCAAATACCCACTCTTCCTTGATACGTAATTTGGTTACAGATTCCGGATCAAAAGAAGATTGTGTTACCACATACTCAATGATTTTGTTGGGGTCATTAGGATCACGTACAGGGCTGGTATCAGCAGAACCGCCTGCAGTTAACTGGCCTACTTCAGCGGCAGTCAATGGAGTTGTGAAACGATCATCTTCTGGAGAGAACGCTGTCACTTGTCCGGATTTAACTGCTCTAAGCAAAATTGAAATGAATCGCTGATCACCATTATCATCTTCAGCCTTAAAGCGGAAGGGCTGGTTCATTTTCTCACGCAGATCCAATTCACGCCATACTTTTTCTGAATATAAGGCGTCATCCCAACGCAAATGCTCATAAGGAAGTGGCGTTCTTTCGTTGATAAAGCTTTTATCAAAAGCTGCATCTGGACGCAGCGACTTTTTAAAAGATGAATCATTATAACCACCGGAACTGTTATCTACCCTAATAGGAATATTACCATAGGGATTATAACCAGAAGGTTGACGGTTAACATTATTTTGCTCGCTTTCTGTTTGCGTTTGTCCACCTGTATTACCAGCAGGAGGATTACCGCCGCCTGTCCTTCTACGAGGAGCACGCTGCGCATCTGCATTCACTGCTAGTGAAGATACAGCCAAACAAACGAGACAAAATTTGAGAATATTGCTTTTCATGTTCATAAAGCTTAATTATTTGATATAATATACCAATGAAGGCAATTTCATGCTTCTGCCATCAGGTCCCAGTGCACGAATACCATCAACAGTTATTGTAGCACCTGGCTTCAATCGGTTGATCAGAGATCTTGCTTGTGCACTCCAAGTATTACCAGTACATGCAGCTTCAATAAGATCACCTTCTTCTGTATCACCGGTGAGCGTAAAGGATGTAACAGTATATTTCAGATCAAAAGGAAAATCTTTAATATAAGCACCCACACCTGCCTGAGATTTGAAAGCTCCAGCGTTTACATTCTCACCAGAAGCATAACCACCAATTGTCGCTACTGGTGTAGGAATGGTACGTACACGGAACATAGAAGCACCAGCTACTTTTCCATCAACAGACACAGTGATCTTACAATCATCAGTTACGCTATTTACTTTAGCGATGTATTTACCAGGGCCAACTTTAACTAAAGAACCGCCGCCGCCAGTAATTGAAGCCTGCACTTTATCATCACCACCACCACTGGCAGCAATAGATACTGGGTTATCGATACCTACATACAGAACGTTCATTTTATCAAGGGCAATTGAAGCGTTAGCCTGACCTACAGTATAGGTAATGGTCTTAGAAATTGTTTTCATGTTACCATCCTGGTCCATATACTGAATGTTTACAGGAACTTGTCTGGTACCAATAGCACTTGCCATTGTTTTCCATTCAGCTACACCTTCAGCATTTACTGGTACACCTACACCACCAATGCTGATTTGTGGCTTAGCATCAGTACTAAACGCACCAACCCCAGCATTTATTGTTAATTCTTGGCCAGGCATTAAGTAGTTTGAGCTTTGACCTACGATAGCAGCAAACTGGTTGTAACGTACTTTAACTTGACCTACTTGCTCGTGGAATAAAGAAACCACTTTGTTTTCAGAAGTCTTTACGTCATTCTGAAACTTACTCAGCATAGTAAGAGCTGCTACTGTAGGTACCATACGGAAGTAAGCACCCTCCCAAGTATTATTACCACTAGCACCACCATGACTGTTTTTTGTATGAGGTACACTCAGATCAATCTGCTGCATGTAATTGTTGATCTGGTTTGCTAAAGCTGGAGCAACGGCTGCCATTTGCTTTTTATATTCAGCCAACTTGTTGTACAAGTCTTTGCCCTTGCCTTCTTCCACCATGATACGAGTAGCTACATCCTGGTTATCTTCTTTAAAAGTAGAGTCACCATTTTTAGCAGGATCAAAGCCAGCACCCTTCAAAATGTCTTGCTTTAAACCTTGGATATAGTCATTTAAACCCTTGGTCAAAGCAACTGCTTGTTGGGCTTTAGGCATCCACTCTGCTGCTTTTGCAGCACTCTCAGGTTCTTTTAATTTTTCTTCAAAAGAAGCCATGATCGTTTCAGTGGAACTATTAATTGTTTTATTTGTTGCAACTAAGCTATTATCTACCGTTTTAAAGGCATTCAGGATCTCAGCTGATACGTTCAATGCTAACAGGGCTGTCAACACCAAATACATCAGGTTAATCATCTTCTGCCGCGGCTCTGCAGGTAGTGCCATATTCTATTACGTATTTTGTATCGGTTTTTAAATCAGTTATTGGTTTTATACCATCATTCTTATCTGCCTTGCATAGCGCTCAGCATGTTACCATAGATGCTATTCAAACGGCCCAGGTTGTTAGCCAAATGACCAATTTGCTCTTGTACTTTCTTAGCATCTTCGGCGCTAGTCAACATAGCGTTTGATGTTTCAGCCAGTTTACCATAAAAACCATTCAATGCCTTCAGGTGGTTGTTGCTTTCTTGTAATTCCAATTCATAGATCGTATTCAAAGAAGACAAATTCTTTGTCATTACTTGCATTTGATCGTGGAATTGTTTAGCACCTTCTCCAGCTTGGTTGAAAGCACCAACTGAATTAGCAGCATTTACATAAGCATCTTTAACCTGAGCTAAAGCACTTGTTACTTCTCTTGTTTTTTGAGTATAATCACCAGTAGCAGCTACAACATCAGAAATGTTGTTCATGTTGCTTACAGTAGTGTTTAATTTTTTAAAGTTTTCGCTTAATCTGTTCAGATTAGCTGGAGTGATGTCTGCATCCATTAATGCCTTGTCAAGAGCACCAGTAGCATGAGGTACATGAGCTACAGCTAACTTACCACCGCCGTGATCAGCTTCAATGGCAGGGTATCTTAAATAAAGAATACCATAAACTAAGAATACAACGGCTTCTGTGGTCAAACCGATTTTCAACCAGATATCCGCGTCAGGGGAGTGTAAGATCTTTCTTAATGCACCCCAGATAACGATTGCCGCGGCAATAGATACAAATACGTCAACGATTTTGCTCACTTTAGGAGGAATAGCAGCTGCCATAAAACTTTACTTTTAGAATAGATGGTTTAAAAAGATAAAATGAATTTTAGGATGAATAGAGGACTGCAGTTGCAGACCTCTATTCATAACACAGTATGTAGTTTAGATTATTTACGTCCCTTTTTACCTTGCTGTGCAGGTAAGTCAATCACGGTACGGAAACCGATGTAAGATTTGGTGGTGTCTTGGTATTCGTAAGTGCGGGTACCAGTTTGCAGGTAATAACCTACATCTTTCCAGCTACCGCCACGAATTACCTTGCGCTTCATTTTAGGAGGGTCAGAATCTTTTGCGTTCCAACGAACGTCTGGGTTCATATCATGTTGGAAAGTGTAGGAACCTTCATAATAAATAGAAGATGTCCATTCTGCTACGTTTCCAGCCATACAGTATAAACCAAAGTCATTTGGCCAATAAGCGTCAGCACGTACTGTATAGAAACCACCATCTTCAGGATAGTTACCACGTCCAGGCTTAAAGTTAGCTAATAAACAACCTTTTTTGTTTCTTAAATAATAGTTACCCCAAGGATACATTGATTGGGAACGGCCACCGCGAGCAGCGTATTCCCACTGGGCTTCTGTTGGAAGACGGAAATCAGACTCCTGAGCTCTTTTCTTTCCATCCAACCAAGAATTTAAAAAATGCGTTCTCCACTCGCAGAAAGCATTTGCTTGCTGCCAGTTCACACCTACTACTGGATAGTTACCAAAAGCAGGGTGAGAGAAGTAGCGCTTTGTCATAGGCTCATTGTAAGAATACGCAAAGTCACGAATCCAAACTAAAGTATCTGGATAAATGCGAACGTCTTTCTTTACTATGAACTGAGAACGAGCCTTACCAGCATTTTCTCTTTTAGCAGCTTCTTTCAGATCAAATGTCTCAGAGTGGTAGATCAGCTTAGACGCATCGATTTCCTTTTTGCCGAAAATGCGATCTTCAGGAGAAAGGATCAAATCTGTCTGACCTAATTGTTCTACGACTTTGGGGTCGCTCCATTTCAGGGTTTTCATTTTCGCCCAGTCAACATACTCATTACCATCAGAGCCACTTTTTACATAACCCAATTTCTTTGCAGCAATTGAGTCGCGTACCCAGTAAACAAATTGACGGTATTCGTTGTTAGTAATCTCTGTGGCGTCCATCCAGAATCCGCTAATGGATACAGAACGGTTGCGGGCGCTGAAAGCATAAGAAGGATCCTCATCGCTAGGGCCCATGTGGAAAGTCCCTTGAGGTATGTAAACCATACCAGGAGGTTTAGGTAGAACGTACTTGCTACCAGGAGAAATGCCGTGGAGCTGACCATCATTTGGCAGGCTACCACCTTTGTCCTTCTTTCCAATAATGCCGCAACCAGCCAGTGAAATAGAGGCCAGGGCAAATAGGGTGAAGTATTGGTTTTTCATTTTCATATACAGGGGTATTGGGCAAATATATGATTTACGAATTAACAGATACACAAGGTTAGTATATATTTTTTTCATTTGCAATAGCCTATGTTGACTTATAGAATTAAACGGAACCGTATTTTTTTTATTGCATATTTAACAAATTATTTCTATTTAATTGCCTGTCAGTTGGTTATTAATGCATAAACATACCCTTTTTATATCTAATAATAACGTCCAAGCCAAGTCTATTGTCAATATTGAGCAACTTTAAAAAAAGCAGCCCTGTTTCATGTTTTCAGATTTGTAACGTGCAAGATTTGATGTGTAGGAGCAACACTTAATACATTTTATGCCCTTGGTTTGGGCTGTCCCCTCCTTCTTATCGAGATTAAATAAAGCAGCTGATAAAAAGCTGACGACTATGCTATTGGTCCAGGATTTACTTTTACTACTCACCGTTATAAAAGGACATAGCTTAGCAAGACACAAATCCTTTTCAATTATACCTTTCCGTTGCCCGTAAACGCATTTGGTGCGGCAGAGGTATCCTATCTAAATAAATTCACGTGATGTTGTAAACGAAAAAGCACCCTGGATCAGGGTGCTTCATTATACAGTTATATAAGGAATGTTACTTCTTCTTGGTTTGAGCAGCCAGATACTGATCCAGGGCAGCCACCATAGACGGTGCCTGGGGTTGTGGCGCTTTAATACCCAACTCTAAACCAGCTTCTTCAACAGCCTTAGAGGTATTATTTCCAAATGCGCCGATTACGGTACCATTCTGTTTGAACTTGGGTACATTATCAAACAGGCTTTTTACACCACTAGGAGTAAAGAAGCAAATGACATCATAAGAGTTCTGGTCAAGAATTTCTTTAACATCAGAACTTACCGTGCGGTACATATAAGCTAATGAAAAATCACAGTTATTTGATTTCAGCCAGCCGGTTATTTCACTATCCTGCTGGTTTTCAGAACATACATACAACAGCTTTTCATTGTTCTTATGCTTGTTAATGGCGTCAAATAAACTCTTATTACTGCCATCAGCACCATAAAAAACCTTACGCTTGCGATACAAAATGAATTTTTGCAGGTACAAAGCCACGGCTTCTGTAATGCAGAAGTATTTGGTGTCTTGCGATACCGTTATTCTCATTTCTTCACACATACGGAAGAAATGGTCAATAGCATTACGGCTTGTTAGAATCACACCAGTATGCGCAGCAATATCAATCTTTTGCTTACGGAAATCCTTAGCGGAAATGGGTTCCAGCTTTATAAAAGGCTGAAAATGAAGATCAACATTGTATTTCCTAGTCAGGTCGAAATAGGGCGATTTGTCGCTTTCGGGCCGGGGCTGTGTAATTAATATCTTCTTTCTGGCCTTTGTAGATGCACTAGTAGGCTTAGAAACCTCGTTTTTTACCATATGTGGTCGGGCTAAAGTTAACGCAAAAGTACAAAAATCAGGAAAGATACGTAAACAACAGTTTGTTAATCAATAATAACGGTACAATTTCAAAGGCGCAGAGGTAAAGTATAAAGTGAAAGGCATTTATCTTAACCCCCTTATGGATGGTAGCATAGGACAAAAAGAAACGGTACAAAAATGCGCCACCAGTAATTATTAGGGCAGCAGTAATAAATAAATGCTGAGTTAAACCACTGGTAAAGACCATTATAATTATAAATGGTAACCACACTATCCCCAACACCTTATTGGTGGTAAAAACAATAAATGTGTAAGAATCTGTAGCGTCTTTCAGGCGAAAAAGCCAACCGCACAGCTTAAGTGTAATAAACTTAACCAGGTAAATTACTCCTAATCCAGCTGCTGCGTATAATAATAATTGCCAAAAATTGTAATCCTTACCCAATCCATAATACTGCAGCAAAATGGTAATAAATAACCCACCGCTTAATATAAAAAGGATATTCAGTAGCAGCGAAGGCAAGGGGGAAGCCATAAGCTGTTCTTTTACCTGCCGCTGCTTAAGCGTAGTTCTGAAAAACAGACGAAATAGATCCTGCAGGTATCGCTGAAAGGCATTGCGTACAAAGGCAAAAAAGAGCAACAAGCCTATACAGGCATAAAATAGAGCATCTTTTCCATGCCATTCATGTTTTGGGGCAATAAACCGGATTGGGTTTTCAATCTGGAAATAAGGGTGCTTCTTGTACAGAACAGTATCAAATCGAATATAAGGAGGCTCAACAGCTACCGGCTGTATGGTAGTGGTATCAGCTTTTACAGTATCCTGCCGTACCAATGTATCCTTTGCAGCCACTATACTATCAGTGCGCTTTAAGGAATCAGCTTGTCCCCAGGCCCCTAAACTCAACGAAAAACTTAGTATAAAAAGATAAAAACGCAATCCGGTAGTGTTTATAGGCAAATGTATTGAGCACAACTGTTAGACAAATGCTTTCCCCCTAAAAATAGTTGACAAACCCAAAATGAATCTTAGACTGGCGTAAGTTAAGCTCAGTATCATCACGCTTCCCCAGCGCCCATGCAAGGTTAAATAGCCCTGCCTTGGTTTCAAAGGAAAGGCCCAGCCCAGTACCTACATAGGTATGCCCCTTGCCCATATTAGGCCCGGGTTGCCCCCATCCCCCATCCACAAAAGCAAAAAAATTAGAGTTTTGCCCAATCAGGTAACGGTACTCTAGTGTGCCCACTGCATATTGCGACACATACTGGCTTTCTTCATCAAACCCACGCAATAGCCGGTACCCCCCTATCTGGAACAGCTCATTTCGAAATATATTACCACTATTAAAAACCCCTCCATTAATGGCGGTCTTAAGGGCGCTTTGTTTACCCAAGGGAAAGAAATGGGCAGCAGTAGCCGTTACCCTAAACTGGTAGGTCTTCAGCTTTACCGTATCATAAAGCCGGGAATAATCAAAAGAAGGTTCATTGGGGTCTTTGATCTCCAATATTTGATTGTTCTTTTTAATGCGCTTGATACCCGCCGATGCAGTGATCAGCAACTCATTACCTCGTTGGGGGTTATAACGGTAGTTCGTATTATTAAATGTAAAGCTGGAGCCCAGGTTATTGGAACTCACATCGGCTTCCGGCGGCAGCTGCCGGTAAAGCTGAACCTGCTGGACATTGATACCATTAACAATGCTCTGCTGACGTAAGAAAAAGAAAGACGCACTCTGGTGCTCATTGACACCATATTTAGCCTCTAACTTCATATTCATGTTTAAAAACGTACTGTCTTTACGAAACATATCAAAGCTAAAGCCCATCCCCAGTGGTGACCGAAATATATAGGGGTGCTCGTAAAGCAGGTTCAGACGCTGAGATTGTGGCTGCAGCTTTTGCCATACCAGCCCAATCGTCTCCCCTATCCCTAATGCGTTGCGCAGCATAATATTGGCATCCATGGTTAACTGGAACTTCTTACTGGCTGTAGGATCACTGTTAGGTAAAAATCCTGCTAACAGGTTGACTTGACTGCTTTTTTTAGGCTTTAAATACAAGTTTAGTACGGATCCTGTGGACAAGTAGGAAACAGTTGAAGGCTGCTCTTCAGTGATATAGGGCAGCTCCGCTAACCTTTTACTTATGCCCGCCAGTTTACGTTTACTGTAAATGCTGCCATTTTCAATATTTAAATAACGTTGCAAAAACTTGTTGCTCACGTTTACATCCCCATATACACGAATGCTATCGATCTTGTAAAGCGGTCCTTTTTCCACCTTTAACAAGGCTGTTACCTCTTGATTATCAAGTGAAAGGCTATCCAAATAGATACGGGCAAACGGGTAGCCGGCTTCTTCCAAATAATTCAGCAATTGTTGCTGCCGGCTTTGCCAGTCGGAAAAAAGCAAGGGTTTGTTACTGAAGGCCGCATTGCTCCAGCGAATACCTTGTAAAAACACTTCATCTTCAGGCTGGGTACGTAAGCGTGCCCATTTATACAATTGCCCCAGGAAGAGCTGCACTTGTGCCTGGGCACTATCAAAACGTATATTGTCTACAGAGGCACTGATATAACCCTTGGCTTGCAATAATGTGGGTAAGCCAGTAAGATAGGCGGCTGCGCCCTCCCGGCTTGAGAATGAAGTAGTTAGTGTAGGCGTATTAGATTGGGAGGCTGAATCTACTACGGTATAATGTACCTGATAACTGGTGTCTTGCGCCCATAGGGCAGCATGAACCATTAACAATATTAGTAGACATAGGTACTTTAACTTCGCCATCCGATCTTGTAAAAATATTTTGTAGAGCTTAATTAGAACGTCATTGGCTGGAATTTATTTGCATATCCCCTTTTGTAAACAGGCTTGTAACTACTGTAATTTCCATTTTACCACTTCTTTAAGATATAAAGATGACCTGGTAGCGGCCTTGGCAAAAGAAATCAGCCTTCAAAAGGATTATCTGGTCGACGCTACGGTAAATACCATCTATTTTGGCGGCGGTACGCCAAGCTTATTGTCGATCGACGATTGCCGATTGCTGATTGAAAACATCAGGCAAACCTTTTCTGTTGCAGAAGATGCAGAAATCACTTTGGAGGCCAACCCAGACGATATTACGGCCGATAAACTCAAGGGCTGGAAGGACACAGGCATTAACCGCCTGAGCATAGGCGTTCAATCCTTTTTTGAAGAGGAACTTCGTTGGATGAATAGGGCCCATACGGCTAATCATGCACGACAGTGTATAGAACTGAGCTTAGCAGCCGGCATAACCAATCTGACCATTGACCTGATTTATGGCTCACCGCTCTTAACAAACGAAATGTGGGAGCAAAATGTACAGACGGCTATTCAATACAATATCCCACACCTCTCCTGTTATGCGCTTACGGTAGAAGAAAGGACCCCGCTTCATAAATTGATCAGCAATCATCAAAAACTACCGGTGGATGCCGATAAACAAGGCCACCAGTTTCTACTGCTCATGCAGTGGCTGCGGGCCGCGGGTTATGACCACTATGAAGTGTCCAATTTTGCCAAACCCGGCCATAGAAGCCGTCATAACTCCTCCTATTGGAAAGGACAAGCTTATTTAGGTTTGGGACCTTCAGCTCACTCCTTTAATGGTACAGAACGCCAGTGGAATGTAGCCAACAACCAACAGTACATTTCAGCTATCCAACTAGATAAAGTGCCTTTTGAAAAAGAAATACTCAGTTCAGCAGATCAGTTGAATGAGTACCTGATGATTTCATTACGGACCATGGAAGGTATAGACCTGAACGTTATTGAAAACAAATGGGGGCATACAGAACGGGAACGTCTCCTCCATACCATCAAGCCTTCGCTGGCACATGGCACAGTGACACAACAAAACCATCATTTAAAGCTTACCGATGAAGGTCTTTTACTAGCCGATGGTATTGCAGCTTCTTTATTTAAGTAATGCCGCAGGCATTAGATCAGCCCTTCTTCAATCTTGGCAAATCCTTGAGCAGGCGATAAGCGTTCCCATAAAATTTTATAAACCGTATCGGCAATCGGAACCTCCGCTCCTACCGTTTGATTGATATGATTCAAACATTTAGAGGCATAATACCCTTCAGCAATCATATTCATCTCCAGTTGTGCCGACTGCACAGTATAGCCCTTGCCGATCATGTTGCCAAAAGTGCGGTTGCGGCTATAAGGCGAATAACAGGTTACCAGTAAATCACCTAAATACACAGAGGCAGCATAGTTTGGCGTTTTACGGTGTGTGTTGGGTTCTTCATCGTGCTCCCCCACCACCATATGCTGAATACCTACCTTACGCAGGAACACCGCCATTTCATCAGCTGTATTGGCAATGTAAACACTCAGAAAATTATCGCCATACTCCAGGCCATGAGCAATGCCGGCGCCTAAAGCATAGATATTTTTCAAAACGGCAGCATACTGTACGCCCAGTATATCATTATTGGTAACGGTATTGATATAATCCGACTTGAACAACTGGCTAATTTCTTCAGTTGCATGCAAGTCAATACCCGAAAAAGTGAGGTAAGACAATTTCTCTGAGGCCACTTCTTCCGCATGACAAGGACCTAGCAAAGCAAAGTAGTTTTCCAAGGGGATATTAAACTCTTGTTGCAGGTAATCATTCAACAAAATATCCGGCCCTGGAACGATACCTTTAATAGCCGATACAATTCTTTTAGAACTGAATTCTGCTTTATCTACGCCTTTTAATGCATCTTGAATAAAGGCAGATGGTACAGCCAGTACTAATGTATTGGAGGCCGCCACTACGTCATTGATATCGCAGGATATATTGAGTAAGGACACATTCAGATGTGCAGATGTCAGGTATTGAGGATTATGCTTACGCTTATAGATATAATCTTTGTGAGCAGCATTTCGCACCCACCAGTTCACACGTTGCCCGTTATCGGTCAAGATCTTCACCAGGGCTGTTGCCCAACTTCCGCTTCCAATAACGCCAAAACTCATGCTTGATTGAATCGACATATTTAATAGATGTCGGCAAATTTAGCAGTTTCTAACCTTTGCAACACGTTACATAATCTCCTATAACAACACATCAATAGAACAAGCACCATTCTTATTCAAAAATCGATGGACGAAAATGAAATAACTAGTTACTAAAACAAAATAGCCAGAATAGTAGTCTATTCTGGCTGCCAAAAAAATTTCAACGATGTAGAAATCAAATCCTGTTAATCCGAACAATCCATCAAATCTGAGATCATCGTTCAAACAACTTATCCTTTTCTACCACCTTTACCTTGGTACCCGACTTTAATGTTTTACTTACTGCATTATAAGGTGCTATTACAATCTCCTCATTACCACTCAGCCCACTGGTGATTTCAATGTAGTTAATATCCTGAATACCAGTTTTTACTACCTTCTTCTCCACTTTTCCTTCTTTCACCAGGAACACTACTTCTTCTAACTCATCTGATACCGCATTATCCACAGCATCTTCTTCACTTTCATCTTTACCACGTTTGGCTTCTTTTTTCTTTTGATCAATATTCTTATCACTTCCTTTTATGCGTGCCGCTACCGAAGTTATAGGTACCGCAATGACATTTTCTTTTCGTTTTGTTTTAATATCGGCACTGGCATTCATACCGGGACGGAAAGGAAATTTTTTAGACTTTCCTGGTTCCATCAAGTCAGCATAGGAGCTAGGATCTAAGCGAATATGAACTTCGTAATTGGTTACATCATTTGAGGTAACAGCTGCCGTGCCTGTTTTTGTGCTGCTGGCAATCTGTGTAACCTGTCCTTTAAACTTACGGTTATTATAAGCATCCACTTGCACATCTGCCTCATCGCCAATACTGATCTTTACAATATCATTCTCACCTACATCTACCCTTACTTCCATAGTAGCCATATCGGCTACGCGCATCATTTCTGTACCAGCCATTTGTGCGGTTCCTACTACGCGCTCACCTTTCTTTACATTCAGCATTGAAATCACGCCACTCATAGGAGCTACGATAGTGGCGCGTCCTAAGTTTTTATTGGCCATCTGCAATTGCGTGCTGGTGCTTAGTGCACCAGCTTGTAAGGCGCGGATATTTTGTTGGGCAGCATTAAACTGGGCCTGTGATGAACGCAGCTTGGTTTCATACTGCTCAAACTCTGACTTCGATATAACTTTCTCGTCAAACAGTTGCTTGTTGCGTGTATAAGCCTGTTGATCTTGCTCCAATTGTGCGCGCAAAGATTCTAAAGCTGCAGAACTATTGGCAACAGAGGCTTGCGACTGTGACACCTGCGCTGCTGCCTGGTCGCGCTGAGAGGAATAAATATCGGCATAGATACGTGCCAGCACCTGTCCTTTCCTAACGCTATCGCCTTCCTGAACAGTCAGGTCTACAATCTCACCCGAAATATCCGGGCTTACTTTTACTTCAATCTCTGGATATACTTTACCACTGGCATTCACTGTTTCCACAATGGTGCGTTTAGCAGCCTTCTCCACCGCCACTTTCACCCCGCTGTCAGAAGCGCCAGCCGTAAATTTCATAATAGCCAATAAAGCCACTACGCCACCTACGCCAATTAATATCCATTTTACTGTTTTATTCATATAAGAACATTGTAACTTATTAAAGTATGTTTTTTCTTATTGAGGTTAGCGTCTCAAATGAAAAGTTCACAAGTTTTCGAGTTCACTAGTTCACCTGTTAAAAGACGAAAATGACCTGTCCCTCAATTTAACTTAACAACACTTATCTGGCATTTGATCTTTCACATTAATATCCATGCTTAGCTTACATAATTCACCTGCTTTATTAACAATCAAACTTGTGAACATGTAAACTTGTAAACTCATCACCCTCACAACTTCAACCCCTGCCCCTTATAAAACTCCAGCAACTTCATCTTGAACACATAATCAAACTGTGCCAACAGCAACTGTGTACGGGCACGCAACAAATTATTCTGACTGTTCAGCAGTTCATAAGTAGACATCAGGCTCAAATCGTAACGCTTCTGTGAAAATGTAAAGGCTTTTTCAGCAGAAGTAACCGCTTTTTGATTAGCCGTGAACTTCTGTAAAGATGCAACAGCATCATTATACGCCTTATAAATATCCTGTTTCAGCGTCTGGTTGCTACTTTCAATATTTAATTGAGCCTGCTGCACATTCAACTTGGAGCGCTCCCAGTTCGTACGCAATGTTCCATTATTGAAAATGGGGATACTGAGTGCCAATCCAATATTCTGACCAAAGTTGTTGCGTAATTGCTCACCGTATGGAGTTACGCCATACAAGAAATTTGAACTAGGGGCATATACTGGATAGGTAGTGCCATCTACCGTCACGGTAGCCGCAGTGGGAGCACTAGGCACAGGCACTATTTTTTGGGTACTTTGCAGATTAACATAATTACTAGCCAATCCACCATATGCCGAAAGCGTAGGATACATACTACCGTGGGCTGCCCGCACGGCTTCCTGATTGGCTTGCAAGCGTAAGTCATTTACTTTTTGCTGTGGCAGGTTTACTATAGCCAACTGATAAACTCGATCAGGTTGCAATTCCGCCAAGGGCTCAATAGGAATCATTTCTACCGGAGGCGCTTCTATATCAAAAGGAGCAGCAGCATCTAAATTCAAGATGGCTTTTAACTGTAGCAGTTGTAGTTCTACTTGCGATTGAGCAGTAATCAAACTGGAACTATCCAGCGCTACCTGTGCTTCTAATTCAGCCGCATTTAATTCAGGCAATGCACCTGCGTTCACCCGCTTACGTGTTAACTCTAATTGGGCAATGTTTTGTTGTACTTGAATGCTGGCAATCTTTACCTGCTCTTTTGCCAACAGCGCCTGCAAATATCCAACGGCTACATTGAGTGCCACATCATCTTGCACTTTCTTTACCTGCGCCACATCAGCCTGGTTGGTAAGTCGTGATGATTCTATGGTGTTCTTTTTGGAATACCAGTTGAATAGAGATACGTTTGTTTGTAGCTGTATACCGGAACTTAAAAAGTTTCTGTCCTCCAATACACCAGTAGTGGGGTTCTCTGAACGACCAAACTGGTAACCTACACTGGTTTGAAAAGTAGCGCCAGGGTATTTCGATAACTCATTCCGATGTACATCTAATTTGGAAAAACGACTTTGCAGATCTGCTTGTCGTACAGATATATTATTGGTTATAGCATACGTAACACATTTTTGCAGGTCCCATTTTTCCTGCCCAAAGACCGTACTGCCACCAATTAAAAGCAGTAAGCAAAGTAATGGTTGCTTCATAATATAAAAATAAAGTAAAATGGAAGCCGCTCTGTTAAATCTTATCTAACGCCTGCTCCAGGTCCTGTATCAGATAACCAGGTTCTTCCAAGCCTACATACAAGCGAATATATTGATGCTCCACTTTGTTCGGATCAAAATGAGAAGGCCGTATACCTGCACATTTGGGTAGTATCAATGACTCATGCCCTCCCCAGCTTACTGCCATTAAAATGTGTTGCAACGACTCGCAAAGGTTTGTGATCCGCTCCATAGTTCCCTCCTTTACAGTAAAGGTTAGCAGGCCACAGGCTCCCTTCATTTGTTGCTTTGCTAAACTATACTGAGGGAAAGTTTCATCTAAAGGAAACAAGATCTTGTCCACTTTAGGATGCTGCTTCAAATACGACAGTACTTGCTGTGTGCTGCGCGTGATCCGTTCAATTCGTGCTGGCAGTGTACGCAAACCACGTATCAACAGCCAGGCATTAAATGGCGCAATACCACTACCAATATTCAGGTACTCACTATCAAAGATCTTTTTCATGTGTTTGTGTGTACCGGTTAGCACACCACCCAGCGTATCGCTATGTCCGCCAATATACTTGGTAGCAGTTTGCATACACAGGTCAATGCCAAGCTCAAAAGGTTTTTGATACAACGGGGTGCAATAGCTATTATCAATCAGCGTAATGATCCCATGTTTTTTAGCTAGTGCTGCCACTTCTTGAATGGGCTGAATAGCATAGGTCCATGAGTTAGGCGACTCTAAATAGATAAAGGTTGTATTAGGTTGTAATGCCTTTTCAAACTCCTCAATCGTATAACCATCTACGTAAGTAGTGCTAACACCAAAGCGTGGTAAGATAACATCAAACGTTCGTTGCGCCCAGGTATAGGGGTGTCGTACCGAAATAATATGATCACCCGCTTTTACAAAAGGAAGCACCCCGGCAAAAATGGCCGCAGCGCCATTGGCAAACACAAGGCAATCTTCTGCCCCATCCATGGCTGCCAATTTCTTACGCAAGATATCAGTAGTAGGATTCAAGCCCCGGCTATACAAATAGCCGCTCATTTCATCTTCAAACGCTTTACGCAGATCTTCCACTTTATGAAAGGCAAAGTTGCTGGTCTGCATAATTGGCGGCGCCATGGCATTGAAATAATGCTCGCGGTCCTCGCCAAGCTCGTTGATGATGTAAGATAAATCTGAACTGGGATCTTCTGAATGAAAAGGCATGTGTTACGTGGTTGATTCGTCTTAAAAAACTATTGATTTATATGATGCTCGTACGTTTCTTTTTTTTCTAAACTCCCTTTGATCTCTTTCTTCTTAACACCCATTACCAAAAAGTAAATGAGCAAGAAGGCCGCAAATACAGCTATGGCTGTCCATGCCAGATCCGGCGTACTCACCCAGATACTGATACCGACGAATATATACGCTGCAATAAAGATCAGCGGCATTACGGGATAAATGGCCATTTTATAAATACCGGTACCATCCAGGTGACGTGTACGCTTGCGCAAAATAAAAATGGTAGCAGCCGATGTGGCCATACCAATACAATCCAGAAAAATGGTAAAGCCTAATATCTTATCAAAAGTCTTAGCGAAAAACAGCACAATAATTCCAATGGCGGCAAATGCAGTTAAGCTAATGGTGAGCACATCTTTCTGTTCATTCTTCTTCTTAAAGGCAGGAGGCAAAATACCATCCGTACTCATAGCATACATCACGCGCGGATTGCTTAACAGCAATACATTCACATAGGCCAGTACAGCAATGAACAAAAGAATAGAAGCCACATACCTACCGGTAGGACCAAACATTTGTTCGGCTACAATAGAAGCAATGCCTCTAGAGGTTTTTAAATTCTCAAAACCAATGGCTTTATAGTAAGCAAAGCTTACCGCCAGGTACAAGGTGATAATCAAGATGATACCAATAAAAATACCACGTGGAATGGTACGTCTTGGATTCTCAACTTCGTCTCCAAAATTGATGGTCTGCTGATAGCCTCCATAAGTAAACGAAACAGCAATCAAGGCCACTCCAAACGATTTGATGTAATCGCTCCAGCTATAGGTAGTCGTTACAGCAACGGCCGATGCCGGTGTATCCTTCCCAATGGTAAAGAACAAAGAGCTGATCAACAGTACCAGCATCAAGATCTTGATGATCATGAGTACATTTTGTGTCTTGGCACTCATACGCAGCCCCATTAGGTTAATACCATAAAAGATAAGAATGGGGATCATTGCAATCATTGCCTTGGTAGTAGCCGTAGGCTCCACATCAAAAATCACCTGCGAAATATATTCACTACCAATTAGGGCCACACCCGACATAGAGGCGGCATTGGAAATGAGAATGATACAGTTAATGGCAAAGGCTATGGATGGATGATAACACTCGGCAAATACCTTATAGTAACCACCTGTTACCGGAAAGCGCGACCCTATCTCGGCATAGGTCAATGCACCACACAAAGCCACCAAGCCACCGGCCACCCAGGCAAAGAAAAATACGCCCGGTGTAATAGCTGCACTGGCGGCATCAGAAGCAGTGCGGAAGATGCCCATACCGATTACCAGACCCACTACAATCATCGTCAGGTCGAACAGACCCAGTTTTGGTTTTGTACTCATGCGCTGAAGTTAGGAGAAAAGCTAGGAATTTGGAGCATTCGTCATATGTGAATACTAATAAAGGGTTTCGCACAGAGAAAAAGAGAATAGCTGCGAGCTATGAACTGTGAGAAGAAGTCCACGGTCCACAGACGACAGGCCACAGAAAGAAAGTCAATGGTCAGTAGTCAATAGTCATTGGCCAGCCGCACGCCCCCGGCCCCTAAAGGGGAGGGCCTGCGCACAGGTGTCCCGCAGATGGCGCCGATCGGCGCAGAAGGGGAACCACAGAGACAGGAAGGGACACAGAGGCTTTTAAGAAGGAATGGATTGAAGAACAAGCCCTCCACTTAAGGGGTGATTTTTTATTTACCGCCTCCATTAATAATCAATCATTATTCATTTCTAATCATTGATTATTGAGCGTTGAGCATTTCCTTTCTTGTTCCTTGTTTCTTGCCCCTTGTGCCTTTTCTCCACTTCTTCATTCATTATTCCTTGTTCCTTGTTCGATATTCTCCTCCTTTTCTCCTGTCCTCTGTGCGAAACCTTTCCCCACGCCCCTGCACCACTCTCAAACAAAAAGATTTGGCTTCATCACGTTCTTACCTATACATTTGCGCCCAGAAATTGGTTGATCCGCCTCAGGCGAATCATTAAAAGGGAAGTCCGGTGTAATTCCGGCGCTATCCCCGTAGCTGTAAACTCCTTTAGAGTTGTTGTACTACAATGTCACTGTCTGCTTCTGGCAGATGGGAAGACGAGCAACAACGGAGCAAGCCAGAAGACCTGCCACTTTCCATAAAACCATTTACGCTTTCGGGTGAAAAGCAGGAAATGTCAGGCTGCAACAGCGCTTTACACTTCTACCTTATTCTTTTCCGAAAGCAGTCACAAAGAATTTTAACCGTAATGAGAAAAGTTTTTGCTGTGGCTGCATTAATTACCAGCAGCCAACTCATGGCCCAAGCCGACACCACTGGGCACACTTTAAACGAAGTAGTAGTAACCGCTAACAAGTACCCTAACAAAACATCTTTGACAGGTAAAGTAGTTACAATTATCAGCCGTCAGGACATTGAGCGTGCAGGCGGTCGCGACCTATCACAACTGATTACAGAACAAGGCGGCATTTACATTAATGGCGCCAATAGCAACGCTGCTAAAGATAAAAGTATTTATGTCCGCGGTGGCCGTGTAGAGCACACCCTTATCACTATTGATGGTGTACCTGTTTATGATGCATCTGGTATTGGCAGCAACTTCGACATCCGCCAGATCTCCATTGACCAGGTAGAACGTGTAGAGATATTGAAAGGCAGCCAAAGCACACTCTATGGAAGCGATGCCATTGCCGGTGTGATCAACATCATCACACGCAAAAGTGGCACAAAGCCTTTCGGTGGCTATGGTGCTTTCAATTATGGAAGCTTCAACACATTGCATGCTAATGTTGGCTTGAATGGCAAGCAGAAACAATTTGATTATTCAATAGGCTACAGCTATTCTAACACAGATGGCATCTCTGAAGCAGAACAGCCAACATCAGCAACAAAAACCTTTGATAAAGACGGTTTGAAGCAGCACGCTTTTCAGGCTAACCTTCGTATACAAGCCAATAGCATACTTGTTGTAAAACCTTATGTCCGCTATTCTAAGAACAAAGGTGGTTACGATGCCGGCGGCTTTACCGATGGCGAGAACTATTTCTATACAGTAGAAAACCTGCAAGCTGGTGTCCGCAATGAATTGAAACTGGGGGCCTCCAAATTAAATGTGCTTTATAACTATAACAAGGTAGACCGTGGCTATCAGCAACCTACTACGGCCTCTTCCTATAAGGCCAATGAGCATTATGCAGAAGCCTTTGCCGTTATTCCATTTAACAAACTAACACTAACAAGTGGTATAGATTTCCGTAGCTCTAATACAGATCAAATATCAGGTTCTGTATGGGTGCCAAACTTAAGCAGCGATAGTGTACATCATAATCAATTAGGTGCTTATGCTTCGTTGAACTTTAATTCTGGAAACGGGTTCAATCTAGAAGGCGGTGGCCGATTCAATCATCACTCTGAATACGGTAGTCACTTTGCTTTTAACCTTAACCCTTCTTATTTGATACATGAACAATGGAAAGTATTTGCTAATCTTTCATCTGGTTATAAAACGCCCGGCTTATACCAATTGTTCTCCAATTATGGTAATAGATACCTTGATCCAGAAAACTCTATTACATGGGAAGGCGGCTTACAGTTCTTTACTAAAGATGAAAAAGCGAATGTCAGAGCTACATACTTTAACCGAACCATCAATGATGTGATCAACTTTGGCTTTAACAGTGCTACTATGCAATCGCAATACATAAACCAGGACAAACAAAAAGATCATGGTTTTGAGCTGGAAGCTAAGTGGAAGATTATTGAACAACTACAGGCTAAAGTAATGTACTCATATGTAGATGGCGAAGTACATACAAAAGCTGCAACTAAAGACACTACCTATTTTAACCTGTATCGCCGTCCACAGAGTCAGTTAAACATCTCTTGGGGTAGCCAATTAACAAAAGCCCTGTATATCAGTGCACAGGCAAATGCTATCGGCAAAAACAAAGACGTTACTTTCCCTCCGCCTACATATGAGCAGAAAGAATTAACGCTTGACAATTACCTATTGATCAACTTCTATGCAGAATATGCTTTGCTGAAGAACCGCTTAAAGATCTTTGCAGACCTGCGCAATCTTGGCGATGTGCATTACAATGAAATTTATGGATACAATGCCCCCGGCTTTAATGGCTACGGAGGTTTCCGGTTTAATTTCTAAACGTTAGAAAGGGAGCGAATCGCTCCCCTTCTTTTTATAAAATGTTTTTTGTTTTCAATGTATAGTTCATCAGTTTTATACTTTAGTTAACTTGGTTTGCTATTTGCCTCTCACCAAACTATGGAGATTTACCTGATACGACATACAACACCTCAGATAGATAAAGGCACCTGTTATGGGCAGGCGGATCTGGATGTTACAGACAGCTTTGATCAGGAGGCCGCCTGTATTAAGCCTTACTTATCACCACTCATTGAAAAGGTGATAAGTAGTCCACTTCAGCGTTGTAGCAAACTGGCTCAATATCTATTTCCCAGCCATACCATTCAATACGATGACCGTATAAAAGAAATCCATTGCGGTGAATGGGAATTACAGCCTTGGGATGTGATTGATAAACAACAACTGGATCCTTGGATGGCAGACTTTATAAATGTACAGATACCAGGTGGAGAAAGCTATGTGCAGCTGTACCAGCGGGTTGCATCTTTCTTTGAAGAAGTTGTTCAGAAATACTCTTCACTGGCTATAGTAGCGCATGGTGGCGTCATCCGCAGCCTCCTGGCCTATATTAATGAAGTGAAATTAAGGGACTCTTTTGGCCAGTTTTCTTTTAGTTATGGTTGTGTAATAAAGGTGCATGGAACCAACGAACAATTTCGACATACTATTTTACACAATCCAGATAGACCAAAAGAACAACACCGTCCAGCTTCGTATTAAACAAACTTTGGTATATCCTATTTTTGATGAAACTTAACCCATGGCCATAGACATCAAGCAACTCATTACCGTATCCTTTACCCTTTTTGCCATCATCGATATCATTGGTTCTGTACCAGTGCTTATCTCGCTGAAAACAAAGCTGGGTGGCATTAATGAGTTAAGAGCTACATTGATCTCTGGTGGCCTAATGATTTTATTCTTATTCATTGGTGAACCCTTTTTGAATTTATTAGGCCTGGATGTGCGCTCGTTTGCGGTAGGCGGTTCAATTGTGATCTTTATTTTGGGGCTTGAAATGGTATTGGGCATGGAGTTTTTTAAAAGCGATCCAGAAGTGAGAGCTGCGACAGTTGTACCCATAGCTTTTCCACTAATTGCTGGCTCCGGTACCCTTACTACCATCATCTCCTTAAAGGCTAACTATGAACAAACAACGGTATTATTGGCCATTTTAATAAACCTGATCATCGTCTATATTGTACTGAAATCCTTACGTATTATTGAACGGTTGCTGGGACCTGCAGGAATGATTGCTGTACGTAAATTTTTTGGCGTAGTTTTGCTCGCCATTGCGGTAAAGATCTTTGCCACTAATGCCCACGGCTTAATTAAATAATCAGCCAATTAGCTAATCATAATCATCACACTAGCTAATTTACCCGGCCTCGTAGTACAATGGATAGTATAAGAGTTTCCGAAGCTCCAGATTCAGGTTCGATTCCTGACGAGGCCACTACTTTTCTAACACATTCTCTTTCATTACTTTCTCTAGTAAAAACGCCTGTACTTGAATGTAATAAATCAGAAACTCAAAATTTATTATCAAATAGCGTAGAAATACGGTTGACACGCTAAGAGATTTACCTTATTTTTATCTCGGTTTTTCATAGGATATTGGATTTTACACGAGGCTGGATTTCTATCCGGCCTTTATTATTTATAACCCCTAGGATTAACCGTTGCAATTTTTATCTTTGGAGAAACCTCGTCCCCCATGAAAAATTTGCTAACTGTTGTATTGCTGACCATAGGCGCTTACACCGCATCTGCACAGCAAACTATTAAACTCGAAGAGCTTTCTAACCATATTGGAGATAGTGTAATTGTCCGCGGAAAAGTGTTTGGCAGCCGCTTTTTGTCAAAGTCTGAAGACGCACCTACCTTTTTAAATGTTGGAGGCGATTTTCCTAATCAGTTATTAACCTTAGTAGTTTGGGGAAAAGACCGCTCTAATTTCAAAAATGCCCCAGAAGAAGCCTATAAAGGTCAAGAAGTACAAGTTGCAGGAAAAATAGAACTCCATCGCGGCAAACCCCAAATGATATTATACCGCGACAACCAAATAGCTATTAAAGCCCAGTAAAACAGCGTAGAACCGCACATAATTTAAATGAAAAGCCCGCTACATATGTAGCGGGCTTTTCATTTAAATTATTAAGGGGCAGCGCTCAACAAGGCTGTAGGTAAACGGCCTTCGTTTAAAGTTACATCTTCAATAACCTGCGCTATTAAATCGCGGTCACTTGTACCTTCTACCAACCATTCCCCGCCCTCGTTACGGGCAGAAATGGCAGGAGGAAGAATTTCCCGACTAGGATTTTCGGCAGGATTCAATACCAGTCGGTTTTCCTGCTTAAATACTTTATAGCCAACTGGGTTTCCGTTTACAAACAACACTGTAGAAAATACATGCATACACGTAACGTTTATCACAGTATTATATAGATGAAAAATCATACCTAAGCTGTCAGTGAGGGGTGTTAAAGTAGCACAAACCAAAGGCATAAGTATATTTACCTATTTTGACTTAAATTGATTCAGTACTCTCTCAAATAGACTTATAAGACATTTCTCTTGGGGGAAAAATAGCCCCATCTTTAAAATCCAATCCTTTAAACAACCAACCAAAATCCAACTCTAGAAAACATATTTATCCAATCCTTTGAAAAAGTCCGGCAGGCGTGCCCGTCCGAAAACTGAGCCAAGATTTATGTTTTAA
This sequence comes from Flavisolibacter tropicus, assembly GCF_001644645.1. Taxonomy (NCBI): domain Bacteria; kingdom Pseudomonadati; phylum Bacteroidota; class Chitinophagia; order Chitinophagales; family Chitinophagaceae; genus Flavisolibacter; species Flavisolibacter tropicus. Next base: position 4,755,394 of record NZ_CP011390.1, on the reverse strand, counting down.
ACATATTTACGCCTGAAACGCTTTATCCCCTCTTTGTGAGGGGATTTTTTATGTCCTTCTTTTTCCTTTTTTCCTCAGCCCCAATTAAAAAACCATAAGGCTGTAGTGATTCAATATGATCACATATAATCTTTGTCATGCCCAGTAAAGGAATGGCCATTATCATTCCAGGAATACCCCATATTAATTCACCCGCAACGATACCTCCAATTGTAAACAGTGGGTTAATACGTACTTTATCGCCTACAACCAGCGGCTCTAATATGTAACTCTGTAAAAACTGAACGACCGCATAGGTTACTACTATTCCTATTAAAACACTAGTATCACTGCCTTGAGCAACATTCATTAAAACAGCAAGCGTAGTACCGGCAAGGTTTCCTACAAATGGTACTAACTCCAGTATACCACAAAGGATAGCAAAGAAGATAGGACTCTTAGCGCCTACTATTGAAAAACCAATTCCATACATAATCCACAAACACCCAATCATCATTATCAATCCAGAAAAGTAATTCCGGGATGTTTTTTCAATTTGTTCCATTACATCCCTGGCCTGTTCTTGCTTTTCCTTTTCCACCAGTTTTAGTACAAAAGAGTAAAGGTGATTACGGTAATACAAAAACAGAAATATATAAATCAGCACTAAAAGGAAGTCGGTAAGTATACTTCCCAAAAAAGAAAAAACACCTGCTATATTTTGCCCGATACTTGAAGTTGCATCTTGTTGCTTTTTCAGCATTTGCTGCTGCTCTTCTGCAGATACGCCTAACGAAGTAGCAATAAACTGTTTTAACTGTTCTACTTTTTGTGTAATGTTTGATTCCAGCTCTGCGGCATTATTGGCTAAGTCAGTAATTTGCCAACTTATTAAGCCAATGATCCCAGCTACTACTGCTACCACCAATAGATCCGCACATACTATAGCCAATGCTTTAGGAAAATGATATTGCTCCAGCCTCTCTGTTACCGGCAACAATAACATGGATAAAATACCGGCAAATACCAGGGGCACTAAAAAAGCTCTACCATAGTACAAGGCTACTATCAAAAGAATACTGAATAAGAGCACCTGCACAGAATGAGAAAGAGAAAACCGACGCATATGGCCAACATGAAAATAATTATACCAGTAGTGTAGATTTGTAATGTTATTGACTCTGGTACACTATCTGATTGATTAAATGAAAAACAATGGCAAGCTTTGGTGAAATTATAAATGCTGACAAACCGGTTTTGGTAGACTTCTTTGCCGAATGGTGCGGCCCTTGTAAAATGATGGCCCCTATATTAAAGCAGGCAAAAGAACAATTGGGAGATGCCGTTACTATTCTAAAAGTAGATATTGACAAGAACCCTGCTGTAGCACAGCACTATCAAATTCAAGGAGTGCCAACTCTTATTTTATTTAAAAAAGGGCAGATGAAATGGCGGCAATCGGGGGTCATGCCCGCCAATACGATTGTACAAGTAGTCAATCAACACAATTAAAATGCTAGATGCTGTAAAGCCGCCTTGGTAAAAGGTAATGTAGGTAATGTACTGATGATCTTCAACTCATCCGCAAGTGTAGTTTCATTATCTAAAAAAGCAAACACTTTACTTGCTTTGTTCTTCTTAAATAATTCTGTAAAAATAGCTGCTCCCTGCAGTGTCCGCTTATGCAGAATGTTTAATAACACACTGTCGTAAAAATGAAAACGAGAGCTATCAGATGGCGCATTAAAGGGATGCCCATACTGTATTAAACTATCTACTAGCGCCCTACTCTTTTTCTGAATAAACTGGAAGGTGTATCCGCTGGATGCTTTTGTTTGTCCACCGGCAGTTCCTATGTTAACAATGTTTCCTTGTCTTTTAGAGAACTTATAATTAGTCATAGGTATTACACCATACTCTGCTTCTATTATTTGATAATCCGTAATGCCTACTTTAATAGAAATGTATTGCCGCAAGGCTGCATCATAAATTTGCGATTCTAACAGCTTATCAGAAAATAACGTGTATTCTACTAAGGCTTCTGTAGGTGAAAAAGGCAGTACATAAAAAAAGGTAGCCCCTTGTTCCTGTGAGGTCCTAAAATCCATTAACGTGCCTATAGCTGAATTAAAGACTGGCTGCTCGGTTTTAATATACCAACCTTTAAAATGTTGCAACAGCCAACACTGCCTGGCTGACAACTGCGGCTTAGTAAATAAGATGCTGTTAAATACAAATTGACTTCTTATTAATTTGTCACCAACCAGTATACCTGCCCCTTTTTCATCACTAAAAACGCTTTCAATTGGCGCTTGCAGATATTTGAAATTAGGATGCGACTTTATTTGCTGTAAGCAATAATTATAAAAGTCAATACCACGGATCAGCTTATACGTATAGGGAGCGATATCCAATGTCTTACTACATTCCTCAGCATGAAAGGTCAACTGCTGCCACTTCTTGTAAACAATCGATTCGAAAAGTCCTGTTCCTTTCTCCCAAAAACACCAAGTGCGATCATTCCGGTTTTTAGTCTGCTGATCTACAAGCAAGATCTTTTTATCAGTAAACTTTCTAGATTGAATCAGATGCACTGCCAGGCTCAACCCTGCACAGCCAGCACCAGCAATTATATAATCGTATGATTCAGATGAATTCAAGAAGACAAAAATTAATAACCGGTATTAGTAATTTAAGTTGATAAGAGTGAAAACAACCACTTCAGTCCACATCAGGAGCATAAGATACTTTCTTGCCACCTAGTTGTCTATCCTTACGCACTTTTTCCCAATATTTTTTATGCACGTAAAGCATACCAAAACTCTCGCCCTCCTGCTTATCCAAATGTTTGTGATGCATCTTGTGTGCCCAGCGAATAGCACGCACATAGGTATTACGGCTGCGTGTAAACCACTTAAACCGTTGATGTATTATTACATCATGCACCAAGAAGTAGGCTGCTCCATACGCCATAATACCAAAACCTATAGCCTGCATCCACCAGGACTGGTGTAAAGTACCAAACAAAATCAGCAGCATACTGGGTATAGCAAAAATGACAAAGAACCAATCGTTCTTTTCAAAAAAACCTGGTTCTTTTTGATGGTGATCGCGATGGAGATACCACAAAAAACCATGCATGACATACTTGTGGGTTAACCAGGTAACGCCCTCCATTAATAAAAATGTACCCACTAAAACTCCTATAAAATAGATTGCTACCATGCTACACTATTTCTTTTGGTTTGGGTTGAGCGTAATGTTGTTGCCACCATGCTTCTATTTGTGGAAACACAATGCGAAACCAGGAAGTAAACTTAGCTGGCTTCGATTGTAGAGCCGCTTGTATTTCATTCATAGACGTATAACAATAATCGGCTACTTCATCCGGATTGATCTTTACATCTCCTTCATATTCTCCCGCAAACACATGATCAAACTCGTGCTCAATCAAATGATTCTCCACTTCCGCTTTATAAGTAAATGAAAAGATCTCTGTCAAAGCCGTATCAAATCCCAACTCTTCGGTTAGCCGACGGTGTGCAGCTGCAGTAGTAGCTTCGTCAGGATAAGGATGGCTGCAACAGGTATTGCTCCACAGCAGTCCACCATGATACTTTTGTGCAGCCCGTTGTTGTAGCAGCATACGCCCATTCTTATCAAAGATGAATACACTAAAGGCACGGTGTAACACACCAAGCCTGTGCGCTTCCATCTTTTCCATGGTACCAATCGGCTGGTCTTGCTCATCTACTAGTATGACATTATTTTTCTCCATCCTAAATAAGGCGCAACCGGTTTTTTACACTAGCCCTTAGCACAATATAGGCTTTGTGATAATTAGCAATACGAATACGTTTCTGCAAAATATGTGCTGGTGCGGTGCTTTTAATCTTTCTAAAAAGCGAATAATAATACTTAAATGCCACATACACCCCAAAGCGGGCTTTAATAGGTAGCTGTAGTATACCTTGATAAGCTTGCTGAAAGTCTTTTTCAATATCCGCTTCTATCTGCAACTTTTCAACGTTGGTAAAATTATGAAAGTTACAGCCGGGAAAATACATGCGAGAAAGATCCTGGTAATCAGCTTTAATATCGCGAAGAAAATTAACCTTTTGAAACGCAGCGCCCAATGCTTGTGCAGGCATCCTCAGCTTGTTATACAAGTTATGGTTACCTTCACAGAAAACGTGTAAGCACATCAGTCCTACCACCTCTGCTGAACCGTAAATGTATTCTTCATATCCTTGCCGATCATAAGCATTTTCTTTTAGGTCGCTTTCCATGCTTTTAAAAAAGGCCTGAACCAAGTTTAAATCAATCTTATAGTGATTTACAGTTTGCTGGAAAGCATGCAAAATCGGATTTAGACTAAGCCCTCTTTCAATAGAAGCGAAAGTTTCTTGTTTACATTGCTGCAACAACAAAGCTTTATCGTGTTGGTGGAATGTATCTACTATTTCATCGGCCAAGCGTACAAAAGCATAAATATTAAATATAGGTGTTCTCAAATCGGCATGTAATAGTTTGATAGCCGAAGAAAAAGAAGTGCTATACTTGATAGTAATGGCCTTACTGCAATCATAGCTGGCTTGGTTAAAGGTTTCCACCGTCATATCATCTTTCTTTGAACAGTTTAATAACTTGTTTCGATACCACCTCACCACTAATAAGGCTTGGCGGCACACCAGGACCAGGCACAGTAAATTGACCGGTATAAAAAAGGTTCTTCACCTTTTTACTCTGGCAGGATGGTTTTAAAATGGCGGTTTGCAAAAGGGTATTGGCTAGTCCATAGGCATTGCCCTTGAACGAGTGATAATCATTTTTAAAATCAGATACGGAATAGCTTTTCTTATAAATAATATGGTTATGCAAAGATTGCCCAGTTCTCTTTTCAATACGTGTCAATACCTGATGGAAATAATGCTCACGAATAGTTTCTGTATCACCTTCTAAACCAGCGGCAATGGGAATAAGAATAAACAAATTCTCTCCTTCAGCAGGTGCTACTCGACCATCTGTTTTTGAAGTAACACTTAAATAAAACAAAGGTTCAGTAGGCCACTGCTTATTTGTATAAATCTGGCCAGCATGTTGTTCAAAAGGTACATCAAAAAAGAGATTATGATGCAACACGCCAGGCAGTTTTTTATTTAACCCTACATAGTAGATTAAACAAGAGGGAGCTAATACTTTTTTATTCCAATAGGCTTCTGTATAACTTCTGTATGGGGCAGTCAGGAGTTGACTTTCGGTAAAATGGTAATCGGCACCGCTAATGATTACATCAGTATTATAACTATCCTTATCCGTTACCAACCTCTTTGCCTTTCCTTTTTCAATAACAATTTCTTTGGCTTCTTCGTTAAACTGAAAACAAACACCCAACTCTTCTGCTAAGCGCTGCATGGCGCTAACTATGGAATACATTCCTCCTTCCGGATACCAGGTACCACCTTTAATATCAGCATAATTCATCAAGCTATACAAAGCGGGTGTATCCTTTGGCAACGCTCCTAAAAACAATACAGGAAACTCCATGAGTTGTTGCAGTTTGGGATGCTTAAAATATTTAGCTATATGCCGCTTTATAGAAGTGAACACATCCAGGCGAAATACATTTTTAATAACTTCCCAATCCATAAACTCAGAAAGTGATTGACCTGGTTTATATACTAATTGCTGTATACCAATACTGTATTTATGAGCAGCTTCTTTTAAATAAGTGTCCAGCTGCACACCACTTCCCTTTTCTATAGAATCAAACCATGCTTTTAAAGATTCATAGTTTGCGGGAATATCTGTTTGACTATTGGGCCAATACACACGATAGGAAGGATCTAAACGAGTAAGTGTATAATAATCCCTTACTCGTTTACCAAACTGTTGAAAATAGCGTTCAAATACATCGGGCATCCAGTACCAACTTGGCCCCATATCAAATGTGAAGCCCTCTGCTTTTAATTGGCGTGCGCGACCTCCAGCTGTAGCGTTCTTTTCAATAACAGTTACTTGCCAGCCTTCTTTGGCCATAAATGCAGCAGCGGACAAGCCGGCAAACCCAGCCCCTATTATGGTAACTTTTTTACTCAACGATCTACTTGTTTCTGTAATAGTTTACGGGCAAAATGAATCCGGCTTTTAATAGTTCCCAAAGGCTCATCCAAGGCCAATGCGATCTCATTATACTTATACCCTTGCAGGTATAAAACACAAGCGTTTTTAAAGATAATAGGTAAGTTGTGAATAGCAGAATGGATTTCCTTTAATCTTACGTTTCTCTCTGCATTTAATGAATAGCTGTTTTGGTGTTCTACATATCGTAAAGTATCAATGATTTGATGTTTACGCTCATTGCGGCGATAATCATTAATAAAAATATTACGCATGATTGTACAAAGCCAAGCCCTGATATTAGTACCCGGTTGGTATTTGTCTTTATGAGCAATGGCTTTAAACAGTGTTTCCTGGTACAGATCCTGCGCCGCTTCATGGTCCCTCGTCAGGGTAATGGCAAAGGGTTTTAGCCCGTCTGCATTAGCTACCACTATGGTATTAAACTCCTGCGTACTCATATTGTTTAACATTTTACAAGATAAAGTTAAACAGTTTTGTTTAACAAATAAAATATTTATTTAAACAAAAAAGCCATCATAGCATTGGCTCAACTATTATTCAGTCCTTAGTTATTCTTAGAAAATGAGCATACAGGCTACCTATAAATAAGGCTTGATACAAGAAAATTAGAAAAGGCAGCAGGCTTGTAAATCCCCTATACTCATCTCATTTTTCAGCAATATCCCGTATATAACCTGTATATAAGCCGTATATAAACCGCCTATAAGCTGCCCCTATAAAGAGACGGCTTATATACGGCTTAATAGAATGATTTAGATGTATTAATAAAGATTAGTACAACAATATGACCGAGAGGAATTAGGTAGCCATACGTGGTTTGCCACCCTTTATATCAGCTAAACGCAAGAATAAAGACACTATCAGGCAGTCATTACAGAGAAGATATATAAGTAATAGCTTGAGACAACGTATGCAGCGGTAGTAACTGCCCATTTATGCCTGGAAAACTCTCGGCAATATGGCCAGAAAGCACTACTTTACTAGACGAATTGGAAGCCGCTAGGCCTTTCAGGTATTTTTGGAAACTGGCCTTTGAAGGAGATGACGTTAAATGAAGATATATATGATCTGGCTGTTTTAGACTAATTACATATTGCGCATCTTTTAAGGGCACATTGGCGCCTAAATAGATAACCGGCAAACCTCTTTGCTTGAGCAGGTAATAAACGAACAAAAGCCCTAACTCATGATGCTCATCTTCTGGTAACAACAATAGCAACAATGGCTTTTGCTGCTCAGGGAATGGCAATCCTTCAATAGCTACCACCAGCTTCTGACGAATTATGTTAGAAACAATATGTTCATGAGCCGGGTTGATATGGCCTGTTTGCCAAAGAATTCCAATCTTTTCCAAAAACGAGAAAATGATGGTTTTAATAGTGGCTTCAATGCCCACCCGTTGAATACAATCATTCAAGAGTGTTTCATACCCATAAATATCCAGATCTATCATTGCACTAATCAGCTCATTCACTAAATATTCATTCTGCGCTTCTTCAGAAGATAAATTAATCACTTCCTTGTTGCGCTGCTCGGGCGGCATGGTATCAATACGGGAGATCTTATATCCATGTTTGTTGAGTAGGGCAACTGTAAGGATGGTTTTGAGCTCCTCATTACTATAGGTGCGTATGTTGGTAGAAGTACGCGTAGGCTTTAAAAAATGGTAACGTTGCTCCCAAATACGAATGGTGTGGGCTTTGATACCCGACAATGTCTCCAATTCTTTAATTGTAAATCCCATCAGCTAATAATGACAAACAAAATAAAAAAAAGTTGAGAGAACTAGGATTTATAGATTAATGAAGATGAGTAGGAAAATTTGCAGCTTACCGGTTCACAGGTTTATTTGTTGATAAATAAGAGGCAAATGATTAAAATTTAAGGAGAGGAAACTACAAAGATGGGAAAGCGCTAGGAAGCATAAAGAACACTAAACCACATTGTGTTATTCTCTGAACTTCATGCACTATCTATCTATTCTAAAATCTACCGATCTGCGGTTACAGGCTGGTATTTTTAAGATTGGCGTCTTTTAAAATGGAATATAATGGAGAAGAGGAAAGGGTTTTTAATTTTTCAATATGGCGGGGCCCATGTAAGTCAGTTCCCGCATAGTCATATAGGCCATTCTTAAGTAAGTATTCCGCTAATTCCCGCACATGTACGCCATAGTGCCCGGTTAGCGAAAGCAAATTCAGCTGTAGGTGCGCGCCAGCGTGCTTCAATTCTTCAAAAAACTCCAGCCGGCTGCGCAGGTATACATAACGCTCCGGGTGTGCAATGATGGGCTGGTAGTGCTGTAGCTGCATTTCAAACAGTACGTCCTGCAGATCCAAAGGAGCAGTAATCATAGAGAACTCTACCAACACTAAGTTGTCTTTAAGTGTTAATAAAGGTATTTTTTCACTAAGCTGTTCCTGAAACTGTTCGTCGATAAAGTATTCAGCGGCGGCATGTATATCAATATTGATCTTCTGGGCAGCAAGCTCCTGTTTCACTTCAGCAAGGCCACTTTGAATTATTTCAGGCGTGTTAGGATAAAGTCCGGATAAAATATGAGGTGTGGTGATAAGCTTGCGATAGCCCAATTGCTGCAAATCTTTAATAAGCGCAATACTGCTGGCCATATCCGGAGAGCCGTCGTCAATACCAGGAATTAGATGCGAATGCATATCCACACCTAACCAAGAAAGATCAACCGGCTCAGTTTTCTTTTTCCAGAAAAACATATCTATCCCTTTTTCTTTTCAAGCAGTTCATTGTAAAGCGCCGACATATCGCGCATCAGTCGCTGGTAACTAAATCGCTGCATTACATGCGCGCGACTGTTAGCACCTAGGCGTAAACGGAGTGCATCGTCGTTTACCAACTGTAACAAGTGCTGCGCAAAGGTAGCCTCATCTTGCACATCGGCTAGCAGGCCGGTTTCACCCTCAAGCAAAATATCACTGATTCCTCCTACTCGAGTAGAGACAATGGGTTTATTGGCAGCCTGTGCTTCTATCAAACTTACGGGGGTACCTTCATTAAAAGAAGTTAAAGTAACAATATCCACACCTGCCATAATGTAATCTACATCGCTCCGCCAGGATGTAAATACTAATGAATTAACGTGATTGGTATCTTTTTCAGTACTGTAGGCAATCCCAAGTTGCTTTGCCAGCGTTTCTAAGGAATGGCGGGTTTCTCCATCACCAATAATAAATGCCTTTACCTTTTTGGATGTATTATTCAATAGATGCTTGAGCGCATGCAAGAAAAGGATATGATTCTTAACCGGCACCAGGCGACCGATAATACCAATAGCAATTTCATCATCAGCCAAACCAAAGGCTTTACGGAACTGTTTTCGTTTTTCTTCCTGGTTGGTTTGAAATTTGTCCAGATCCAGGCCTAGCGGTATAACACGAAACTTTTCCTTAGGCGCTATCCGGAACTCTTCGGTTAGCTCTTTATGCTGCTGATTACTAATGGCAATAATAGCATCACTCTTTCGGGCTAAGAATCGCTCTGTCTGGATAAAGAAGTTAGACTTTAAGGAATTAAAGTAAGAATGGAATACGTGGCCATGAAAGGTATGTACAATTACTGGCACCTTGACCGCCGAAGCTGCCAATCGCCCGATAGCGCCGGGCTTAGCGGCATGGGTATGTACGATATCCGGCTTATAGTCCTTTATTAGCTTCTTGAGCTTTTGATAGGCCACATAGTCAGAAGTGGGGTTAATTGACCGACCCATTCCTTCAATGGTCACACATTCAATCCCTAAAGCTTCAGTAAGATGATCAGCACTTTTTTCATGACTTTCCCGCTCTCCAACCACCAAAATGGTTTCAAATTCAGGAGCCAGGTACTTTGTCAGGTACGTTGCATTCAGCACGGGGCCGCCTACGGCCAGTCGATTTAATATGCGTAAAACTCTGGGCATTTTGTTAAGGATAGCGAAAATAAGGGAATGAAAGAAAGTAAAATCAAATATCAGCGGCACGAAAACGTTATTTTCGCCTTTGAAGAAATCAAGCCTGTGCAGTATTTAACTATCTGGGACTTCCTACTTACACCAATTTACTTTCTGATACTAACAGCCATTGCCAAGCGGATGCGCGATAAGCGTTATCCCTTGGGCCATCCATTACGGGAATATTTCATGAAAGGATTGTATGTAAAATTTGGCGGAGCCATCTTTATTGCACTGGTCTATCAATACTACTATGGCGGCGGAGATACATTTAATTACTTTACGCATACCAAGATCATTAATTCTTCTTTACAGGATTCATTTACCACCTGGTTTAAATTGATAACAAGACAATCAGTTGAAACCAATCCAGAACTTTATCCCTACGTCTCTCAAATGGAATGGTATAGAGATCCTGCCTCTTATTCAGTTGCAGCCATAGCAGCTGTTTTTGGCTTGTTTACCGGCACTACTTATTTGCCCATAGCCCTCTTCTTTGCCTTTTTCTCTTTTACAGGTGTTTGGGCCATGTATAGAACCTTTGCCAATTTATACCCTAAGATCTATAAAGAGCTAGCCATAGCCTTCCTTTTTATTCCCAGCACCTTTGTGTGGGGATCGGCGATATTCAAAGACACCGTATGTATGTTTGGCTTAGGCTGGCTAACATATACCACTTTTAGAATTTTTATTTACGCAGATTTTTCAGTCAAAAATGTAACGCTTTTGATCCTTAGTTTCTTTTCCATCTTTTTGATCAAAATCTACATTCTTCTTGGCTTTATGCCCGCCCTTTCTATTTGGCTACTAACCATCTATTCTTCCAGGATACAATCAACGGCTTTACGTTTCCTTACCAGGATTGCTTTTATTGGGATTGCCATTGTGGGCTTTCTTTTCTTTACCCGGCTATTTGCCCAAGAGCTGCAACGATATTCTTTGGACAACATTGCTAAAACAGCAGAAACTACTCGCCAATGGATCTATTATGTATCAGGGCGAGATGAAGGTTCTGCTTATGATTTAGGAGAGTTTGATCCCAGTATAGGTGGTATGATAAAGAAGTTTCCCCAAGCTGTTGTGGTAACCTTGTTCCGTCCCTTTCCTTGGGAAGCACGAAAGGTGATTGTATTTCTTTCAGCCATAGAAGCTGTACTATTCGCTTACTTTACATTTAAAGCTTTCCGGAAGAGAGGAGTATTAAATACTTTTAAACTAATAGCCAAAGACCCTAATCTCTTATTCTGCCTTATCTTCTCACTAATCTTTGCGTTTGCGGTGGGCATATCATCTTATAACTTCGGTTCTCTTTCGCGTTATAAAATTCCTTGTTTACCCTTTTATGGCGCCTTTTTAATGATCATTTTAAATTATGATAAGCTAGCTCAAAGAAATCCTATACCTCAATTGAAAAGGTCAACGAAAGCCCCGGCATTAGCCTGAATACTGAATTGTGCCTTAATTTTTGCTTGTCCTTTTGTCCCTAATAAGCGTCTTTTTTCTACATCCTGAATTAAGAGGGCGATTGTGTTATACCATTCTTCTTTTGTGTTACAGAGAAATCCATTTTGCCCCTCATCGATAATTTGCTTATTTACACCAATGGGACTTGCTACAGCTGGTATACCCAATGCCATGTATTGAATCAATTTAAATCCACACTTGCCTTCACACCATGGATCTGCCTCTAATGGCATTACCCCTATGTTCATTTGCAGCAGATCTTCAACCTCTGTAGCTTCCTGCCAAGGGATAAAGCGTAAGTTCTTTATTGTGAACTGTGGTGCTTTATTTGAAATGATGAGTATATCAACATTAAATTCTTCCGTTATCCTGGATAATACTTCTATTATCTCATCTAAGAACTTCATTGTAGAATGGCTACCTGTCCACCCAATTACAACCCTTTCGGTCTGCTGTTCTTTTAATTGATTATGTTGATTTACTGTATCTACGCATGTAGGAATAAGAACAACATTCTTGTTGTATTGCTTTGCAAATTGGCATAAGTAGTCATTTCCTCCTACAACCTTGTAAGACCATTTGCAGATATACTTTACTTTCCAAAAGGCCTTTACCCAATTAACTATTTTATTCTCTTGTGTTGTATTAGGAATCCAAATGGCGTCGTCAAAATCATAAATAATTTTCTTACGCCATAGCTTACTGACAATAAATTCTACTATAGGAGGGCCAATAGGAGTGGCTTCGCGGTGAATAAAAATATAATCGTATTGTGGCACTATAAATACAACATCCTTTATCCTTTTAATAAAGCCTTTCACAACCCCCCATACTTTTTGCAGTGGAGAACCCGATTTATAAAGCACCTCCCATGTGGCTTCGTCCATAAATGGCCTAAGCCGGTAATTAACACCCTGTTGTTTCAGTATAGGCAAAAATAACTCCACTCGAAATCGTTGAGAGGGCGCCCGATGTAAGGGATAGGGCACTAAAAATAAAACGCGTTTCTTTTCTGGCATTAGCTATAATTAGTTGGAGCCTTTGGGTTTTCCAATATAGTTCGATACAATTGTAGGTATTTTTCTGACCCTGCCTCTAAATCAAACAGCTGTTGTGCGCTGGCTCGTATAGTGGCTTTACTCACTTCCTGAAGACGTTCGTATTGTTCAACACCATTGACCAACTCTTCACGATCAAATTTGTTTATTAAAATACCTGTTTGGGTGGCGTGAATGATATTTCCGGTATCGCCAATATCGTTACAAACAACAGGAATGCCCATACCCATCAATTCGGCATGCTTGGTAGGAGAAGATGCCTTTTTAGAAAAAGTGGGGCGGATAAAGAATACACTGCTTTCACACATTCCTAAATAGGCTGGCAATTGTTGCCGGGTAGAATAAGTTACAAAAAGCTTTTCTGGCAAAACGCCACTTCTTTCTGCTTCTTGTTTTACAATTTCCGGATCATCTTTTGTAAGTACCAGCATTACATACTCCGGATACTTTGCAGACAGTAAGGCAAAGAAATCAAACATTTCCTTTGTCATATACCACCCTCCTACAGATCCCAAATAAGTGATCACCTTAGCCTGAGCCGGAATACCTAAATGCGCTTTTTGCTTGTTCACCTCCTCTTCTGACACTGCCTGGTAATTAAAATGCTGCAAATCAGCGCAACAGGGAATAACTGATATAGATAGATTCCGGTATGCTTTCTGACCAAGTATATACTCCTTACCAGCCTGGGTCAATGATACGATACCATCTGCCTTTAGTAAAAACTCAGCTTCTTTCTTTTTATAGTGTTGGTAAATGTACTTATACAAAGGTTTCTTAAGATTCCACTGCCCGTTGTCTACTTTTTCATCAGCCCAGAAACCCCGCATGTCAAATAAAAACTTCACACCAAACCGTTGTTTCAAACGCAAGCCCATTTCTGCGGCTATATAACTCCGGCAGTGCGTTAAATCGAACTTGTGCTTTTTATGTAATGAAAGCACCGTTTGCCACATTTGATGCCGGTCATACATTTTGGAGAGTATGGGAGGATTGGCCGTAAAGAAAAGAGGTGCCCAATTGATTCCATAACTTTCAGTTATTGATTTGATCAATGCACCTTCTTTTTGATACCGGGCCTTTTTCTCAAAGCTCAAGATGGTAAACTGATAGCCTTGCTGAGACAAATGTCGCAAGTAAGGCAAAATCTGCGATTGACCTAAGGGGTCAGTGAGGCCATCATAGGTAATGTATAGTACTTTTTTCAAAAAAGAGTCGATAGTTATTATGTAAAAAATCAGTATTACTGGCTATGCATTCAAGCATTCTTACTAGGCCATCCACTTTTCATACCACATCTGAAACATCAACAGGTGCCAGATCTTCAGGTATTTTTCGGTGCGGCCGCTAAAGAATTCATCTGTTAGCTTTTTAACCTGTGAAATGTTGAACAGGTTGTGTTCATTTAGCTTTGCTTCACTCAGATAATATTGAACCAACTCTTTTAATTCATTAGTCAGCCATGACTCTACCGGTATAGCAAAGCCCATTTTAGGACGTTCCATTACCTCTTGAGGTATATATTTATGGACTATCTGTTTTAGTATGTATTTTTTCTGACCCTGGTGGTATTTATAATCTGATGGAAGTTGTGCGGCCCACTCAATTATGTGTTGGTCCAGAAAAGGCTCCCTGCCTTCTAAACTGGTTGACATTGTAGCCCGATCTACCTTCTGCAAAATATCATCTACCATATAGGTTTGATAGTCGATAGCCATCATATATGATAATGGATCACTAAACAATGGTTTCAGCTCGGTGCTGTCGTGCGCTGTCTGTAATTCCTGTACACGTAGTTGAAAAATTGCTTCTATATCTTTTTGTGAGAATACATGGCTTAAATTTTTCAGGAGTTGCGAGGTGGAAGGATCATTCAACAAGTTTTTTAGCTTATCGTAGCGACTGTGAAAATTCCGTTTGTTGCGTAGATAAGGTAAGCTTTCAGAAGAAATACTTTCCATAGCCGCTGCAGCCAGCTTACGGAAGGGTTTTGGAATGGACTGTAAACGCTGCCCATAACGGCTTATATAATCATAGCGGTTGTACCCTGCAAATATTTCATCACCGGCATCTGCCGATAACGCAACTGTCACCTTTTTACGGGCCATCCGGCTCACTAAGATCGTAGGAATGGCACTGCTATCAGCAAAGGGTTCGTCATAATAAAAAGGCAACTCGGGAATGATCTCCAAAGCCTCCTGGTGGGTACAATAATATTCTGTGTGGTCGGTCCCTAATCGGTTTGCTATTTCTTTGGCAAATGGGGCTTCATTCAAATGATCAGCAGTTGATCCAATAGTGAAGGTTTTGATCTTTTCCGTGCTGTTTTTTTGCAGCAAAGCTGTTACACATGAACTATCGTAGCCCCCGCTTAAGAACACACCTACCGGCACATCTGCCACCATGCGTAGTTGAAATGCCTCCTGCAAAATCTTTTCTGTTTCTTCAATAGCCGTTGGAAGGTCAATGGTTAGCTTCGGCTTGTTATAATAATCATAGACATTCCAGTATTGTTGAATGGCTATTTTCTTTTGTGTAAGATCCAACCGTAAGAGATGTCCTGGCGCTAACTTATAGGTATCCTGATAAATACAATGCGGATAAGAAACATAACCATACTGCAAGAAGGAAGCTACAGCATCACGATTAATTTCCTTTTTAAAATGCGGGTGCGCTACAATAGACTTCAACTCAGAGCCAAAAAGGAACAACCCGTCTTTCCAATAATAATGGACAGGCTTAACCCCCGCTCTGTCTCGGATAAAGATTATTTCATTTTTAGTTTCATCATAAATAGCAATGGCAAACATACCCCGCCATTGTGCTATTCCATTTTCACCCCATTCCTTCCAGCTATGTAATATCACCTCTGTATCTGAATGCGTTGAAAAAACATGCCCCAGTTCAATCAGCCGGTCCCGGATTTCGTTATAATTATAAATCTCTCCATTAAATACAAGGTGCAGGCCCTCATAATGCATGGGTTGATTAGCCGAAGTACTCAGGTCTATGATTGACAAGCGACGGTGCCCCAAGCCAATTTGAGCGGTTGGCGCCTGTGCCAGGTAAACTCCTTGGCCGTCTGGGCCGCGATGGGGTACAGCGCAAGACATACGCGCTAGAATTTCTTCACTGCTATTATTTCTGAAATCAACAAATCCGGCTATCCCGCACATAATTTTGGAAATTAAGGTCAAATATACTGCACGTAGCGGTACTATTTGGAACCTTGCCGTACGATAAAACCAGGGTGCAGGAAAAACAAACCAGGAATCGCATAAAACTGCAAAAACTTATACTGGCTTTCATTTATAGAGAACCAGCGATCGCCAGTAGACGCTCCTACTTTAATACGGTACAGGTGCTGCTTATTTACAGCATCAATTTTTAAAGGCTTGCCTGCTGCATCCTGAAATGAAGGCTGCTGGTTATTGTTATTACTGAAATAAATGTAGCTCACATCTGAAGGCACATAAAACCACAACCGGCCCATGACGGCATGAACCGGAATGTTTTTAAATGACACCCATTGATCTAGTTGGAATTGCATTCGAATCCAGTTACTGTTTTTAACTACCAGCCTAAACGATTTGGAAGCAGGTAATTTGATCTGAAGTTGTTTCCAGTTGCGGTCAATTGAGACGCTCTGCTCAAAAACCTTTTTGTTGCTTGGTGTATCCAGACACTGTATGGTGGCAGTTTGTTGCTGATTATTCTGAGATCCGTCGTTTACTTTTATACTAAATGTAAAATACCCGTCTTTACTGGCCCTGACGTAAGTTTCCGGAATGTCTAAAAGCATCATTTCCTGAGAGTTCCCGGCAGCACCTGGCTTTACTATAAAATTTTCAGTCCTGCCTTTGCTTTCATAAACAAAATCCTCCAATAAAGGATATGATTGGCGATCTTTTATGAACGTTTCGCTCATATCATTACTAGTTATAGATCGTATATCTTTTAACTTATTAGTAGCAGCTCCCTGCAATTGCCATTCGTTTCGAATGGTATTATTTGGCGCTTTTGTGTTAAACAATTGTGCAAGCCTTGTGGTATGCACAATGGCCGTAGGATAAATTTGCCACGTATAGCTGACAAGTTCTTCCCATGTCTTGTCCCTGCTTTCTGGGGTAGCGGCCTGCCATTGATAATAAACTATCAAATAATGCAAGTAGGCCTGAAGCAATTGGATCCTTTCATTCACCTTATCATTTTTACTAATTATACTAGCCTGCTCTAATTGATTTAACAAGTAGGGCAGATCTGCAGCTCCTTGAAAACTGCCATTGATCTTTTCGTAAAATGCTCTTACCTGCGAAGCGGCCTGCCCAAACATGTTTTTATAAAAGCCGTTCTGTATAGGGTTTACTTGCTCATTCATATTCCAACCCAACCGGCTCATAAAGTACAATCCCAATCCTGTACTGCCTATACTGTACGAAGACTCTAACATAAATCCTTTAATCGCAAACCTTTTCCAATCTTTTATCTTATTCACCAAACCAGCAGGTGACCATCCCGCTGTTAATGGTGTATCATAGTGCCAGTCCGGTATGCCATAATAATCATAGAGAAATAAGTTCTGGCACTTTTTTCTCCAATCAGTAATCAGTTGTTCTGGAGTACTGATCTTTTGAAAAGCATAGGGTATGATTTGGACAATGACATTAGGCTCCAGTGTAAAAGCAGGTGGTGCGGCATGGGTATTGTAACCATAAAGATTTACGTATGCAAAAGGCGAAATTTTTGCAACCGCCTTTGCAGCTTCGTTGGCCAGAAAAAAGTATCGATCACTCACCGATCCCAGCCTTTTACAATCCTCGCATTCACAATCGCCATAGCCATCTGCAGGTTCTACTGAAATGGTGGTGATTTCATTGCTGTATTTAACCTGTTGCAGCTTTTTTTTCAACTCCTCTATACGATCGGCAATAAATAAATCTCTAAACGCTTTATTGCTTATGTTCCACTTGGCCGTTGTACTCCATTGACGCTTCCCACTCACTAATGCCAGATACTCTGGATGGGCCTCCAATTCTTTACGATACTTTAAATTAAAGGCCTCTCCATAATGCCCAGCCAATACCAGCTGTCCACCTAGTCTGTTTCGACGTTTCCATTCTTCCCATTTCCCAGACAGCGAGCCATTAGGGTCCACTGCTTTTATAGGCACGATGCCGCCTGTACCGAAAAAATCGCGTATCAAAAAAGAAGGTGATATGTATTGTGTTTTGGAAAAAGTTATTTGCGAGAGCGAGGGAACGGATGTCCATTCATCACCAGGGAAATACCATTTAACTCCTAGCCAATCCAAATAGGTATAGATAGCCCTGGATAAACCTTTGGGATGATTGGCTACAACTACCAATTTTTCTTTATCACCCATTAAAACAAAATCTTCAACAGAACCCTTTTTTAACCTTTCAAAAAGAGTAGTAGAGATGATGCCGGGCTGATTCAATAAAATGTAAATGCCTTTGTTAATCTGCTTATCAAATAGCTGCGTGGTAAAATCCTTGTTCGTTGCCTTTTGCAAATAAAATTTTAGATCCGCCAACGATTGCTGAAACAATCCATCATCCAGCTGATCGGCATAAATACTTTGAGAATAAAAAGGCGACGTATTAGCTGCTTTAGAATTAAAGAACAGGGCTACCAACAGAATAAACCAATATCTAATACGCATTTCTTAAAAGTTCAAAATAGCAACCTGATAATGTAAGTAACTAAAAAGTTTGTGAGCATAGGATTTACAAAGCCTTAAAAAGCCACTTGTTCAAACGCCTGTGGATTAGAGCTAGGATGCAATAATTTGCTTTGGTATAACTGGCGCAGTTTGGCCAAATAAGTTTCCTTTTTTGCAAAACGTCTGATATGTTCTAACGCTGGTTTTACATGGTCTAAAATAGACAACTCGCCTTTGAGAATGGCATTGATCTTACCTACCAGATCCATTGGATTTTGTAATGAAAAAAATACTGCATGGTCGTCCATCACGTCATGAAACCTGGGGATGTCGGATATAATGGCGGGAAGACCGCAGGCAGCTGCCTGTAATAATGTTAAAGGCCCTCCTTCAAATAAGGAACTCATTATAAAGGCATCATAAGTAGGAAGCACCTTATGCAACTGGTTTTGAGCCCCCATTAGTCGTATTGGCAAATGACTGTTTTCAATTTCTTTTTCCAACGTGGGACGAAGTGCGCCTTCACCGTAAATATCTAGTGTAACATCATTTGACAAGTGCTTAAAGGCCTCCACCAGATAGCGATAATTTTTCACTTCTTTTAAATTACCAATAGCTACCAGGCGCAATGGGTGTGTAGAAATCGTTTTTTTAGCTGGCGCCTGGAAGTATTCATCATCGATAAAGTTATTTAACACAGTGGCGGCACCTTTTAAACCCACCCATTGCTTATAATCATCCAACACCTGTTTCGAAACGGCAACAATATGATGACGTTTCCGATATGTCCACTGATCAATATACAGCGTCAGTTTATGTTTACAGTAATTATCCAGACTAGATATTGTGTGAAGGCTATTAAATAAGGGTACAGTTGCGGGAACAGCCAACCGGGCCAAAATATTGGAAAAATAGAGATGTGAATGCACTATATCTATTCCATTTTGCTGAATATATTGCCTGACCTTTTTCGCTTGTGTAAACAGTTTCAGGTGGCTGGCCATGTGCAAGTTTACCAATTGATGATCGACAGTAATCTCCTGATTTAAATCTTCAGGATCATTCAATATAATGATATGATGCTCGAACTCGTGTAAATCATTAATGATGGCTACCAGTAGTTGCTCAGCACCACCCAAGCCTAAGGAGTCAATCATGTGCAGAAGTCGCGGCATAATTGCGTTTTTTAAGGTTAGCAGCTTTATAGGGACTTCTACATAGTGTGAGGATAATCTGCTATAAATAAATAATAGTGATCATTTATTTACTTTAATAATAGTTCACAAGGACAGCAATTGATCTCAAGCCTTTATGCCTTTATTCACTCGAATACAAACCTTGATCTTTACTTGTGTGATAGAAGAAAGCTTAGCACACAAACAGCTTGCCATTGTTTCAAATGAGTACTAATTACAAGCATCAACGGCTATAACTCATTCACCGCTTACGCTTTATTTTCAAGGAGAGATTAGAAAAACAATGCTATGTACTCGTAAGGCAGGTCATGAAATTGTTTACAAGAAGTACAGAAGAGTAGATAATCCATTAAAATTTGAGCGTGTTTATTACTTATTCTTATGTATCATGTTCCTTTCAAAAAAAACACTAAAATAAAAATAAGACTTTCTTTTTTCTGCTCCTATATACAAACCATTTTATAAAATAATTCAGCCAAGTGTTACGGTTATTCATAACTGCTTCTCTTATTGAGCTAATAATACTTTGCTTTCAGGAATATGCCTCTGCTATTCATCTGGCATTGCAAAGAGCTCTTCTAGACGGGATTTAAAATTATCCATTGAACATAGGTGTTCCACCAAATCTCTATGCTCTTTTACATTCACCTCTTCCTTCAACACCTGATCAATCAATTCTAAAACAAGACTTTCATCAAATTGTTCGTAGACACGGCAACCTTTTAATTTTGAGACAAATGGGGCCAAACCATTCTCTATAAAAGAAACTACTTTTTTCCCTTTGTATAAGGCTTCTGTAATGACCAAACCAAATGTGTCGCCGTAAGAGGTGAAAAACAAAATATCAATACTGTTGAGTGCATCCATTACATGTTCCAGATCACCTAACCACCGAACATTTGGAGAGTGGTACATCTGGCTCATTTCTCCTCCTTCCCCCCCTATCCAAATAAACTCATAAGGCAGGTACCTGTTAACAGCCTCATCAGCCACTTTCGAGAAAAACCCAGCATTCTTATAACGACTTTGGTAACCCACCATAGCAATGGTTATCTTACCTTTTTCAGCCTTTTGCTCATAAGGAAAATTTATGTTGTTGTAAACTATTTTATAACGTGGAACGGTCGTCCACTTTAAAAAGTAATGCCTTTGCCATTCAGAAACAAAAGCTACCTTTCTATTCCGAAGCATCCAACAAAAAGCTTTGAATTTTAAGGCATGTCTTTGTGCAAAAGGTTCGACATGAGGTGCTGCCTCATGCAAATAGATCACCACTCCTCTTTTTAAAACGCAAAGCAAAAGAACCTGCCAATAGTTAAAGCAAGGGAGACCGTTTATAATTATCCGTTCAGACAAGAAACCATAATACCACAACTTCAAAAAGCTACGCCTGGTAAACAAGCGCAACAAAACCATTCTTTTTCCAGCTGATTCTTGTTGATGCTTGTAATAATTATAGATGGGCCTACTTGCACCTCCTGCCAGCGTAAAATCATAGAGCACAATCAGTTCATCAAACTTCTTGTTTTTTAAAGGCGGCATATAGAAGTGTGTTTTCAAACTTACAATGCTAACTGAAGCTTATCCTCAGCTTTACTATAACAAATTCATTAGTGGATTCATTTCCAATACCCGGATTAACGCTACGGCCATCGCATCTTTCTTTTTATTCGCTCTTTAATCCAATATGCTCCATCATACAATGCGAAAAAAGGTTTACCGGAATAGTATCCGTGCCGTAATACGCTACCGACTCCTTTAAAAATATTGTCATGATATAAATACAACCGGGACTTATCGCGATTCAAAAATGCTTTGTGTAGCCTACCAGCCCGGTATAGAAAACTTTTAGAAAATGCTGCCTGCTTTTTGGTCAGGAGCGCATCTGTCTCTTCCATCAAAGCCAGCCTGGCTTTGATCTTATGGATAAGCATTGTTTTGCTATTGTTAGAGGCATTGTTATCGTGACTCCGAACTAGCAAACAGGTTCCGCTTCTGCTATCATGAAAGAAGGTCTTTTGCAATAAGGCTGCCCGATAACAGTAATCCCAATCTTCAATCCCCTCTATGCCTTTTTTAAATAGCCCGACTTCTTCATATAGGCTTCTCCGAAAAAACATACAACCTGGTAAAAAAAGATTATCGTCCAAGAGTTGTTTTAACAATGCTTCTCCACTACCAGATACCGGCTGTTTGTCATGCATTAATTTTGGACCTACAACATAATTGGGATCGGCTTCTTTAAAAAAGATCATGCTGCTATACATCAGGTCTATTTCTGGGTTTTCTTCCAAGTATGCCACTTGCAATTTTAGCTTATCTTTTTCCAGGATATCATCTGCGTCCAAGAGTTGGAAATAGGTACCGGCTGCTGCCTGTAATGCCTGATTTCTGGCCATGGATACACCACTATTTTTTTGATAGATGTATTTGAAGCGTGTATCTTTTTGAGCAAAGCGTTTAGCTACTTCTTCTGTTTCATCTGTTGAGCCGTCGTTGACTATAATACATTCCCAGGTTGTATAGGTCTGAGCTAACAGACTTTCTAAGGCATCCGAAAGGTACCTCCCATAATTATAACAGGGCAATATAACGGAGACCAAAGGCGCTGATGTCATTTTTATTGGTTTCAACAACAACTTAAACTTTCAAACAAGTTTCCTTTAGGTAATGGATATGGTAAGCGAAAGTTTCAATATAGCGAATACGAAGCTCTTTATATCTGAATGCTTTATTCAGTCAGCAAAAGATTCAAATACGTTTCCGGGGCATGTAGATCTACCATAGCTAACGCTGAATCATGTGCACGCTTACCAATAGCACTCCAATTCTCCCTATTCTGCCAAGCACGCTCTAATGCTTCCTCCAACAACACAACCGTAGCAGCTGCCGCCACATATCCATTCTGATTATCCTGCAGCAGCTCGGGTACCTTACCCACACGTGTAGCCACTGTTGGCCGCCCACAAAGCATGGCTTCCGTTAGCGCCATGGGGCCCGATTCTGTTCGAGAGCAAAGCACTAACAAATGATTGTTTTGCCAGATACTATTTACGTCAGGAACATGTCCTTTAAAAGCCACGCGACCTTGCAACCCAAAGTATTCCACTAACTCCTGAAGATAGGTCTTATGTGGACCATCCCCATATAAATTGAGCTGCCAAGCCCTTCTTTTCCATTTCTCTGCACTCAATACTTCTAATAAGATATCCTGACCTTTCAGATGAACATGCAGACTGGCCACACTTGCCATTTGAATCATAGTAAAAGAAGGCAATTCCTGACATTTGATCTCTTTCAGATTTACCGGATTATTGATCAGTTGTATGTTTGAAAGTTGATGCGCCAACTGCTTCATGATAACAGTAGCCTGTCGCTTACAAATTACAAATACTCCTTTTGCCTTCATAAATATCTTCAAGAGAATAGCTCTACTTTCCTCTGTCAATACCTCATCTTCATGATAACCATTGCAGCAGATAAAAAAAGGTTTTGGGGTAGTCAACAGCCAAGACATGAGATCTGCGTTGCGCACCATATCGTAAGCGCCTGCCTGATTGATCAATATCCTCTCTGGATTGAACTTTTTTAACGCTTTGATTTCTCTTGATTCGCTTTTTATGACATGCCTGATACGCTCTAGCAAGCGCGAGGCCAAATCGGGTTGATAGCCCTTTCTAAAATGAGTTTTAGCCCCCAATTGACTTAGCTCTCTGATAACTGCCGGTGGCTGCTCCCAATAGTACGTGGAAGTAAAGACTTCGTGTTTCGCCAAAAGTGCCAGCTTTGCTGTTGCAGACCACAAAACTTCACTTCCGCCCCATGGCGCTATATCCAACATTGATATAATAGCTAATCTCATTTTACTGCTATTTCACCTGTAATGTGTTTTTCATAAATTGTTTTACGCGCCACAGATTATCCCGGTTAAAACAATCGTAAGAAAGCGCTTTAAAAATATACTTGAGTGTTACTCGTTTATCATAGTGTAACGATAACAACCGTGAGGCAAAAGCCTGATAGGCACGTTCTTTTATTTGTTGCGCTTTTTCTTTTGGTAAAGGTTTAGTTTCCAACGGTAATTGACGGCGCCATTTCTTTACAAAAGCAATTGCGCTTTTTACCCATGATTGATCGATATTCCCTCTTGAGAAGTGTTCCAGTAAAACATTATAGGTAACTATAACCCGGTAATTCTGAAATACCTGGGCCGAAAAATCAATGTCGTAAAAGTGAAACCAAGGAAAGGTTTGTTCATCAAAAGGGTGTTCCTGCCATATATGCCTGCGTGTACATAGCCATACTCCATCTACAGCTACTACATCTGATATCGACTCATTGTCGGGGTTTTGTAATACATATTCTTGTTTACCATCAGGATACCCATCAATAATATGGCGGCGGCAAAGATCAATGCCTCCCCCCCACCAATGGGCAGGGGCATTTACTAAGTACTTACTTCCAATAACGCCTACCAATCCAATGGATGGATCAGCCAACAAATCAACCACCGCATTTCCCCAGTTCTGGGTATGAAATAAAATGTCTTCGTGCATGAAACACAGGCATTCGAAGTTGCTCTTTTTTGCACCTCTATTATAGGCTGCACAAATACCATACTCTCCTTTTGTATTATCAACAGCTATGATCTCATAAGGCAGCCCAATAGTGGCTGCAATATTTTGGGATACTTGCTCCAATAAAGCTGGGCTTTTCGAACAAATAATAATGGAGATCATGCCTGCTAGTATATCGAATGAACAAAGCGCTGATTTCTATTGTTTTCATTAGCAGGGTAAGCATTAAATGGCTTCTGTAAGTTTGTCATATACAAGTTACAAATCTTTACATAAGAATACCAGTTTCATCGCTGGACCAAAAGGGTTAGTACTACTTAAAACAATGTATTGGTATACTTTCCATTACCCCTATTGCTTTCCGTTCAAAACTTCCTTTGTGACTTCCAGATACCTACGCCCCCATTTTTGGCAAGGCTCTAAATGGTTACCCTCTGCCCATTCGTTCCAAGCATTTATAAAAATGAAATTTTCGTCAGGAGAATAGGGTTTAAAATTTTGAACGATAAACCGAAGCCAATGCCCATAACTTTCAGGGCTAGCATTTTTAAAAATGAGATAGTTCTTTTGTTTACGTGCATAATTGTCCCACATAGGCGTAATGCCTGGAAAGCATTTATAAGAAGGAAGGCCCTTATTGCAAACAAATGCTGAGTAGCTGTTATAATCCAGTATGTGCCATTTCTTTTGCAATGCCTCTCTATACGCTTCTTTATCAAAGTTTTTCAATAGTGTGCGGTGCAGTTTTTCTATTATTCTTTTTCCGATCTGCTTGCGGTTAACCCGATCCATTTCCACCTTGAACTCATTGAAGTGATAACCAAATGGCTCGAAGTTCACTGCTGCATCAAAGCCTCCATCTTTAATGTAGCACTCGCCAATGCTAGAAGAATTATCAAAGCGACAAATGTATAATTCAACCCCTTGCCTTCGGGCTTCTTCTCTCCATACATCTGTAGTCCGTTTTGGATAAGGTAATGAGGTGGACCGATAAATGGCTATGACAGGTTTTCCGTTCACCTTTATATACCTACTGTCCTTCAAATAAGGAATCAGGGTTTTAATGTGAGCCCGGTCATCTTCTTCAGAATAGTTTTGTGCCAGTAAGACCTCATTATTCATTCCATCCCAAACCCGTGTCCAGTTTTCATTTGCCCAACACAACATGAATGGAAAATCAGGCTTGCCGGTTTTAAACACTTCCTCAAAAGGTCGTTCCAAAAGCCGGCGACCGTTGAACCAATAGTGGTAGTAGCAAAACCCATAAATGCCATACGCTTTTGCCAACTGCGCCTGTTGCTCCCTGATTTCGGGTAACCGCAAATCATAAAACCCAAGGTCTGCAGGTAAATGTGGTTGGTAATGGCCTTTAAACAGGGGCTTTGCTTTTGTTACATTTGTCCATTCCGTAAAACCTTTGCCCCACCATTCATCATTTTCCGGTATGGGATGAAATTGGGGGAGATACATGGCAATAGCTCTTATTTTTCCATTATTGACAGAATCCATTTGTCATAAAAGTTTTGAGTCAGCACTTCTATAGAGTAGTTGCTTTTTGTCTATTCATTGCAAGTTTCTGATACCACCAGTTGTCTTTTAAAATTGTAGAGTCTTTTAATCTAAATCATTATTACTTTCATTAAGCAGTAATAAAGTCTCCATGTGTTTAACAACCTCTATCCTTCCTGCCTGGGTTAATGTAATTACAGGAGTTCAATATGACATTGCCTCTACTCTTACTTTTCCAATTGTTTCGATTATTGAAACATACAAAGGGCAATAAACATTAAGATAGAAACTATCGACAGATTCTACAAATCCGGCAATTGTAACTTTTGATCAAAATTATTTTCAACAAAGTATTGCTCAACTATTGAGCAACAAGCGTCTCTTAATTGTTTTAAATTTATACGTGATAAATATTCTTTTAAACTATTTTTCTATTGGGTGTATGGCTGAAAATCTTTTTCTTGATTTGCAGTAAATGATACATGCCTTGATGATAAAAGGATTTAAGCCTACCAGCTAGTTTTTGGGTATTACACAAGTAACGCATTAACAGATGATACTGATTTTTTTCAGCATTTACTGCCAATAACCTAACTATAGACTCCTTCTGGCCTAGGAAAGGATCCTTGAATTGAGAACTAAACCCCTTTGCTGCATATCTTGCGATCAATACAGGGATATACTTTTTTATAAGATGACTGTTAAGAAAGCATTTGATATTAAAGTGCCAATCAGCCAAGGCTGGAAATGATAGATCAAAAAAACCTATAGTGTTAAAGACCGTTCGTTTATAAAAAATGGCTTGATGGCAGATATTAATATCATACAGCTTACAAATATCAAATTCCCCATTATATAGATAGTTAGTTTCACCGAAGAGTACATTACCATATACAAAGTCCGGGAAGTTGTTTTTTTCAATAGCCTCATAAACAGTTTGCAAAGAATTGCTTTCAATTAAAATATCATCACTTCCTAGAAAGTATATATAGTCTCCCTTTGCCATTTTTATGGCCTTATTCATTGCATCATAAATACCATTATCTTTTTCAGAAACAATTCTTATATTAACTTGGTTCTGCTTATTTAAAAACTCTTGAATGATCTTTACCGTATTATCCGTAGACATTCCATCCTGAATGATTATTTCAATTTTTTCAAACGATTGGGTAACTAAGCTGGAAAGGCATGAGCATATAAACTTTTCTGAGTTGAATGTTGGAAGTATTATACTAATTTTTGGATGAAGCATTGATCAGATTTGCAATTATTCAAACGGAAGACATAAATAATCACCTACTATAATTAACTAAAATTAAAAGAGAAATCTACTATAGCTTTCAGTTTCTTTTGAAAAGAATTTACCATTTATTCCCATTCCCTTTATTAGTCTTTTTATACCTCTTTTCAAATATTGACGAATGCCTTTGTTAGGATATTGTGATTGCTGGTGAGTATTATGATCACTATTACTATTATTCTTTTTACGATGATGGTCAAGTAGCTGGCCATAATGTGAATTATAATAAGGAATAATAAAATAATAATTTACCTGGCTATAGTCGCTTTGATTTACACAGTTAAATTCACCTTGTACACGAGCGCTATGTATTTTATAATGATTACCAAATTGCGTTGGCATTCTGTATAAAGAAAGTTTATATTTCTGCGCCAATAAGGATAAGATAGATTGATCCCACCTATGAGCTATATAATTGGGTAGGTTAGGCAAGCCACATTCATTCTCTAAATCTGAAATAATATATTTATTACTACCAAATCGTAGCCAATCATTTAAAAACCTGATACTGTATTCGCTTTTTCGAAACAGAGAAAAAGCTGCATCACAATGTGGACTATTCCAATAGGACTCATTATCACAATCCATCAGCACAAAACAATCTCTTTTTGTCCATGCAGAATTACTATCATTAGCATTACCAAAAAGCAAAATCGGTTCTCTTGCTCTACATATTTCTAGTAATGGTTCTAAATCGTTAATGATTTCAATTCCACAATCCGAGTAAATAACTATATCTCCCTCTGACAGTCTTTTCATAGCCTCTAGAATTATATAAGGTTTCCAAAGCCAGTAACCTAAACCCGTTGGCTGCTCTAATATCTCTCTATTCGCTGAAAAGAAAGCGGTATATTTTATCTCATCAAAGTCATAAGAATATACTTCTTGTACTCCAAACTTCTTTGCAGAATTGTTCAAAACAAAGCGACTTTGCTCATAAAGTTCATTTGATAAGTTTGTAAGTACAACTCTCATTAAACTTCAAAGTTTGATAGAATTCCTATTGTATGAGCTTGTTCATGTTGCCCAACCCAACCATTCACATTTAATAAATAAACGTCCTTTACCTTAAAGGCCTTATCATATCTTTTTATGATTTTGTAAAAAGAATCTTTCATACTTCCTACTAAATCATCCCAGATTATTATAAATTTTTCTGATAACAGGTTGAACTTTACTAGCATTTCAAATTCAAATAAAATTGCTTCGGGAGTATGAAGAGCATCCGAAAAAATAATATTGAATTTATTGCCACTTAGTTTAGACCAACTATTTTGGTCCCAAACATCTGCTGATAGGTATTTAACTTCTTTACCGTTAGATACATATTTTCGAAGGGAAGATTTATTTTTTTTAATAGAGCCTTCCATTCTATCCCATTCAACAATATCTTTTAACTGCAGCTTTTTTTCTATTATAGGGTTAATCTCTTCAATATCTAATCCCGTAAAGCTTGCATTATTAATACCATTTATCATTTGAAAGAAGTTCTTTCCAACTGAAACACCAATTTCAAAGTAACTGACAGAATCAAAATGTTTATTGGCAATTGCAACTATATAATCACTATAGGTTGGCTGATTATCAATTGGTTTATTTAACTCCGATTTTATAAAATCTGGAACTCCATAATTAAAAACCGATTGCAGAAATGCAACATCATCTATCCAATTATCTATTAGCTCCAAGGACCTTCGATTCTTTTCAATTGAAGCTACTAGTTCTGCTTTGGGTAGAGCTATGCGTTCCTGGACATTTAGCGTTTGTTGAAATATTCTTTTTAAAAACATTTTATTCTTAATTTATTGTCCATTTAGTTAGAGATATTTATAAATCAAGCCTAGTTCCTATAATTAAAACGTTAGTACTTTCTATAGAAAATGTAAGCTCAACGTTATCAAATAACTATCTCCTCCTAATCCATTCAATCAATCCGTCATACTAATACAGAAGAAATCCTCAGTTTTGCAAATAGATATATTGGTGAAGTATTGATTGATCTATAACTGTGTCTTCCATAAATCAGAAGAGATTAGATTATGCGTTTCATATTGCTGTTACATTTTAATGGCTAGCCTGCAGGTGTAGTCTACCCTATTTAAAAATAATTTTAGTTTCCTGTTCGCTATAAACTCATCTACTGCTTTTCTGGCACCGCTCCAGTGTCCATAATCATCGATGATCAATACACCGCCTGACACTAACCTATCATACAAGATTTCCAGTTCATGTTTGGTAGACTCATACCAATCTGTATCCAGCCTTAATAATGAGATCGTATTGATTTTGCCATAAGGTAACGTTTGCTCTACTTTCCCTTTTATAAAATGAATCTTCTCTGATGGATAACCCGTTGAATGTAAGTTGGCCCTTACTTCTTCCAGTGTAGAATAGCACCATATATTTGCTACTTCCGGATTGCGCTCCTGGTTTTCCAACAATTCTTTTGCAGAATTATGCTCGTAGGTTACATCTACGTCTGTCGGATGGGACATTCCTTCGAATGTATCAAACAGAAACAAGCTCTTGCTTGTGTTATTTAAAGATTTCAATTTATTGGCTGCTAACATCATACTGCCCCCTTTCCAAACTCCACACTCCACCATATCGCCCTCAATGTTATTATAATGGATATACTCAATAGCCCGCGAAAGGCTTACCAATCTTTCGCTACTTGTCATGGTATATAGTCTTACTTTTTCTATTTGTGCTATTTCATCAACACTGAAATCAGACGGGTACCGTTTATCCATATTGCCTCTTCCTTGATAGACTTCATTGATCACCTCTTGAGCCCTCGACTGATCTCTGGATTTTGTAGCAACGCCAAAAAGCTTTTTAAATATCATATGTTACAGTAGTTTTTTAATACTCCAATTTGCCTCTTCCAGATAGGCACAAGCATCAGGATACCATTGAAACTTATTACGTATTACCTTATACATCACCATTTCAAAAGGGCATATATCTTCCAGCACTTCAAACATGGCACCCCCTGGTGGTTCCGAAAAGTAGCATCGTAAATAGTACTTACCCATGTAAAGCTTGATAGCTGGTATGGCACAGATCAGCTTGTATTGGCCGCTTTCTCTGCCATAGGGCATATCGCAATCAAAAATCCATTGATGGACATAATTTCTTCCTTTGGAATCGATAATCTGAAATGAAAAACAGGCATCTTTTATAGGAGAAGGAGTATTTACGATGAATTCCAATGCTAATGGTGCGGTACATTCATGCACGTTATTGGGAAGCGAGGTTTTTATTTCGACCCTTTTAATATGGGGAACTGAAGCCGGTTTGGTTGAAAGATAAATGTTATCCCTAGCCTTGGTAGCCTCAATATATTCATTGATGACCTTCATTGTGGGGCCGATTGAAGATATAGTACCGTTTTTCAGGTAAATAGAGTTAGCCGTTAAAGTAGAAACAGCCTGCATATCATGGCTGACGAAGAGTACAGTGCGGCCGTCATTCGTACTGACTTCTTTCATTCGGCCGATGCACTTCTTTTGAAATTCATAATCACCCACAGCCAGCACCTCATCTACAATGAGGATCTCGGGCTCCAGGAAGGCAGCTACGGCAAAGGCCAGGCGCACATACATCCCCGAAGAATAGCGTTTTACTGGAGTATCGATGTAGCGCTCCACACCGGCAAAATCCACGATGGCATCAAACTTCTTTTTGATTTCCGCTTTGGTCATCCCCAGGATGGCGCCATTAAGAAAGATGTTTTCCCGCCCCGTAAGTTCAGGGTGAAAACCGGTGCCAACCTCCAGCAGTGAGGCTATGCGGCCTTTGATTTTGACTCTACCAAGTGAAGGGGTAGTAACTTTAGAAAGGATTTTTAAGAGGGTGGATTTACCCGCCCCGTTGCGACCAATAATGCCCATTACCTCTCCTTGTTTGACTTCAAAGCTCACATCTTTGAGCGCCCACACATAGTCGCTGGAGCCTTTTGAGGTGCGGTCATTGGTCTCGCCTACTTTGGCAAAGGGGTCATCTTTGCCTCTTATCCTGGCAAACCAACGGTTCAAATCATGGCTCAGTGTGCCGGTGCCAATCTCGCCCAGCTTGTAGAGCTTGCCCACTTCTTCTACCTTGATAACTGTATCGCTCATGATGTAGTACTTACGGCCTACATAGAGATCGGAATTACCTTATTCTGTCAAGAGATCATACGCTAACACCATTCCTTAGATCTTTTCTACCTTTACTTCTATACTATTCTCATTTTAATTGTCCTATCGCTTACCAGAGGTAATTAAATATATTAATTTTAAATTTAAAAATTAATAGGGCTATAGCGCCAACCTTTTATTTAGACCTCGCCTTGTGAATTCACTTTACCAGCAGCTAAGCCAAAGCTGCGAACTACCTCTGTGAAAAATGTTTTGGATCAAGTAAGGAAAAACGATCACATCATCTTACCGACAATAATCCCTCCTTAAGCCTGTAAGCTTTCTGGCCTTATCAATACTGCAGCCCCTACCCCTTTTGATTTAACATGTATCAACCTATTAACACCAGTCTGTATGAAGAAAGTGCTTCGATTGATTGTTTACATAGCTCTCCTATGTCTAATACTAAGTTATTTTAAGTATGGACTTAAAAATGAAACGATTGATAGAAGCCAAGGACATGCATGGGAGAACTACGACTCCACACTTCTTTACCAACTGCGTAGTGTAAATGACCTAATCAATTATGCTGACGCTTCCTTGGGAAAGGATAACCGACAGACACTGGATTATGTGCAATTTTTAAGCAAAACCATCTCCTTTCGGTTCTATCATAGTTACAGCACGTACACTTTTCAACAGAACTGGATTTCTTACTTATCCGGCCAATTTATTTGGTCTAATTTGAATGCCGTAGTAATACCGGATGATATTATGAAGTACCCGTACGCTGCCTGCTCCCAGGTATCGATTGTATTAGCCGCTGCCTTGAAAAAGATTGGCGTTCCTTACCGGAAAGTTGGTTTAAAGGGGCATTTTGCTTTAGAGGCCAACGTGGATGGGAAGTGGTATTTTTTTGATGCGAACCTGGAGCCTCATTTTCCCAAAGGTATTAAGTCATTGGATGAGTTAATTAGAAATAAGGAATTGTACCTGGGATATGAAGGCCACATTTCTCTGCAGCTATACAATAATGTATTTTCGACAATTGACTATGGAAAACCCAATGAGGCCTTAGCTCCGAATGCCACCATATTTCATAGAGTAACTTTCCTTGCTTCTATATTGTTACCTTTTGCTTTAGTCATTTATATTCTTGTAGATCTGTCTCAATTTATTTTCCATAAAAGAAATACCTTAACAACAGTTAAAAAAGGTAAATCAATCAGATTAAATATTTGAAAATAAAAGTTGTTTGTAAGTTGATGACTGCCGAAGGCTGTATTTTTACGTTTAGCCATGATTATCCGAGTGCGGCCTTGACGTTTCTGTTGATCTCTACTTATTTGTATTTTTCCAACCTTCCACTTTAACAGCTGTATTGTGCCTATTTTAGCCAATAAACGGGGTTGAGATTAAAATTATCTTACGCCATAACTTTTTTAAACTGAATCTTGACATATTCAATAAGCAAGCGCCTATGCGCTGATTTTTTAACGTTGAAGTATATATATATACTTAAATTTGTAGTTGATTTTTTACGTTAGAAAATCCTAACACCAATAACTAAGAATAAAAACTGTATTTACTGCTTTATGCTGCCAGTACTTATGAAAAAAATCTTTAGGCTTATTGCTTATACTCTTTTTATCTTCCTGGTGGCAGGATATTGGCTATTTCCTCCCCCCAACCAGAACATCAATATAAAATTTGGGCATGAATGGGAAAATTATGACCCTTCACTTTTCTATAAACTGCAAAGCATTGGCGACTTTGTTGCCTATGCAGATGACTCATTAGGTAAAGAGAACCGTCATACACTGGATTATGTACGCCTTTTAAGCAGGACTGTTTCTTATCGCTTTTTTCATGGTTACAGTTCATATTCGTTTCGGCACAATTGGATAAGCTACTTAGCGGGGAATCTTGTTTGGGACGATTTAGACGCAGTTGTCATACCCAATGACATTTTAAAATTCCCGAACGCTGCCTGCTCCCAGGTATCGATTGTGTTAGCTGACGCTTTAAAAAAAATTGGCGTACCTTATCGTAAAGTAGGTTTAAAGGGACATTTTGCTTTGGAAGCAAATCTAAATGGGAAGTGGTATTACTTTGATCCGAACTTAGAGCCGCATTTTCCCAAAGGCAGGAAGTCGTTGGAGGAGCTAATTAAAAATAATGAGCTATATACAGGTTACGAAGGCCATATAACTAAGGAAAAATTCAGAGATGTATTTTCAGAAATTCAATATAGTAAACCTAATGTGGCTTTAGCACCAAATGCCACTTTATTTCACAAGACAACATTTCCACTTTCTATCTTGATTGCAATTGCCTTATTAATTTTTGTTGTGATTGATCTTGGAAAAGCTCTTTTAAAAAAAAGCAAGGGACAAGACACAAAGAAAGCTGAAATGAGTCAATTTATACCCGACCGTAAAAAAAGCTATTCCTCTTTAAATCAATAATTATAAGCACTTTACCGCTCCTAGTAATTATTAACTGCCATTTTGAGCTTGCAAAAGGCTATCGTGCTATTTGTAGAAGTAATTAAATAGTTCCAATTCTCAGTTTTGCGAATAATTGAAGATTTTAAGCAGGACAATTGGAAGTTTTTTTTATTAATAGTAAACATGTACTTATAATTTTACCTTTCCACCTTAATTTATTTAATTGTCTACTATTTTAATCAATAAGACTAAATCATACTACAACTTTACTTTCTTAATTGCCATATGAGTGCTTAGAAAAATGGTTTTTGCAATTAAAACACAAGCATTCTGTTATCAAAACATCCGCAACAAAAAATATAGGGAAATTACAAGTAGTAAACTACATCTGATTGAGATACGGGAACAAACACAGGCTGTATAACTTACTGCCATAATTAAAGTTACTGAGTTAGGCTGTACTTTTATTATGAAATGCGAATGTCGCTATTACTCAAATTCGGCTTTTTTTACTAGCGGTAAAATATCCGAATTTGATTGTAACGACTCACATTGAAGCTATATGCATTTATGTGTTTCTTGATAAAATATTATCATAAATGGGAATAGGATATATGCTTATGGTTGGAATATATTTGTGCCTAAATTAGATATCCCTTATGGGAACAATTCGTTTTTTATTAGCACTAGCTGTTGTTATTGTCCATTCTAGCCCACTCTTT
Organism: Flavisolibacter tropicus; assembly: GCF_001644645.1. NCBI lineage: Bacteria > Pseudomonadati > Bacteroidota > Chitinophagia > Chitinophagales > Chitinophagaceae > Flavisolibacter > Flavisolibacter tropicus. Next base: position 4,721,227 of record NZ_CP011390.1, on the reverse strand, counting down.
GGGATAGAATTAGTACCAGGTTACTTAGCTGTTCAGTCATTTTATATAATATCTGGATTCTTAATGGCCTTTGTTTACAATGAGAAATATATCTATTCAACAAGGCCAAACTATTTGTTTCTTTCTAACCGATTTTTAAAATTATATCCTCTTTACTTTTTAGTGGTGCTATTGGTAGCGCTACTTAGTATTACTTTTGGGTTGACATTAGGAGATTGGGGCAAGTTTCGTTTTTACTATGAATTATATACCCAATCACCGCAAAGCATAGTAGCGCTTGTTACAGTATTTCTCTCTAACCTTACACTGATAGGTCAAGATATTGTTACATTTTTTAGCATAAATAAAAGTGACGGCAACTTTCATTTTTTAGGCTTACAAGAAAATATTCAACTACAAGAACTATTATTTATACCTATTGCCTGGACAGTTGCCGTTGAATTGATCTTCTACTTTTTATCTCCTTTAGTGTTAGCAAAAAGAATAAAAACAGTAGTCGCTTCCATAATTTTGATATTAGGAATAAGACTCCTTTTGTTTGAGTTTGCAGGTGCGAATAAGGGGTTTACAATTTACCGCTTTGCGCCAACCGAATTTTTTTGGTTTTTGTTAGGAGTGTTGTCTTATAAGTTGGTAAAACAAAATAGACTGCCTGGTGCTTCCAATGGAGCTATCTTGCTTTTGTTTGTTATTTCCCTCCTATTTTCTTATAGATACCTTCCCTCTGGAATCAATGATATACTTGTTTTTAGTTCTATTTTTGCATTCTCACCTGCTATTTTCTACAGGTTTTCAAAGAATAAAGTTGACAAGTTCTTAGGAGACCTATGTTACCCCATGTATTTAGGGCATGCTCTTTTATCAATTATTGTTAATGTAAATAGCTTTCCAAAGCCTTTTGGAACTGGGCTACCGCTGGTCTTATTGACAATCTTATTTTCTATTGCAGTGAACAAATACTTTTTACAACCATTTGAAAAATACAGGCAAGGCAGATTAAGAGCTCCGAAGACTAAGATTAACCAGGAAGAAATTAAACAAAAGCCTGCACCAACTTTTGCTTAGATTACTATTAGCTGAAACATTGTTTGAACTAAAAGTACCTTTCAAAAACTTAAATTTGTAGACACACATCTACTTGGGTTGTTTCCCGTCTCCTAATCTATAAGCCGTACCCCAAATACCTCCGGTAACTACAGACTTAGGCCCTAGTTGTGAAATTGCATTTCCGCCCTCGGAATAACAGCCCATGAATAAAGAGCGGGCGTTTCCCCAATCCCTAACAAAGTAATCTCCCTTTTTATTGTAATGTGCCATACAGGAAATAAAGTTGTTGCCTAAAAAACTATCATCATTAAATCCATACCGTCCATTATCTCTGGCGTCACAACCTATAAAAGTTATGGCATTAGCATCGGCGCGCCCTGCAAAAAAACCATCATGTAAATTTTCTACGGCAAAGCATTTTTCAATATAGCTACCTGAGGCGTCTGTTTTTGTGCCTTCCATATTGGCCCAGATATCAAACCCATTATGCGAAAACCCCTTTACATAGCACCCACGTATGGTCACACGCCCATTTGCATTGATTCCGCTGGCCCATTCAATTTTGTTCCCTAGGGCAATTAAACATATATTCTCCACAATGGCTTCCTGGTAATTACTTGCACTTCTTTTAATGTATAACCCTGTTTTCCCGTCTGGGAAATGCAACTTAGACGAGTAGGGAGAGAAAATACTGCCATTATCACCGAATACATGAAACGGTTTAGCATCTAATACCAAGCTTTCACTGAAATAGAAGTTTCCAGTTGGAATATAAATTGCTGCTGTATAGCCTAAAGGAAAATAGTCAAACATAGCCTGTATTAGTGCCGAGTTTTCTTTAGGACTACTACCTTTCTCGTAGTCTCGTTTTACCCCCCAGTCTGTAATATCATAGGCACCCTGTAGCTGAGCCTTGTAATTTTTATTACCTACCTTTTTAAACAGGATGTCATTGAACTTGTCTTTGTTTTTAGGATCACTTAGTAAGGTACCATCCAGCCAATAAGCATATTCATACCAAGTAACCTGCTTATTAGAATATTTGGCTTTTTCGGTAAAAGAAGTGGGGAGTTCATCTACTGTGGGTTTATTATTCGTAACAGTTCTAAACCCAAAAAAGGGGACAAGGAGTAATAAAAAAAGTAGGTGTTTCATATATTTTCGTTGTCACCAAATATAGAAACCCTACATCAATTGAGCGTTTATTTAGTTAGTCATTAACGCAAGTTCCTATTTATTTTCAGCATAAGCTGTTTGTTTCTCAGCATGCTTTTGAGTTATTCGTTATAAGAATATTATAGGCTAATGTTTTTGAAGCTGTAATCGAGGTTTAGTTTTACAGATAAAACAGCCTTAGTTTGAAGAAGGATAATGTTCCTTAAAATGAGGAGGTCACACTATATGCTTGATACTGTTTAATAATAAATTACAACATGTATACTATTGTAATAACTTGATCAGCTCGGACCTCATGAAAACAAAATATGCTTAATAATTGCTAGACACCTTCTATTAAAAATTTCTTTGTAATCCGTTTTCAGTGCCTGTTGTAGGTAATAAATAGCTTTACGTTTCTCCCTACTCATTGCTAGATGTAAGGAACTATAAGTTAACATATGAGCATGAATCTTTTTAAGAAGTCTTGGGCCAAAGGTTTTTAAAAAAGCGGTATCCTGCCCCAATTTTTGTTTTAAATGTTCTGTTCTAAATAGCAAACTTTGCTCATTAAAGGACAGCACACTGCGATCATCATGTTCAAGCAAAGCACCCGAAACAGCATTATTGTAAAAGAATGGATAGCGAGCTGCTAATTGTAGCCATAACAGCCAATCTTCTGAGCCTGCAAAGTGCCTATCTTCTTCAAACTTGACTTCTTCAAATAATTCTGTCTTTAAGAATACACCAAAGCAACTTAATATGTTTCCTTTAACAAGAACGTTATTAATAGTGGGCTGTGTAGTTTGATAAGCACTGACGATGACTTTATCTGTATGAGCATCTTTGATCTCATATGCTTGCGCAAAACACTTTGGCTTTTCTTGGAGTTGAGTCATGAACTCATAGGCAAGTTGTAAGTGATCAGCGTAAAAAAGGTCATCTGAATCTAAGAAAGTGACATACTCACCATTAGCTATTTGCCAGCCATAATTTCGGGCCGCCCCCCTCTCTCCATTCTCCTTTCTAAAATATTGGACTTTGTTACTCCCCAACGCCTTCACCACAGCTTCAGTATCATCCTTCCCACCATCATCCACTACGATGACTTCAAAATCAGTGAATGTTTGGGTGAGTACAGATTTCAATGTCATTCCAATTAAATGGGCCCGGTTGTAGGTTGGTATCACAACAGTGAAATACGGTTTGTTAGCTGTCATATAAATTTTCGAGGGACTTGATCATTTTATCTAAAGAAAAGCGTTGTTGTACATCTTTAGTACCTTGATAAGCTACAGATTTGGCGTTTTCGTAATCTGTTGAAATCTTTTTTAATTGCTTGTAAATAGCTGCAGAATCTCTGAACGGAACTACAAATGCATTACACCCCTCCCTAATAAAGTCAGCGGCAATGCCAGACAATGTAAATATAGATGGTATGCTGGCGGCTAATGCTTCAACATAAATTTGACCAAATGCTTCTGAGTGTTCATCGATTGGAACGTGAATGAATACATTCATTGCCTTGTATGCAGCAGCAATGTCATCTTCAAATGTAATCAAACGATAATTGGCTTCAGGAATTGCTTTTAACAACTGCTTTATTTCTTTTTCATAGTCACCTTGAGCGTTCAATAGCACCAAAATAGTATTCGGATGTCGCTGGAAAAAGGTTTTAAATGCAGGTACGATATATTGAACACCTTTCCATTCTGTGAGCCTAGAAATAACCCCAATTACAAATTGTGATTCATTGATATCATTTCGTCTTTTAAAGGCTAGAACTCGCTCTCTATTAACTTCTGCAAACGATTCTAATAAAAACCCGTGTGGGATTAACTTAACCTTATGAGCATCAGCCTTTTCCCAATCAATTAAAATGTTTTGAACCGTCTTAGATACAGCAACAATATGGGTAGCCAGCTTATTTGAAAGTTTGTCCCACCATACTCCTTTGGGAAAATATTTGTGATGCAACGAAGAATGGTGTCTTGTGTAAATTCGCTTTTTAATCCCTGCTAACCTAGAAGCAAAAAGCCCGATAATATTAGCCTGTATGAGATGACAATGAACAATATCAGGCTTCAGTTGTTTAAATATTTTAAATACTCTCCATAGTACCAACGGCCAATCTTTTTTACCGTTACACGGTATAGATATTACCTCAAATCCACTAGTTAAAAGATGCTCAAATAAATCTGATTGACCAGGATTTAATAGGATAAAGGAGAGATGAAATCTTTTTTTATCAATATACTGTGCGGTCCATTCAAAGGCTAATGCCTTATTTATATCTGAAATTATATAGGTTACTTTAATCACAAGGGTACTTTTTCCGGAAAGAAAACGCCATTAGCTGTTACAATAAGATCATATACTCTGTATCGTACCTTTTTGGGCAAAAATCGCAAAAGGCCTTTGTCAGATGCTTTAATCCAAGAGCGAAAGCAAAATAAAAGAAATACCCATCTTTTAAAGCCTTCAGGCTTTTGTAGAGGCCTTATAAAGTCTTCCTTTTTCAGCCAAGGCTTTAGCTCAACCAGTTTCTGATGGGACATAGTATACTGCCGTTGCCTACGTATATAGGTACTGCAATTGATGATATCATGATGCCAAGCAAAAACGTTTGGTTTGAAATATAAGTAAACGCCGGCTTTTGCAGCTCGTACAGCCAAGTCAAAATCTTCCGCATCGAAAAGCTGTTCATCAAACCCGCCTATAGCAAGAAAAGTTTGTCGACTGATTGAAAAGTTAGCTGCAGTAAGAAATATGCTCTCCGGTTTTAATAATCCGTCTTTAATACTTTCTAACTGATCCGTCCACTTCTTACTTAAGAAAGATTTGTAAATAGAAAAGTCTGGTGTGTTTTTATCTATTGGCTCCTGCAAACCACCGGTAAGAATAGAGACGGGATGCTGTTGATGATGATAGAAATGTTTCTCTACACAGTCATCCAAGGGCATCATATCATCATCAAAAAAAATAAGTAGTTGCCCTTTTGCCGCTTTTGCTCCATTGTTTCGAACAGCCGCCCTTCCTTTGTTCGTTTGTTCAATGACTGTAAAAGGTAATGTTGATTGGAGATTTTTGAGTACTTCTATAGTACTATCGGTAGATCCGTCCACTACAATAAGTAATTCGAACCCTTTAAATGTTTGGTGCTCCAGCGCTTTTAAAAGCTTAGGCAATTTATGTCCACCATTATAAGTTGGTATAATAACCGAAACGGTCATTGGGTTATTATTTTAGTTAAGATCTTGATCATTGATCGATGCAAAAAAGAATAGTTACGCTTTAAAAAAAGATCATTGTTCTTCTGCATCAGGTTTTGTTTAGCCCCAGAGCTCCCTCCCATAAAATGAATAACCTCTGTGCCAGCATAAAAATGTACTTCATATCCCAATTTTCTGATATCCTTACACCATTGCATATCTTCTGCATACATAAAATAAGTGTCGTCCAACTTATGAGCAGGTAGCTTGGAAAGGATATCACGTGGCAACATAAAATATGCCCCCCATACCCAATCGGCTTTTACGCTCCTCGAATTATTGAAGAAAGCTCCCAATAAAAGTTGTTCACTAAGTTTCTTTGACATCAATTTCTGGATTCGAAATAGTTCTATTAGCTGGTAACGGATGGAAGGAAACCGTTGAGCAACTGATTGATGTTTTCCATCGGGAAAAATTAGCCTCGCGGATAAAACACCAACTTTAGGATTCGCTTCCAAGTAATCGTATGTAATCTTAACAGAATTCTCTTTAAGAACGGTATCGCTGTTTAGAAGCAAAATATATTTCCCCTTAGCGTCCGATATACCTAAATTATTGCCTTTTGCAAAGCCAACGTTTTCAGTAGACCGGATAACTTTTATACCAGGGAAAAGAGCTTCAAAAGTAACAGGTTCAGGCTCAATTGATGCATTGTCCACTAATACAATCTCATAATTGACACCGCTAGTATACTGTATTACAGAGCTGATACAGTTACGTGTCAATTGATAAGTATTATAATTTATTATGATTATAGAAACGTCCATCAGCGTACTCCTACTTTCTTTAGAAAAGCATTTATGCGACTACGAAAAAGAGCATTTTGCCGTTTTAACTCTTTATCAGAGAATAAAAATGGTGGATGCTTTTTTAAATAGCTGATAGCGTCCTCAACTAAAGTACCAGGTATCAATTTTAAAGATGGCCATATGTGAGGAGCTATTGGATGAAAATTAGATACCTCAAGATAGTTTTTGTCATCTAAAGATTTCCAGAACTCCAAAAACTTTTGCGTATCAAAATCATTTTTATGTCCCCAATTACTTACCTTTTGCTCTATTTCTTCTATTGTACGCGCCCATGATTGATGCATTAAAATGTAATTGAGCTTATAGTTGAAGTTACCATTCCTTCTTCCATATTCATACTTAGGGCACATTGTTGCCACAGGAATATATTCTATCAGGTTAACATCACTAGTATTTACATAAAGCCAATTATTAGAAGCTCGTTTAAACAATGTTACCCAAGGAACGCAGATATTAACTTTAGAAGCACCCTTATAATTTTGAAGGACTTTTATAAACCCTGAAAAATCAACAAAATACTCATCGGCATCTAATTGTATGTGCCAACCGCCATCTCCCAAGAATGCAGCCAATTTATTCCGTTGCCGAACTTCATTTTGCATAGGGCTAAGGTTTGCTAAATGAAAGTCATCCTCATATAATCGGATTTTTTTGTCATTATCGATGGAAGCCACTAGCTGTTTGAATTTTTGCTCATCAAAGGCAAATGGCGTCCCCGCCCAACTGGTTCTATCCTTATCGATAGATAAGCATATAATATCAGCCTCCTGATAAATCAATGGTAGGGAATACTCCAGTAAATACCAGTCATAAGCAACACAAAAGCCTACTTTAATCAATGGCATACTCATTTTTTTATTAATTGTCTTTTAGCATGATACAGAACGTCCCTAATAAACTGTTTATCATTAATAGCCCCTTTCTTAAATGCCTTAAATGCCCATTTATAACCAGTGGGAAAGTTATTCTCATTGAGAGCCTGTACACTATTGTCTTTTAATGTTAGGACATGATTAGTAAATAAAACAGGCAATAGCTCTGTCCATTGTTTCACCTGTTCCAACTTTGAACTAAAGCTCAACTCAGCCCATTCAACAGAAAGCCGGATATCTAAAAACTCATCTACAATTGACTTTTTAATTCTATGCCAATAATGATAAATCATGCTATCGCATGGTTTTAGATTGGTTTTTTCCTGTAAAACAATAGAAAATGCATATTGCTCACTGGCATGATTATGCGTTAAAGGATAGAACTGGTCTGTTATAGTATAAACATCTGGAATAAATTTAACGTGAGATCTATGGAAAATCATTACTCCAGCATTCCATGAAGAATGTTTCGCTGTTATAGTAACTTGATTTCCATCTGCTAAGAAAATACTTTGTGATTCGATTAGCTCCAGGAAAGCCCGAAACGTTTTTCCAGCAGGAAGTGCCATATTTCTTAAAGATTCAAACTCATACTCATGCAAATGCATAAAGCTTTTATCTTCATTAACTTGCTGAACAAATGGCGTAGGGTCATTAATGAAGAAAGTGTCAGAATCTGCATACAAAAGGTTACCGTCAGTAAACTGAAATGATTCGTCGATCAAAGCAATCTTCATGCGGTGCAAGAAATCAATGTTACCCCGCATATTTTTGATCTTCTCTGGCGTAAGGATTACATGTTTAACAGGTAGACCTGCCAGATAAGTAGAAAAATAATCTGGTTTATCGGAGAACAGTAAAACCTGGGTATTTTCGATTGACTCACTGGTATAAGCATAGAAGCTCAAAATCGTTAAAATGGCTCGTTTGTACTCACTTTCTCTTCCAAAAGATTGGACAACCAAATTTGTCATTTCCGTTATTTATACTATTTGTTTTAATTCAGATTAGTTTTTACTTTTCGCCAGATCTTACTAATAAATGGACTATCATAGTACCATTCCAGTAATCGCAACTGCACCAGACCTGGAATCTTCTTCCATTGAAAGTCTGTATATTTTTTATATCTTTTTAAAGGCGACTTCTTTAAATAAAAAAAATAAAGATGCCTGTATCGATTCCGACAAAGCAGCTGCCAAGGGCGCTGCAACGTGAAGTGCAACACGGCAATTTTATGAGTCAGAAGGCTTAATTGTTTCCTGCTACTATTCTCAGGTATAGAAGAATACATGGTATTATAGCGGCTGTCTAGAGGCTTCCAGTTGTTTATCAATACTGCATTAAGTGCATCCTGATCAACAAAATTAATTTTCTCAGGATGATCCATCAGAAATTGAAAGGCCTTCTCAGATATTTGTTGCTTTTTCCATTGCTCAATATTCATCAATAAAACACCTGAATTGAAATAACCCCCTTCTTTATGAATGCCTAGCTGTGGCGCCAGTTTTACATAATTATCATAGACGGCAGCAACCGGATATTGTTCTAAATCTGTTTTAAATAACTTAGTTAAATCTTGCAGCACCAAAATATCCGTATCCAGGTATAATAACTTTTTTACTTCTGCAGATACCAGCAAAGGAAAGTACAAGCGATAATAAACGGCAGAAGTCCATTTGCTAACCAGAACAAATTTCGAAGCAGCCTGCTCATCGATCGTATAAAAACAGATCTCTCCCTTTTTATTATCAACATATTGCTTAATCTGATCTAGCTGTTCTTCTTGCAATCCCGTTGCAATACAATGGATAACAATTCGATTTCCCTTATTGTTTTCAAAAACGGATGCTATCAAAGCATAAAAAGGGGTTAAATAGTTTTGGTCAAAAGCTATTGCCAGGTGAATACTATCAACAAATGTTTTCATACGTTTGAATCACTCCAAATTATCAAGATTGATAAAACCTTTACTTCTAGAGATCAATGCTTAGCTAACGATTATACTTACGTGTAATAATTATATATATAGATGCTTTAAGACAACTTATTTGAGTCCTTGATTAAAGGATTGCCATTTAGCAGCACTTTACCCCATTTCAAATTGGGATTATTCAAAAAGGTATCAGCTTCTGTATTGAATACTTCCATTTCAATCAGGTTCTCCAGGATAGCCCACCAGCGAGTATAGGGCTGTGTAAATACCACGTCAATCTGGTACATACCAGTGCGTAGCGGAGGTAATTCAATATCATAAGTAAATGAATGCGCACCAGCAGTTAAAACAGGCAATTCTTTTTGCAAAAAACCTCCAAAGCTGGCAATTACTACATCTTCCTGCTTAATATGAATATCCATATCAAACTGCATCTTCTCTGTAGTCATAAACTCTGCTTTCACTTTCAGCTTATTCCCTACTAATGAAATACTACTGGTTTCTGTTTCATTTATGGAAAAATGTGTAAATCGTAATTGTTCCGTAAAATACCGTATGTGATCGCACATGCGCATGCCCTTTAAGGCTGCATGTGTATAGTGGCTAATGACTTCGTTGATACTGCCGCTCATTTGCACGGCTCCATTCCGCATTAATAGACCTGATTTACATATAGCTTGCAACGACGCCATATTGTGGCTCACGAACAGCACGGTGCGCCCGTCATTGGTACTTACGTCTTTCATGCGCCCCAGGCATTTCCTTTGGAACTCGGCATCGCCAACAGCCAGTACCTCATCCACGATGAGGATCTCTGGCTCCAGGAAGGCGGCCACAGCAAAGGCCAGGCGCACGTACATACCTGAAGAGTAGCGCTTCACCGGGGTATCGATATAACGCTCTACGCCGGCAAAATCCACGATCTCGTCAAATTTCTTTTTGATTTCCGTTTTGGTCATGCCCAGAATGGCGCCATTGAGAAAGATGTTTTCCCGGCCGGTGAGTTCAGGATGAAAACCAGTGCCTACTTCCAAAAGTGAGGCGATACGGCCCTTTACTTTTATTCTACCCGTAGAAGGAGTGGTAACCTTGGATAATATCTTAAGGAGTGTGCTTTTGCCTGCTCCATTTCTACCTATGATCCCCAATACTTCGCCCTGTTTCACTTCAAAGCTGACGTCTTTGAGCGCCCATACATATTCACTTTCTCCTTTTGAAGTACGGTCGTTGACTTCCCCCACCTTAGCGAAAGGGTCTTCCTTGCCTCTAATTCTAGCCAACCAGCGGTTCAGGTCATGACTGAGGGTGCCGGTACCAATCTCACCTAGCTTGTAAAGCTTACCCACTTCCTCTACTTTGATAACAGTATCGCTCATAATAATTTACTTAGGGTTTAGATAGAGAGTAAAAGCATGCTCTTTATTTATCCTCCGTTCGCTCTATTTCTCTTAGTATTTAAACAGTATCTGTAAAACTTTTTTCTACTTTATTGAAAACTATAGTCCCTACTAAGAGAATAATTATTGTGGCAATAAAGCTATATCCTAAATACCCCCAGTTAAACGTGCCAGAGCCCAAAAAAGCATAGCGGAATGTTTCTACAATGGAAGACATAGGGTTAGCTAGAATTAGCCATTTGTATTTATCAGATAGACTACTTAAAGGATAAATTACCGGCGTGGCATACATTAATAGCTGTACGCCAAAGGTGAGTAAAAAGATCAGGTCTTTATACTTAGTGGTCATAGCACTAATGATCATTCCTAATCCTAAGGCCAATAAGCCCATCATGATCACCAGAAAAGGTGTTAGAACCACTAAATAATTAGGATGAACCGCATCTTTTTTAATCAGATAATAAACCCATACGATCAAGAATAAGGTAAACTGAATGAGGAATCGCACCAGGTTAGAAACCACAATGGAAAAGGGCATGGTCAGGCGGGGAAAATATACTTTGCCAAACATCTGGGCATTGTCTTTAAAAACGGTAGCTGTCTTATTTAAGGTTTCAGAAAAATAATTCCATACTGTTACCCCAGCTAAGTAAAAAAGGATCATAGGGAGGCCATCGGTTGAAAGCTGGGCGATTTGCCCAAAGATCAGCACAAAGGTGAGCGTGGTCAGTAAGGGCTGTAAAAAGAACCAAAGAGGCCCTAAAATAGTCTGCTTGTAATTTGATACAAAGTCCCGGCGAACAAACATCATCACTAAGTCGCGATAACGCCAAAGTTCCCGTAGTCGCAGATCCAATAAGTGCGTACGAGGCTCAATGATTTCAGTCCATTGCTCCTGCTCCATTGTATGTTGTAGAACAGATGAATTTGCTATATCTGTGGTGTTCATTTAGTTAAAAGGTTTTGTTATTTATAAAAAGACGCCCATTTGTCACTACGAGCAAGTCGTCCCAGAGCTCCTTTACATATGATCAGTCTTGCACTTAAAAACGCCGGTTTTAAGTACAATCTTAGGAATTGATTGTCAAATAAAGTTAAAGGGTCTGTTAATAATATGGTCCACATCAGCCCCTGTAGAATATATAAATTGTATTAAACTCTTTACAAAACAGTTCATTTAAAATTGTCCTGAAATTCTAAGCATATTTCACTTTATAGTTAGGCCATTTAGATAGCCACAAACAAAAAAGAAGAATTAAGCCAACTTGATGAAAATAATAAAATGGCAGAAAGAACCTCCATTCAATAGCCTTAAAAAAAACAGGGAATAGTGCGATTAAAAAAATTGTAGGGAACAGAAGTAATCGAACATTTCTGTTATATTTAGTTCCGAAGATTAAACCTAAGAATCCAGGTATTAAATATATATAGTAAAGTAATGACTGAGACAATTTTATAACCCATTGTACAGGCTGGTAGCAAGTAAAACTTTTAGAAATAGGTAAATAATATGAGCCGCTATTAATAATAAAGCTTTTAACTAGTTGTATATTATTTAATAGATAAAATCTAAATGGATGTTTACTTCTATATGTCCCAATTATTTCATTAGCTTTCTGCACAGTTAAATTTTTACTATCAAAGCCATTTATATAAGAAAGCCTAATGTCTTCAATTGCTCTATAAAGAGTAGTATCTCTTTGGAGATACGAAGGGTACTTATAGTCAGAACTTTTGTAATTCTGTTTATGAAAAAAGCTTGCTGCTGTATTCTTATCCCAGAAAGTTGTAGCATCTTCTCCTAATATAGATAGAAGTCTTCTGATAGCTAATTCATCCTCTCCATATCCATAACCAGCATAAACATCTTGTTGAAAAAGGATAACTCTATTAAAGAGAAAATAATTTCGAATAACCCAAGGACTTAACAATAGTGTAATTGGCAAGGCTAAAGCAAAGGCAATAGGGAATAACTTCCTTAGTGAATGTCTAAAATGGTAAAATAAGAACAAGCCTGAAACAGGGTAAAACAGTATAAGATACGGCCTTAAACAAGTTGCAAGAGCTAGAAATATGGAAAATAGATAGAAACTGAGCCTAGACTTTAGGGTAAAAAATCGCCAAAAGAAAAAAACTGAAATAAATAAATAATTTGCACTTAAGCCATCAGTTATCATCGCAAATGACCAAGTAGTATTATACAAACTTATCAGAGACAATAAAAGACTAATATAAAAAGTCCAATTTCTTTTCGTTATATCAAATATTAATAATGCAAGACAAATGATTGCAAATGATTCAATAATTACTTGGTATAATACAAATAAATCTAGAGAGGTTGAAATAGAAAATATTTGTCTAAGCAAATAATACGGTATTGAATAATGCGGCATACGTCCAGCAAATACCTTGTCGCCATTATTATTGTTGAAATAATATAAACCCTGGCTGATATAATTTTCCATCGCACCGATATAAGAAAAGTAGTCTCCAGAAGTGTTGGCCCATATCCCGCCTTTAATTTCAGGATTTTCACAAAAAGTAAGTCCTGCAAGATAATTAACTGTGATTAGCTTGACTGAAAGCACAATAAAGAAGCTCATCCAGAGCACAGTTCTTTTCATTCTATCGCTATTCAAAGTTTTTGCAAATTGAGAGTATATTACTTTCTTCCAGTTCGTAGTAAAATGGTAGGCGTAATAAGCAATTACTATAGTGATCACTGTTATTTAGCTGCCTACCATCATGTTTGTTTTTATAATATTCACTTTTATGTAAAGAGAGATAGTGAAAAACAGGGTGGATACCTTCCTTTTTACACTTCTCAATTGCCAATGATCTATCCTCCAAGTTGTTAAAAACTAGATAGAACATATGAGCATTATTAGTAGCATAATCTGGAACATCAGGTAACTGAAAAGATGCTGCAAAACATTTACTTAAACGTTTACCATAATAAGACCATATACTTTGCCTTTTCTCCTGAATTTTTTCTAGATTTTCTAACTGCGCCCAAAGAAAAGCCGCAATGATTTCACTAGGTAAGAAGGAGGATCCAACATCAACCCAACCGTATTTATCTACTTCGCCTCTGAAAAAAGCCGAACGGTTCGTACCTTTTTCACGAATTATTTCAGCCCGCTGAATGAAACGTTCATCGTTGATTACCAACATCCCTCCTTCACCAGCGATAATATTCTTCGTTTCGTGGAAGGAAAAAGCCGCTAAATGCCCAATACTGCCTAAGGGTTTTACTGTTCCGTCCGGGAATTTATAGAAACTATCAATTGCCTGGGCGGCATCCTCAATGACAAATAAATTATACTTATTTGCTAGTGACATGATTTTATGCATGTCACAGGCTACACCTGCATAATGTACAGGAACAATGGCTTTCGTTTTAGGAGTTATTAAAGCTTCAATACCATCCTCATCAATGCCGGGATGATCCGCCCTGCTATCAGCAAAGACAATCTTTGCCCCCCTTAATACAAAAGCATTGACCGTAGAAACGAATGTATATGATGGAGCTATAACCTCATCGCCTGGCTGGATATTAATGAGAATTGCAGCCATTTCCAGTGCATCAGTACATGAAGTAGTAAGCAGGCACTTCTTAAAGCCATATTTTGTTTCAAAAAAATTATGGCATTTTTTAGTGAAAACTCCATCACCCGAGATCTTACCAGAAGCTACTGCTTCCTGAATATATTGTGTTTCTTTTCCAGTTAGGAATGGTTTATTGAAAGGAATCATAGTTTTAGGATTACATCGAATAATCAATAGTGAGGTTAGTTTTTACTCTTCAGCCTTGCAGGGACCCCAATATATAAACCTGGCTGTTGTAGATTTTTTACAACAACGGCCCCTCCTCCTGTTTGAACAAAGTCAGTAATAGATATATTATCTATAATTGTTGTATTAATTCCAATATTGCAGCATTCGCCTATTGAAACAAAGCCTGCGACGGCTACTCTTGGTGATAGAAATGAATTTGCCTTTACCATACTATCATGTGCTATAGTTGTACCTGTATTCAACAAAACATTATCTCCTATAATTACATTCGTATCTAAAACACATCCTGGCAAAATAAAAACGCCTTCACCAACTTTGCATGTTGTATCGATATACGTACTACTATGAATTATGGTCCCTAAGGGTATTCTGGCTTTTAATTTATTGTACCAGTCTTTTCTATATTGGAAATGATTATAACCAATTCCAATCATTATTTTATCAAAAACACCTTCACTAAACTTTTCAAAAATCTCACGAGTGCTCCCTATCACTTTAGACAGTCCCACTTTTTCACCAGCATTTTTAAAATCATCAAAGAAGCCAACAACCTCATAATGTCTATCATTAATAGCATGATGTGCTATTAATTGGCCTAAATCACCGGAACCAATTATTGCCAGTTTATACATTCTTGAGATTTATATTAGTTGTATTCTTCACAGAAAATAACGGTCTTGCTTTACTTTCTTTATAGGTTCTTCCAATATAGATTGCAGCTATACCCACAAAAAAAGTTGCAAGCCGGTACCCAGCATTATAGCTGTTATTAATGAGGGCCAACCAGCCTGGAAATCGACTATAAATATTTTGCTGAAAACCAGCACAATTACAGCTAATAACCCTAATAGTATCAATAAAGTTCCAAATCGAACTGCCATCTTCAACGGGATCTCAGAAAAATCAAAAATAGCATCAAAAGCCAGTTGCATCTTTTTCTTAAAATTATATTTAGTTTTTCCAGCAAATCGTTCCCGTTGTTCTATATGCAGTGTCGATCGGTTTAAGCCTATATGAAAGAAAAGACCTTCAATGAATCTATTTTGCTCTTTATACTGTAAAAAGGTATCTGCAAAACGCCTATTAAAGATCCGCATTACGGCTAACCCCTTTGGTATATCAAGACCAGTGAACTTTCTCAAAGTACCCCAAAAGATGGTAGAATAGATTTTATTTACAAATGTGTCTACCTTTTCCTTTCTAATGCCATAAACCACATCGTATCCTCTCCGGATTTCTTGTAAAAAATTGGGGATTTCTAATGGTGGGTCCTGTAAATCAGGATCCATATAAAGCAAATAATCGCCAGTTGCGTAATTAATGCCGGCCGTTACTGCACCTTTCTTACCATGATTGTATGACAGTTCAACAAGCTTAATCCGAGCGTTTTTCTGAGCTTCTGCTTTTATTATATCTACTGTTTTGTCCTTACTACCATCATCTACAAAAATATACTCATACTCTATATCTTGCTGGTTAAGGACTTCTGATGTTTCTTTTAGAAATTGTAAAATACAATCCTCTTCATAATAGACTGGAACTACTAGTGACAGTATATCTTTCTTCTCCATGAGTATGTTCTTAACCTATTATTTGGTTTAACTCCGACAATGAACTGATGCGAGCATTAAAATTTGGGAAAACGCCATCTCTATCTATTAAAATAGAGTTCATCCCAATGACCCGTGCAGGCTCCATATCTAACTTAATTGAATCACCAATATATAGAACTTCATTAGGCTCTATTCTCAATAATTCAATTGCTTTTCTATAAAATCTTAAATCAGGTTTTGCAAATTGTATTACTTCAGAAATAAAGAAGTCTGAAAAGGTGTCAGGGAACATCTCATTAATCTTCTTTGAAAGCGATGCATTAAAGTTAGACAGTATACCTTTTGGAAAGTCTAACCCATTTAATGCAACTGTATCATTAAATGGTTGCCAAGGTTGATACGTGCAGGCTTGAAAAATATCCTCTAGCAATTTTTCATTTGGTATAATTCCTAAAGAATATAATAGCTCAGCATTAAACTTTTGATAGAATTCAGACGAAGTAGCGTCCGGGAAATGTATGATCTCGCTAATCAGCTTATGATTCCTTTTTAATAAATCAATAGGCATTTCAATGTTATTGCTTTTTAAGGCTTTGTCAAAGCATTCCCAAATTGTGGGTTTATGAATAAGCGTATTTGCTGCATCAAATAAAATATACTTGATCCTATTCATAAATATAGAAGTTGTCAGATTGATTATTGATATTACTTAAACTTACTTCCGGATAGATAATATCATGCATTATACGTATAGCTGCTCCACGCTTTAGCTGTACGGGTTCTGGCAACGTATTGAATAAATATTCATCCAGTGTGTACGAAACATCTTTAAAGCCAAACTGAGAGCGAATTGAATTTGTTCCGGATATCCGGCAATTCACTTCAAAAGGTATAAAGTCATCACCGACAATTATGCTTTGCAAATTACAAGCGCCTCTAATCTCTATTTTTGAAATTAGTTCAACTATATAAGCTTTTAAACGCTCATCGAAATCTGTATTCACTTCACACATGTTAGTTGCTCCAGACGATAAGCTTCGTTCAAGTGTAATTAATCCATGAAGCAGCCCCTCCTTTGTTACGTAAAAAGCGGTTGTAATTTCCTTACCCTTAAAAAAAGGCTGGACCAAATATTCATCAGAAAAGCTTTTGGGTTGAGAAGGATTAATATGAATACCTCTAGACCCCCTACCCTCTCTTGGCTTTACGATTACTTCCTCATAATTATCCTTGTATTCAGAGGGTAGTATACTTTGAGCAAAAGGGAGATTGAATCCTGAAAGTGTTTTATAGGTAATATACTTATCCAAAAATATATGACAGGTATTTGCAGGAGATACAGCGACTGCAGCGGTCAGCTTTTCTTTATTAGAAGCTAAAATAAAAGATTCATAATCTGTACTTGGAATAATTAGATCAACATCATGCTTCTTACAAATCGTTTGTATCTCCGGAATATAATTTTCGTTTGTAGAGAAAGGCACTTCATATACTACATGGCAAAGATGATTGCCTGCAGAAATCCTTTCTGTATTAGTACCTATTATTTCTATATTCTGATGGTAACGGAGTATATTTCTTAATATACCATATCCGACATTACCTCCAATACCTGTTACTAAGACTTTTTTACCCATTGATCAGTTCTTTTAAGCCAACTTCTAAGCTTATTTCCGGAGTATACATTAACTTGTTAAGAGTATAACTGTTATCAAAACAAACAGATTTGCTCAGGTCTGCACCTGCGAATTTGATTTTACATGGCTCAAACTGGATGGCAATTAACTCAGCCACTTGCCAATTTGAATACGACTTTGGATATATACCAAGGTATACTTCATTTTCACCATACAAAGCGGCATTGATACAATACCTGGCAGCATCGTAAACTGAAAGATAGTTTTGCATTCTACTTCCATCGCCAAACAGGGTAATTTCCCCTTTAGCTTTAGCATCATTTATGACCCGTGGGATAAATGTTTCCGCATACATCCCTTTACCGTACAATGAAGGAAAGCGAACTATGGAAAATTGTTGATGATATGACGTGATCAGCTCTCCAGCCAATTTTGATAATCCATATTCTGCAAGGTGAAAACATTCCGAGTTCTCGGTAAGTACACATTTATTACTCCCATAGACAGAGATGCTTGATGCAAAGATGATTTTAGAATCAGGAAACCATTTATGCAGTTTTAATACTAAGTCAATATTAGAGTCAATTAGTTTTTCATTTTTTTCACTACCTATTAGATAAGGTATGTAAGCCGCCACATTAAAAATATAATCGTAGTTATCTTCCTTACTTTCTTGTATTGTTTCAATAGAAAAGACCTTATCAGCTTTTGAACAATTTGAGTTAGTTAAACTACTTACTAAACTATGTACAGTCCAACCTTCAGATAGGCATTGTAGCAATAAGGTTCTTCCTAAAAAGCCATTAGCACCAACAATAAGAACTTTTTTCATTTACTCCTATTACCTAAAGATTAAAATACACAAGCCAAACAAAAAATAAACGTTCATATTGATAGGCTGAATAGCCTGTTCATATCACTGAAACTTATTTTTAGCATCTCCCTTAAAAAGGTTTAGAACTAATGTCATCGCTTAAACTTTTCAAATAAACTCCATATCCACTTTTGGCTAATGCTTCTGCATGTTTTAAAAGGTACTCTTTTGTAATATACCCCATGCGATAAGCTATTTCCTCAATACAGCCGATCTTTGTTCCCTGGCGTTTTTCAATTACACGTACGAACTCTGAAGCATCACTCAATGAGTCAAAAGTACCCGTGTCAAGCCAAGCCGTACCTCTGTCCAGAATGGCTACTTTTAATTGTCCACGCTTTAGATACTCTTTGTTCACATCGGTGATCTCGTATTCACCACGAGTAGAAGGTTGTAAGTTTTTAGCTATTTCTACCACTTGGTTATCATAAAAATATAAGCCAGGGACAGCGAAGTTGGATTTTGGCTGTTGTGGCTTTTCTTCTATAGAAATGACTTTATTTCCTTTATCGAATTCAACAACACCATAGCGCTCTGGGTCAGACACTTCATAGGCAAACACATAACCACCTTCAATATCATTCAGTGCCTGTAATTGTCGCCCCAAACCCGAACCATAAAAGATATTATCGCCTAAAACCAACGCCACTTTATCGTTGCCTATGAATTCGGCCCCAATTACAAAAGCTTGAGCCAATCCATTGGGCACTTCCTGAATAGCATATTCAAAGCGGCAGCCTACCTGACTACCATCGCCCAGTAAGCGTTTGAATTGAGGATTGTCTTCTGGCGTGGTGATGATCAGAATCTCTTTAATACCTGCCATCATCAAAATAGAAAGCGGGTAATAAATCATTGGCTTATCATAGATGGGCATCAACTGCTTGGAGATAGCCTTCGTAATTGGATACAGGCGGGTACCACTACCTCCTGCTAAAATAATTCCTTTCATAAAGTCGTTGTTTTGACATATTTAATGCCCCTATTTGTAAGCCTACTGTATCTTTTTGGCTTTAGGTTTAAAAAAGGCTGTTCAAAATAAGCAAAAGATACAGAAGCCAAACAATAGGTAGTAAGAATCGTTAAAACCACTAAAGGCACTTGATGGAACATTGTAAAATGGGGCCAAATACCTAAATATTTTAATGCTAAAATTAAAAGCGGAAGTAAAGGATAATGATACATGTAAATTCCATACGATACCGTACCTATCTTATCAAAAACCTTATTCTCCAGAGAAATAAATACCTTTTTATTTAAAGTAACATTTAGAATAATGACCAAATACACTACTGCCATTACTTCATTTCGTATATATGGGATGTATGGTATTTGGTCTCTGAAAATAATTGATAATGCAAACAAGAGCCAGCAGCTGAACTGCACAAAAGGATGGAATATTAATTTCAGACTCTCCTTTCGCTTATATGCTAGAACAGCCCCTAATGCACCAATACCCATTGATCCGTAACCAGTATAGTGCATTACATTCCATACCATAGCCCAGAACTGCGTACTTCCACTGTGAAAGATCATGTAGTCGGTAAGTATCTTTAAGCACACCGGAGCTAACAACACAAACACAGCAGCCTTAAAAGGTGATATAAACTTGAACATTATGGGCCATAAAATATAAAATTGTTCTTCTACAGATAAAGACCAGTAATGAGGAAGTATAGAGACCGGTTGGTGAAAAACAATATAAAAATTGGTTACAAAAAAAGAAAGGATGACAATAACATTTGCATCAAAAAGATGTTTTTGCCCATACATTCCGATGTTATACTCATCGTAAACGTTAGTAAAATTGGTAATGATAAAAACAATGGCCATTACTAGAAAGTATACTGGCCATATTCGCAATGTTCTTTTAATATAAAAATGCCTGAGGCTAATATTTTGGAACTTGTCTTTTTCATGTAGCAACGTGTAGGTGATTATGAATCCACTTATTACAAAGAACAAGTTGACCATATCCATACCTACATCATACCTGCTAAAGACCACAGTTGCTTCTTTAACACCATAAAAGCCTGCCACTTGATAAACATGCCCTATTAATACAATCAAAGCGGCAATGGCTCTTAAGCCATTTAACCCTGGCAACTTATTGGATTCAGATAACCTCAATTGGATACAGGATATAACCTCAAAGACAAGATACCTATTTCAAACTCACAAACTCTTTGGGTTGTTTTGTGAGCTCTTCTTTTGGTAAGGACTTGAAGTATTCATAGGTTCGTTTCAAACCTTCTTTACGATCGACTTTTGGTTCCCAACCTAAAAGTGACTTTGCTTTTGTGATATCTGGCTGGCGTTGTTTTGGATCATCTACTGGTAATGGTTTGTAGGTGATCTTTACGCTGCTACCCGTTAAGGCTAGTACTTCTTCTGCAAAGTCTTTCAGCGAGATCTCTACCGGGTTGCCGATATTCACTGGCTTTGTATAATCGCTTAGCAATAAGCGATAGATCCCTTCAATCAGGTCGTCTACATAACAGAAGGAACGGGTTTGAGAACCATCACCAAATACGGTTAAGTCCTCTCCTCTTAAAGCCTGTCCTATAAAGGCTGGCAAAGCGCGACCATCGTTGAGGCGCATGCGAGGGCCATAGGTATTAAAGATGCGGACAATGCGAGTGTCTACACCATGAAAGGTATGGTATGCCATGGTGATGGACTCCATATATCGCTTGGCCTCATCGTATACCCCCCTTGGACCCACTGGATTTACATTGCCCCAGTACTCCTCGGTTTGTGGGTGCACCAATGGATCGCCATAAACTTCACTGGTAGAGGCAACCAGAATTCGTGCTCCTTTAGCTTTAGCCAAACCTAAACAGTTATGCGTTCCCATAGCTCCCACCTTCAAGGTTTGAATGGGGATTTTCAGGTAGTCGATCGGAGAGGCCGGCGAAGCAAAATGAAGGATGTAATCCAGGCCACCCGAAATGTGAATGAACTTAGTTACGTCGTGGTGATAGAACTCAAAGCTGGGTGAGGAGAACAGGTGCTCGATGTTTTTCAAATCGCCAGTGATCAGGTTGTCCATCCCAATAACATAGTATCCCTCTTTTACAAAACGATCGCAAAGGTGTGACCCTAAAAAGCCGGCTGCACCTGTAATTAAAACTCTTTTTTGTTCCATCGCTTATTTAGTTATTGGTTTACGGCCTACGCTTTCATAATGGAAGCCTAGAGACTCCATATGTTGCAGATCAAATACATTACGACCATCAAAGATGACTTTGCTCTTTAAGCCAGCAGCGATCTTTTCGAACTCCGGTGTACGGAACTCATTCCACTCTGTAGCAATAATCAAGGCATCAGCCTCTTTTAATGCATCATATTGTGTTTCAGCATAATTGATAATATCATTTACCTGGGCTTTTACATTGGGCATGGCCTCTGGATCATAAGCCGTTACCGTAGCCCCTTCACCAACTAATGCTTTGATGATATATAAAGCGGGTGCTTCCCGAATGTCATCGGTATTAGGTTTAAAGGCCAATCCCCATAAAGCAAAATGCTTTCCTACCAAATTACCATTGAAGTATTTTTTGATCTTAGGAAGCAGGTGCAGCTTCTGGTCTTCATTCACCTGCATCACTGATTCTAAGATCTTAAAATCATAATCCACTTCGTGTGAGGAGCGAACTAATGCCTGAACATCTTTAGGAAAACAGCTACCGCCGTATCCGATGCCCGGGAACAGGAAGCGTTTACCAATACGTTCGTCTGTGCCAATTCCTTTGCGCACCATATCTACGTCGGCACCCAAGAGTTCGCACAAGCGGGCAATCTCGTTCATAAAGGTGATCTTGGTAGCCAGAAAAGAGTTAGCGGCATATTTCGTCAATTCTGCAGACGGTTCATCCATAAAGATCACAGGATTACCCTGGCGAACATAAGGAGCATATAATTCGCTCATTAATTTCTTAGCACGCTCAGAAGAAGTGCCTACCACCACACGGTCGGGTTTCATAAAATCATCTACGGCTACCCCTTCGCGTAAAAACTCTGGATTGCTTACTACATCAAACTCCCCATTATAATTCTTGCGAATAGCATTATGTACTTTTTGCGCTGTACCAACCGGCACGGTGCTTTTATTGACAATGACCTTATAACCAACCAGTAGTTTTCCAATTTGCTCGGCTACGCCCAATACATACTTTAAGTCGGCGGACCCATCTTCGCCTGGTGGCGTCGGTAAGGCCAGGAAAATGATATCAGCCTCTTTAATGCCTTCTGCTAGATCGGTTGTAAAAATGAGACGCTCCTCTTTCAGGTTGCGCTGAAAGAGTTTTTCCAAACCGGGCTCATAAATGGTGATGGTTCCGTTGGCCAGCTTTTGTACTTTCTTTTCATCGATGTCTACACAGGTTACTTTATTGCCCGTTTCGGCAAAACAAGTACCCGAAACCAGTCCTACGTAGCCAGTACCTACTACTGTAATTTTCATTTCTTAAAACAATTGGTTATTGGTGATGATAATTTATTTGTTCTTTTTAAAACTAGGGGTTCGCCCCATTAAGCTTATTCAAACTTTTCCACTTTGCCAAACAAAGAGTGATTAAGTCTAAGTAGCGTTAAAGTGAACCGTTAGTATTTAGTGCCAACATCAGATCCTGAAACAAGTTCAGGATGACAGGGAAGAGGCGTTACAGATAACTAACAGTTTGTAGTGCGAATATCCTTCGCCAGACTCAGGGCGACACCCTACAGCACCTAGTCTGCTCCAGGCAGAGAAAGCTGTGCTCCGTTTTCACGTTTCACTTTTCACCTCCCTAGCTGGCGTATTGCTTTTCGTAATATTGTTGGTAAGCACCGCTGGTGACATGCTCCAACCATTCTGTGTTTTGTAAGTACCAATCGATGGTTTGGCTTAGGCCCTCTTCAAAGGTGACACTAGGCGTCCATCCTAACTCCCGGTTGATCTTGGTGGCATCAATGGCATAACGGCGGTCATGGCCTGGACGATCCTTTACGTATGTGATCAGTTGTAAACTTGTACCAGTAGTACGACCCAGCTTTTCATCCATTAATTTACAAAGCAATTTTACTAAGTCAATGTTTTTCCACTCATTAAAACCACCAATATTGTAGGTTTCGCCATTTTTCCCTTTATGGTATACCATGTCAATAGCAACTGCATGATCTTTTACAAACAACCAATCGCGTGTATATAGCCCATCTCCATAGACTGGTAGCGGCTTGTTATTGATAATATTATTGATAAAGAGGGGAATCAGCTTTTCTGGGAAGTGATAAGGCCCGTAGTTATTGGAACAATTGGTCAATACAAAGGGCATGTGATAAGTTTCACCATAGGCCCTTACAAAATGATCTGAAGCTGCCTTAGATGCTGAATAGGGCGAATTGGGGTCATAGGGTGTCTCTTCTGTAAACAATCCTGTTTCGCCCAAAGCGCCATACACTTCATCGGTAGATACATGGTAAAAGCGTTTGCCTTCAAAACTATTCGCCCATTGTTTTTTAGCTGCATTCAATAAGTTCACCGTTCCTACCACATTGGTATAAACGAAATCCAGCGGAGAAAGTATAGAGCGGTCTACGTGTGATTCAGCGGCTAAATGAATAACGCCATCTGGCTGATAAGTTTGAAATACCCGCTCCAACTCTGCAGCATCCAGTAAGTCTACTTTTTCAAATACATAGTTAGCCGCCTGCTCGATATCGCGCAGGTTTTCCAAGTTACCAGCGTAGGTCAGCGCATCGAGGTTTACAATACGATAGGCCGGATACTTGGTAACAAACAGACGAACGACATGCGAGCCAATAAAGCCGGCGCCACCTGTAATCAGAATTGTTGGATTCATAATGAATACGAAAAATGGTGTTGTTGGCGGTACCACTCCAGTGTCTTCTTTAGTCCATCACGCACAGGTACCGGGGGATTATAATTTAATAAGTTTTTTGCTTTGGAAATATCGGCCAGGCTGTGTTTAACATCACCTGCTCGTTCTGGGCCATACACTGGTGCCAGATCGCTACCTGCCAGGCTCTTTAAATTTTCAAAAAGCTCACTGAGCGAGGTTTGTTCACCACAGGCAATGTTATATACTTGGTTTACGGCTTCTGTATTTTGGGTAAATAAAGCACATACATTGGCCTGTACCGCATTCTCCACAAAGGTAAAATCGCGGCTATGCTCGCCTTTACCATTTATAGTAGGTGGCTCATTGTTTAGGATGGACTTGATAAAGAGCGGAATCACCGCTGCATATGGACCTTGCGGATTTTGCTTTGGCCCAAATACATTAAAGTATCGTAGTCCAATCAGGTTCAAGCCATATACATTGGCATACACCCGTGCATAAAGCTCATTAACAAATTTGGTAACGGCATAAGGTGATAAAGGGTTGCCAATCTTGTCTTCTACCTTAGGTAAGCCGGGATGATCGCCATAGGTACTGGAACTGGCTGCATACACCACACGTTGAATACCTAGTTCTTTTGCTGCGGTAAAAATGTTTAAAGTGCCTGTTACATTAACCTCATTGCTCGTTAATGGGTCTTGAATTGATCTGGGGACCGAACCCAGCGCTGCCTGGTGTGATATCCGATCGATGCCTTCGCAAGCGGCTAAGCATGTAGCGTAGTCGCGGATGTCTCCTTCCACAAACTCAAACCTGGGGTTATTCTGAAACGCTTCAATGTTTTTTAAGCTACCGGTTGCCAAATTGTCCAAAACACGAACAAAAGTTACCTCTGGCCTGCCTAATAAATGTTCAACGAGGTTGGAACCTATAAATCCGGCTCCACCAGTAACGAGTATTCGCATTATACTTTCTCCTTACGCTTGTGTTTTTTGTTTTGCCATTTTTTCATATCCATCCAGCCCAGCCAGCGGCTTAGGGTTGGACTCGGCTGGTCCTCCTCTTCAAAATAGCCACTTCCATAGCCATAGCCATAACCATAACCATAACCATAACCTCTTCTATTTTTTACATCATTGAGTATGATAGAAAGCTTGGGCAACTTGCCTTCCTTATAAAATTGGTCAATTAAGGCAATTTGTTTCTTAAAGGTATGGCCTTGACGCACCAGGTAGAGGGTAGCATCTGAGTATTTACTCAATGTTAAGGCATCGCTTACCATACCTACCGGTGCTGTATCCATTATAACTACATCAAACTCCTGCTTCAGGTAGTTGAATAAGGTTTCTATTTTTTGATCCAATAAGATCTCTGCCGGGTTGGGCGGCACTGGGCCACACGACAAGACAAATAAGTGCTCATATCCTGGAACAGGAATAGGCAAGGACTCCAATTCTGCTTTTCCTAACAGGTAATTGGTAAGACCTGGCTTTTTGGGCATATTCAAATGCGCCAACACTTTCGGCTTACGGATATCAAACTCCAAAATGATGGTACGCTTGCCTGCCAAGGCCATCACCGCTCCCATATTGGTACTGATAAAGGATTTACCTTCTCCGCTAAAGGATGAAGTGACCATAATGACCGGCTTCTCTATATTATTGATCACATACTGCAAGTTGGAGCGAATGATGCGGAATTGCTCGGCGATAATGCCGCGGGTATTTGGTTTTACCACTAAGGCGTCCTTGCCAAAAGAATGGCCAACCTCGCCCAGTATGGTCACATCGGTGATCCGCTCAATTTCTGTTCGCGAAGTAATCTTATCGTTCAATACTTCTATCAAGAAAATGATCAGGGTTGGAAGCGCCAGGCCAGCCAGTAAAGCAATAAGTTGTACTGTACGGCGGTTAGGTTTTACCGGCGTTCGGTTAGGGTTGGCTTTTTCCAGCACTTTGATATTGGAAATGGTTGCGGCTAGTGATATAGCTGATTCTTCCCGCTTACCCATTAATAAGTTGTAAACTTCCTGTTTGGTTTCCAGCTGCCGCCTGATCTCGGCCAGGTTTTGCTCTTTGGAGGGGATGCGTTGAATTTCTGACCGGTAAGTAGCCGCCTGCTGCTGTAAACGACCAATAGCTGCCGTTTGTGCGTTTTTGATATTCCGTAAGTTTTCTTTTACATTCTCCCGCACCCGGTCCAGGCGTTCCTCCAGCTGCTGCACTTTAGGATTTGTTACCGGTACATTGGCATCTACCAATCCCTTCCGCTCCATCTGCGTTACATTATACGCTGAAATCAGATTGCTTAGTGTACCGTCTTGAACACCCAATGTAGATGGAACTAAGTTGTATTTATTCTTGCTATCGCTTAAATACTCATCGATCATCTGCATCACGCTCAATTGCACCCGTCCCTCGTTAACCTGCCGGTCTACTTCTTCTAAACGAGAAAAGTATCCTGTGGTCTGTCCCTCTGGGTCAATCAGATTATTGGCTTGCTGATAGGCCAATAACTGGGCGGTAACACTATCTAATTCGTGAGACACTACTTTAAGCCGACCGTCTACAAACTCAATGATCTTTCGCCGGGTTTCGTTCTTGTCTTCAATAGTGGCCACTCTGTATTCGGCCATTAAGGTATTGATGACATCGGCGGCCAATTGGGGATGGTTGGACTCCAGTGACAATAATAAAATACCTGTAGCACCTTTAGGGAACACTTCAACAGCACCGGCATAGTATGCTGCTACCGCCTCTGTAGGCTGCCAATTGATGATATACTCATTAAACTCTTCATTGATAGACTGTTCTGGCTTACGGATCAGGCGAAAGGAACCCTGTGCATTTTTGAAGTCATGATCAGGAGCAATGAGTTCACCATTATTGATTTGAAAGCGGCCGTCTTTTTGAAAAACGATGTTCCATGTAAAGGCAGCGGAGTCGTTCAGTTGTAGTACCTCAATATCAAAGGGAATCTGTGTATAGAGATGGGAGTTTCTGATATTTCCTTTAGCGGTTACGCTGAAATTGAGGTTGAGCCGCTTCACCACCCGCTCCATTAACTGGCGAGATTTCAATAGCTCGATCTCATTATTAATATTAATGGAATTATCTAAAACAAATAATTGCTGGAAGCGATCGTTTGCTCCTCCTCCACCTCCTGCTCCCTGGTCTTGCTTCACCAATAAGGCCCCGGCGGATTTGTAGGTAGGATCTGTATACCGCAAATACAAGTAGGCACTCAGGAGCGCTAAGGCTACTGAAAGCACAAAAAACGGCAGAAAGCGGATGTATTTAAAATAGAGATCCTTAAAGGTTAAACCAGGGGTCTC
The DNA here is from genome assembly GCF_001644645.1 of Flavisolibacter tropicus. Lineage (NCBI taxonomy): Bacteria > Pseudomonadati > Bacteroidota > Chitinophagia > Chitinophagales > Chitinophagaceae > Flavisolibacter > Flavisolibacter tropicus. Next base: position 4,693,703 of record NZ_CP011390.1, on the reverse strand, counting down.
TTTTTTAGTTATCGGGGTAAATTGAAATTGGTCCTCCATGAAGGTGGCTAATTAATAAGGTCAGTTATCGGTTAAATATGGCAATGATCAGGGCTGCGGCAGAAATAATACCGGTGAAAAAGCCAACCTGCTGAATGACGCGTTGCTGCTCTGTTTGACGCAGTTTATAACGAGTTTGGTTCACCACCACCACATCATTCTGTTGTAATTGGTAATAAGGTGATGCAAAGATCTCTTTTGACGTTAAATCTAATATACCTAGTTGTCTTTCGCCATTCACTTCTCGCAATATCCGTACCTGCTTGATTGTGCCAAACTGTGTAACTCCACCTGCCATGCCAATGGCTTCCAACACAGTCAAACGCTCTGTTGGAATATTTAAAACGCCAGGATTCCCTACTTCTCCTAACATTGTAATGCGGAAGTTTAGAAAACGAACAATTACGTTGGGATTTGTCAACTGGGTTTTCAGCCGTTCTTTGATGGCAGCTTCCAACTCGCCTTTTTTTAACCCTTCAGCCTTAACGCTTCCTATTCGGGGCAGCTCAATATTACCGTGCACATCAACCAAATAACCTCCTAACTGCCCGCCTTGTGCTGATCCGCCACCTCCCTGAACACCTTGCATATTGTATAATGCATCTATTTGGGGGTCCAGTGCTGCGCTGTATACCTGAATGGAGAGCAGGTCATTCTTTTGAATGCTAGGCTCTGCTATATATACGCTTTTACGGAAGGTGCTATCATTTACATCTTCTAAGTAATTATAAACAGCACGTTGGGTACCGCAAGAGATAAAGAAAAGGCTAAATAGGATTATTGCGAGGGAGGAAAAACGCATTCTAGTGAAGTTGGTTCGTTTATATGGAAATTAGATTGTTTTTATCGATATCGGCCACTAATATATAGCCCAAACTTTCAATCACCACCTTGGCCACCTTATTTTTTACTTCGATTACTTTTCCTTCCTGATCCATCAGTGGTCCTGCAGCCACTACAACCCGGTCATCTTTTTGGAGATCCATTTTTATCAAGCTCACATTCTCATATTCACCCAGGAACTTTTGTATACTTTGGATTTCCTTGTCTTTAATAACACCTGGTTTCCCATTCCAGTATACAAAGTTGACGACACCATTGGTCATGCGTACAGCAGTACGATCTTCGTCAGTTACCTTAACGAATACATAGGACTTGAATAAAGGTTCTTCTATGAGTTTGATCCGGTCGCTCCACTTGCGTCGAATTTTGTTCAACGGGCAATAACTCTCAATACCTTTTTGAGAAAGCAGCCCGTGTACTTTTTTCTCCCAGCGTGGACGCGTATAGATTGCATACCATTTTGTACTCATCGATGCTAGTTTGGCAAAGCTTCGCCTCCTCAGTCACAGCACATATTTAAAAAAATCCGGCTATGGTTGAGTAGATGCGGCTGCAAATATAGGTTATGGCTGGGAGTGACAGCCAATTAAAATGAGCAGATTTTGAGCCAGTTAAATTATTAAATAATTAACTCATACGGACCTGATCGGCTTCCAAAATGTACTTTTCCTGACCTTGCTCACACCATGCTTCTCCTTTGTCATTGAAAACCAATGGATAAGCATTTTTACTAACCCAGCCCTGCTGTCGGGCAGGGTTTCCGTAGACTAAAGCAAAGTCCTTAACATTGGTTGTTACAACGCTGCCGGCCCCCACTAATGCGTATTTACCGATACTTACACCGCAAACAATTGTCGCATTTGCACCTATAGTGGCACCTTTTTGCACCAAGGTAGTCTTGAATTCATTTTTCCTTTCTATAAAACTCCGAGGATTAATCACGTTTGTAAATACCATGGATGGGCCTAAGAAAACATCGTCTTCTAGTATTACACCATTATATAGAGATACATTGTTCTGGATTTTTACCCCATTACCAATACTGACGTTATTATCTATGAAAACATTCTGGCCAATATTGCAATTTGTCCCAACGTGGCAACCCGGCATTAAATGGCTAAAATGCCAGATCCTGGTTCCTGCCCCTATAATAGCACCTTCATCAATAATAGCAGAAGGATGAATAAATACATTCTTAATCTTATACATAAAAGCGCATTCAAAGCCTTCAAATTATTACATTTATCCAAATTTCAGCTTTGAAACAACGCTATTACTCCTTAGATGTTTTTAGAGGCGCCACCGTAGCCCTAATGATTCTGGTAAATAACCCGGGCAGTTGGGGCCATATTTACAGTCCACTGGAGCACGCACCCTGGCATGGATTAACTCCTACCGACCTGGTCTTCCCCTTTTTCCTGTTTGCGGTAGGTAATGCTATGGCCTTTGTGATGCCCCGACTGGAAGCAGCTGGTGATGCTATCTTTTGGAAAAAAGTGATCAAACGAACGCTGCTTATCTTTTTGATTGGCTTGTTTTTGAACTGGTGGCCTTTTTCCCGTTTCCAGGACGGTCAGTTCCTTTTTAGCGGATGGACATGGATCAACGGATCGGGTAACCTTTCCGGTGTACGAATTTTTGGTGTATTGCAACGCATTGCTGTCTGCTACTTCTTTGCTTCTGTAATTATTTATTACTTAAAGGCGAGAGGTGCTTTCTTGGCTGGATTGATCCTTTTACTGGTTTATTGGCTGTTATGTGTATTAGGCAATCCGGCAGACCCTTATAGTCTGACAGGCTGGTTCGGCACCAATATCGACAAAGCCATTTTGGGTGATGTACACATGTACCGCGGTGAGCAATTCCAGGGCAAGCCCTATATTTTTGATCCGGAAGGATTGATGAGTACCATACCTGCTATTGTTCAAGTTATCTTCGGTTATTTGGTAGGCGATTATATTCTCAAAAAAGGAAAAGAAGCTGCTGTTATTGACCATCAACTGGAACAAGTGCCTAACTCCGATGACCATTTCAAAAACTATCCTTCAAGCATTAACTTTCATCGTGTATCCTTATATGTAACGCTTACTGGTTTGTTTGTAGCTGCCATGGCCTTACTTTTTACAGGCTACGCATGGGGATTAAGCTTCCCGGTCAATAAAAAGATATGGACCAGCTCGTACGTAGTGTTAACTACGGGAATGGCAATGGCCATATTGGCAACGCTTATCTATGCTATTGAAGTAAAAGGTATCCGTGGCTGGTGGACGCGCTTTTTTGATGTATTTGGTAAAAATGCCCTTTTTGTATTTGCCTTAAGTGCCTTCTTACCCAAGGGCTTACGACTGATTCGAATCCCGAATGGAACTAACGACGCTGGCCAACCTATTTATACCAGCCCCTGGAGCTGGATGTATGACAAGGTATATAAGTTTATACCCGGTGATCCGGAAATTGGGTCGCTAGCCTTTGCCCTAACCGTTATCTTTTTCATGTGGGCTATTTGTTATTGGATGGATAAGAAACGGATTTATATTAAGGTATAACCTTCTATACCTTAATAGGCTTTGCCTCAATAGAAGTATTTTCACTTTTAGCTGCAGTCTGATTTAACCCTGCCCTTATTGTATTTGTAGCATTAGAAATGAAGCGTAGAAATTTAATTGTATTATTTGTTGCATTAACGGCTATTAATCTAATTATCTACTACTATAGGGATTACTTTCATTACCAACCTTACCGTGACCATTCCTTCCTTTACAAGGAATGTAATGAAGATTGCGAGGCGCTATGGAAAACAGATTTTAAGACAAGTCATTATAAAGAGCAAATAGAAGCCAAGCGTAGTGTTGCGTCTTGGCTTCTTGACTCCTCTAATTCAACTTTAGTTAAGGCCAATCAGATCAGTAAGCAGATCTATGATGATTTTGGGAAGCGATATGGGCATCCCAAAGCCTATTTGTTACAACTCTCACCATTCAATCAGTATAAAGCACTTAACACGAACACTGGCGACAGCCTTTGGTGCGGTATCTATGCGGGTATGTTCTCTTATTTTGCCTGGGCCCAAAATATTATTACCAGGAATATTGAAATGAAATATTCAGATGACTCTCATGTAGTGAGTGAATGCTACATACCTGAATTAAAAAAATGGATAGTAGTAGACCCCACCTTTGGCATGTTAGCTCTTAAAAATGAACAAGGCGTATGGCTTGATTTGCAGTCATTCAGGAACGAGTTGAGAAATAATAAAACAATATATGTTTTAAAAAGTGCGAATGGGAAATTAGCATTTGAGCCTCTTCATTTGAATGAGCACTATTTAAATCATTATTATAAACCTACCAATTCTACTGATTTATATTACCACCACACCTCCTTACAGGAAGCTTATAAACCAGTAGAAAAATTAAAGCGCTACCTACTACCAGTTTCCTGGTATTACGTATATGACGCAGAAAACAAGACCAATATTCGGTTTGGAGTCAAATTAGTTTTTATTATCCTGTGGGTACTTGTTATTGTGCTTCTATTGGTTACTTCTTACACGTTTAAGTCGGGGAACTGAACTGGAGAATAGGGGCCTCGTCTTTAGTTTTTTTATCTTGCTTACTCCCTCTGAAAAAAGATATAAGCTTTTTATATTCCTTTCTCTACTATATGTAGCAGGTTGAAGGCAGGTTGTCTACCTGAGTACGGTGGTAGGATGGCTGGTAGACCGGACGAGGAAGGGCCTTGATACGGAGTTACTATGGCTTCCATACGGAGTAACCATGAAGGGACAGAGGAGGAGCAATGAAGTAGCAGAGGAATAATGAACAAGGAACAAGGAATGATGAAGGAAGAAGGGAGGACTGAACCGGGATTAGGAGGATATTAGAAGTCGTAAGCAGCTTTCTGCCAAAGCAGATTATAAAATTAAAAAAGAGGCCTTCGCATGAGGCCTCTTTTTTATACATAAAGCAATTTTGAATGCCAATTCCTCCCTTCTTCAATCATTCACCCATTAAGTCTCCAGACTCCTGGAAATCACGGTTTTTCTTTTTCCATTGCTTAGGCATGGCGCCGTCCATTTTTACGATTTTGGGATAGAAAAGGCCTACTGTGTCAACCAGCTGCTTCTGTGCATTCATGACTTCAAAAATGTTTTTATAAGCAAAAGGTGCTTCATCCAGACCTCCGCCTAAAAGCTTAACACCGTGTTTGGCTAACATGTCATTTAGCGCATTGTGGGTAATAGATTTCAGTGCTACCGTACGACTCATTTGACGACCTGCTCCATGGGCGGCAGAATTGACCGATGCCATTTCTCCTTTCCCTTTTACAATAAAGCCAGGGGCTGTCATAGAACCGGGAATGATACCCAGCACATCTTTACCAGCAGGCGTAGCGCCTTTACGGTGCACGATCACTTCTTTCCCCTCCCATTGCTCCTTCCAAGCAAAGTTGTGGTGGTTCTCTACCATCTTCAGTGGCCGTCTTCCCAACTGCCGGGCGATCTTATCATGTATTACATGGTGACAGGCAGAGGCATAGTCGCCGGCCAGGTTCATGGCTAGCCAATATTCCATACCTTCCTGTTCGTTTAGATCCAACCAGGCTAAATTGCTAGCCTCGCTAGGAAGTCGCCGTTTTTCTTTAGCCACCTTTGTAAAATGATTGGCAATATTGGCGCCTAAGGCTCTGGATCCAGAGTGTGACAACAATCCAACATATTTACCAGCAGGTATATTCAACACCTGATCCTGTTCACTTATTTCAACAATACCAAACTCAACGAAGTGGTTGCCCGAACCTGATGAACCCAATTGTTTCCAAGCCCGGGTTTGCAAGCCTTTTAGCAAGCCTAACTCATCAAACTCTTTTCGCTCCATTATTTCATGATCGAATGGCTTATCGAACATTGAACCACTACCAAAGAGTGTAGCCTCATTCAATTCCCGGGTAAAATACTGTTCACGCGCGGTCAGCTCTTTTGGATCGATATCAAAAACGCTCAGGCACATACGACAGCCAATGTCTACTCCTACTCCATAGGGTATTACTGCATTGTCTGTAGCTAAAACTCCCCCAATCGGTAGTCCATAACCTTGGTGAGCATCGGGCATAAGCGCACCGGCAACCGCTATCGGTACCTTGACTGCCGTATTCATCTGCTGCATTGCGCCCTGCTCAATTCCGCTAGCACCAAAGACATTAAATTCTATACCTTTTGGCATTAATGGAATCTCATCGCCACCCACTTTCGGCTTTGGCAATAAAGCCTCTGCTATTTTTCCCAATACCCCATCATGGGCATATTGATTGGGACTTTGTAAAATACTACTTAATATTTCCAAGGCATCGGCTTCCGGCAGATGCCTGAAGCTTTTTTCCATGATATTCATTGCAATACTGATCACAGGTCCTTCCGGGTACCCAATGTTCCGTAATTGCTTTCCAGTTAATTTTAATTTTGCCATACCCCAACCCCTGAAGGGCTTTTTGTTTCCTTAATTAAATATGTTTTCCTACATAGTGTGACTACACCATTCAAATGTATCACCACCTTCTTTTCATTTGTTTTTAGCTTGCCTTTTTCAATTCTGCATGACTGCTGTTCTGAATCCAATCACTTCTACTTGTTTTGCTTTTGCTTCTTTCTCATTCTGATTGCTGATCTCAGCTACGGTCATTGCTCGGTTTATAATAGTGTCGAATTTTAAGTGATCACTTAAGCGCTGTGCTTTTTCAGCGCATAACTTTCCAAACTCATACTTGGCAATTAATCTTCCTTTTCGCATTAAAGCACTATCAACCATGGTGACCGCACTATTAAACGTACATATCAATTGTACATTCAAAAAATCAGCCAGTAAGCCATCAGAAATATTCAAGAGATTAGACACCGCTGAACTTCCGCTTGCCCTTCTATCCATGATAATATTCTCGGCATCCTCAACAATCACTACTGTATTGGGATTATCAATCAACAGATCAATAAAATCAGGATCCATAAGATTACTGGCTACGTTGGGCGATAAAAAGAGTACGCGCTTTTTGACCTTTCCAACCAGATAACGCAGGTAGGTGGTTTTACCAGTACCTGGCAGTCCGTGTAGTAACACAATGCCTTTGTCGTTTTTCTGATTCAAGCGCTTTTGGATAATGTTATCTATTTCCTTAAAATCATCTTCATAGAATAGATCCAAATCCAACTTAGTACGCTTAATTTCCATCGATTTCAGTTCCAATCCATAGCTACCTTTTACTATGAGATTGATTTCAAATGGATCTCTTTTCTTTCGTTCCCGGAATTGATTCATTAATGCTGTGCATTGATCTATGAATCTGTCTTGATTACCATCATGAAGGATCTCACAATAACTATCCAACTCTACTATACAGTTATTCTTAAGAATAAAGAATGTTTCATCAAATCGAAAGCGCTTCTTTTTCTCCTGATAGCTCCGGTATTTGTATTCCGATACAATGAGATCAGCAAATGTTTCTTTAAAAGCTTTATACGCCTTCTCGCCCTCAATGCCGTTTATGAAATGCAAATTCGGCAACTGATTGAAGCGATATAAGTATAATGATTTACTATTCAGAAAATGTTTATCAAATACCGCATTGGCATCAATCATTTTCTGGTTATCTAACGTGTTCATAACTGCTATAAATTGTTACTAACAAATACATTGATAAGGCCATGGGAGTTGTTAGTACGCTCCCATGGTTTATTAATTCATCGTTGTATGACGTGTGAAACCAATAGCTGGCTCATTATTCACGATTCTGAATGCCGCTAATTCTTTTACCAACTGGTTGGCCCACGCATACTGACTGGTTGTGTGCAATACCTGGCAGTAGTTGTTACCGATTTCAATCATTCTATTATCACGTAATACCAAGATGGTATTGTTGAAGAACATTTGTTGTTCCTGGTGATCGAAGTAAGAATGCTGGTATACCTGTACAATACTTCCTTTCATTTGTTCATTGATAAAGGCATAGGCTTTTGTTACATCCAACTCACCGATGAATGTAACGCAAGGCACTGCATCGAACTGCATAGCATAGAATGCCTTTACTTCAATGAAGTGTCCGTTGAACAAAGCAACAGTATCTAATACTTTCCGACTTAACCATTTCCAAAGCATAAAGCCTCCTTTTGTTTTACTATTCTTATTGACTCAGGCAACTACCGCACGATCTTGCGTTGCCCATTGTTAATCTATTTCTCTTTTCTGTAACCGTTGGTCCAACCACATAAACAATGCATGGATGACCAGTACTATAATTAAAAATTTCATTGTCTTTCGCTTTTATATGCCTATAAAAAAACCCGGTCCTTAGTAACGGGACCGGGTCTCTCTATACAACAATCACTGTTATATAAAAGTAAAGGCCGGTCGCCGGTATGCACATAGCTCGCCCATGCAGCTATCAGCATCACTTGTACGAATGCTATTTGCAGCTGCCATTGGCTGATGATACATGCCTGAAAAGGGTATGGTATATTTTATTTCATTTTGCCTGATTAACATTCTGATTATTGATTTATAATTATTTCCCCAGCCTGACTTGTGATAATGAAAAAGCCCCGCTGGAAGAGCGGGGCTTAAGCTATGTTGATTTTGGTTAGAAGACTAACGTAGATGCTTATATGCCCCGCTAAAGGTATCTACTCCCAGAGGAGCAAACCCTTTATTATCGATATGTGTATAATTGCGTAGCATGATATTTAAAATTGTTGCGCAAAAATAGAAAAGACTATGGCGAATAAACAAGTATTATGGAATAAATATTTTTGCAGCGTTTATGCAAAGGCGCTGAAACACTAGTAAAATCAACGATTCTAGCGATTACGATTTAGTATTTTATTTCTGCTATATCCACCACGCCGTTTTGATTATCCATAATAACATTCTCAATTTGAATTGTCTGTCCTTCCTTTCCAAAGTTCTTAAACGCCATAACCCGTATGATTGCAGGTATATCTTTTCTTTGCCCATAGTAGTCATAATACTGCACCCTAACTGTGTACTTTCCTTTCGCTGCAGTTTTACTATTATACTCAGTGGGATAATAGGCATAATAACCGCTCTGTAATATGCTACCCCTGCTTTTTGAGTTCCCATCATAATAGTAACCATAGGCTATAGCACCACCCGGTTCTACTACAGAAACATTATGGTAGTAGTATGTTTTATTACCATTGACTACAATACGTAAATCAACAGGCAACGGTTTGATCAGGGAAGTATCGATTTTAGAAATATCTAACCGCTCTTTGTGTATAGCAATAATGGCATTCATCTCATTCAACAAGGTGGCTTTTGTTTCTTTTACAGCATACTCTTGCTGCTCCCAACTCTTCATGATGGTTTCGTATAAAAGATTTACTGCTTTTTGATAGCTACCCTGCTGGTAGTAGGCCCAGGCCAGATTGCGATAAGCCTGGATATCATTTTCACTTTGCTTCATCACCTCTTCATAGATCGTGACAGCAGCCGCATATTCTTTCCATGCTTCCAATGTATACTCTATAGCCGTTAACACTTGTACATCTCCGTCCGCGTATTCTGCTGCATTCGTCAAAACGTGAATCGCATCGTGATGCATTCCTATTTCGAAAAAGTGCTGCGCTACATCGAAATAAAAGCCAACGCCATTACCATAATACTGTTGTAGCTGATGATATGTCTGGAGCTTTTCATTTTTTCTTGCTGCCTTCAACTCTTGCAAATACTCTAAATCTTCCCTATTTTTCAACTTATATGGAGTGGCATTATACTGATACCGGGTGTCTTTTCCTTTCTTTGTAACAATTACAATAACACCGTTGGCACCTTGGCTACCATACAATGCTGTGGCAGCAGCATCTTTTAGCACCTCAATGCGCTCGATATCATGCACGTTTACCAAATGATTAATATTTCCAGCTATTGGTATCCCGTCTAATACAAAAAGGGGTTGTCGATTATTCGTTATAGAAGCGGCTCCCCTAATGCGAATTGTTGCAGCATCACCGGCTAAACCATTATTTGAATTTGTAACCTCCAGACCGGCAACTCGTCCTGCTAATGCCTGCTCAACTGAAGTGACTGAACTGAAAATATCCTGCTGCCGGATGGTTGTAACCGAATAGGAAACATCCCGCCTTCTTGACATTCCATAGCTTGTAACCACTACCTCCTCTAAAGCATTGCCATTTGTAATCGAAAGACCTGACACTTTTCCACTCAATGCATTGGACAATGAGTTGGATGCGTCTGCATCACTTTTTTCTTTATTGCCTGCAACTGTTGTATTGGGCGATAATAATCGGATGGGTGATGCAGTTTTATCCCACCATTGGATACGCTGGTTATACGATGCCACCACACCTTGCAGCATATTGAAAGCGTTCCACTCCTGGTAAAGCTTCCAGCGATCTATGCGGTTCTGTTTTACGTAGATCAACTTTTCACATTCCTCTTTTAGTTCTGCCGGTGGTTCAATATCGTAGTTCACATAGTCTTCCACCCTTTCTAACACAATGAAAGAGGTATTGGGTGTTACCACCTTGTGTTTCTTACCATAACCTACCATCTTATACCAGTCGAGAGAGCGAATCATTTTATCAAACTCATACAATAATGGAATGCGATCTATAGCGCTACTTTCGCAATGCTGCTGAGTATTGACTTGTACACGTTCAATTGTTGCTTCACGACTGTTATTGCCGTATGCAAGCAATAACGTATCAATACCACCGTAAGCTACACCTGCCACTGTAAGCTGCTGTAAGGCTGTATCTACCCATTGCTGATTGATGATTGTCTTACCACTGACAGACTGAATATCCAGCAATTGAATTTGTTCTTTACCTGCCACCTGTATAGCCTCACTCATACTGAGCTTTGTTAGGTCGATCAGGCTTCCACCACTGCTCCCAACTATTGTATTTAATACTGTCATATTCGCATTATGGGCAGCATGTACACTATATATTCTGGCCTTACCAGTTTTAGGCAAGGACTTCCCATATGTATTAATACCATCGCTAAACAACAGGACAGCATCGGCCTTTATCGTACTCATATCAAGGCTCCCCAGTTGTGTACCACCATCGTATTCCAGCGAGCGCAAGTAGCTTATCCAACGATTTGAGTTGGCGCCATTCATTGTAAAGGACGCAGTATCAAGGGGCTTATAGCTGAATGGAATCAGCGTCAGGTCTTTAACCTTATAATAGCCGATATATTGCTTTAAGAAGGTGATCTCTTTTTCAATATTTCGTTTTTCACTACTGGCAGAGGCATCCCAATACACTACGATATGCTCAGGAGTAATCGTGTTTTGATATTCTTGTTTAGGCTTTGAGCGTAGGGCGAAGTAGGTTTCATTCCCCATCTGCTTTGTACATAAAAAAGGAGCTGTTTGACTGAGGGGAATATTAAATGCGATGTTACCATCCAGACGGAAGTTTTGCTCTTGCTGGTTTAAATAGAAACTAGTTCCTTGAGGCAAAAATAAACCCTGTAATAAGCCATTATTTACAAAAGGTCTATTTTCTGTATTGTAAACTTTTATGGCAATATTGAATTGACTGGTGGTATCCTTACGATTTAGTGGAAGACTATATGTAAGGGTAGAAGCTGTTGGTTTGAGTAGCTGCTGAATGGTCATAGTGATTTTGCGGCTGCTTTTAGCAGGGATAGGATACACCCGTAAACTATACTCATTCAAACCATTCATTTGCAGCAAAGCGGGATCGATGCGCTTGCCTACAATACGGTTATAGGCGTTTTGAGCTTTCCATCGTTCTTCAATAGAGCCATCGCGGTACTTACCATTCAGATCTAACTGTAAAGCAGTGATTACCTGGTCCGGATGCAAGCAAAAGGTATACAAGCCTTCTATTTCGCTGTCACCAGAGTTGTAAAACTCCATTTCAATAAATGTCGTGGCGGTAAACAGGTCGGCTGTGATGAGTATTGAACAACGCTTTAAATGTGCAAGTTTATCCCAAGGCCGGTTGGTCTGAGCAACTGCTTTACTAAAGTGAATGCATAAGCACAATAGAAGGACTACTACTTTCTGCATAAACGATTGGTTTAACCGCTTGATGCAGAAAAAGTAATGATTACATAAAAGGTGTTAAAATAATTTCATTTGTTCACCCGGCCGCTTGAATTGTGAGCAATCCAAACCTAAACGCTCGTGTTGCAAACCATACTTTTTGGTGTAGGTTTTATATTGGTCAGCGATTAGCTTAGCAACGTTTCCTTCACCGCGCATGCGCCGGCCAAACTCACTATCGTTTACTTTGCCTCCATGTGCCTCTTCTATGAGGTGCCATACCTTATCCGCTCGGTCGGGAAAGTTTTTATAGAGCCAATCGTGAAACAAGAACTTGACGGAACCATTCAGGCGAATGAAGGTGTAAGCTGAAAACGTAGCACCTGCTTCGCTGGCCGCTTTGATAATAGCGGGCATTTCATGTTCATTGAGGCCAGGAATCATTGGTCCTAACATAAGCCCTGTTTGCACACCCACTTTGCTTAATTCTTCTATCACCCGCAAGCGTTGTTTATTGGTAGTCGTGCGCGGCTCCATCACGCGGCGCAGGTCTTCATTGAAAGATGTAATAGACATTAGTATAGATACCAATCGACGTGACGCCATGTCCTGCAACAAGTCTTTATCGCGCAGCACACCCGCGTTCTTTGTGATAAGACCAATGGGTTGATTGAACTCGCTACAGACTTCCAGCAGTTGGCGCGTGAGCCGGTATTCCTTTTCGGCAGGTTGATAACAATCGGTGTTGCCGCTCATACTGATAGGAACACATTGCCACTTGGGATGCATGAGAAATTGACGCAACAGCCTGGGTGCATTTTTCTTGATGAGTATCTTACTTTCAAAATCCAAACCGGCGCTATAACCCCAGTATTCAAAGGAGTTGCGCGCATAGCAATAAATACAGCCATGCTCGCATCCCATATAAGGATTCATGCTATAGAACATGCCTACATCCGGACTCTCCACTTTATTCACCAGGCTTTTGGCGTCTACTTCAATGAACTGTGTTTGCACGTTTGGTTCTGTCCATTCATCAATGCCTTCTACATAGTCCTTTACCTGCGTGGTCTTTAAAAATTTATTGGGCGTATTGAACTGGGCACCACGCCCCTTCTTGTAATCATCCTGTTGTTCATTATTAGTAATACTTCCTATATCCTTTTTCGTCTTTAATATCTTATTGGACGACATATATACAATTGGTTTCTGGTTTATTGTTTGCCACAACTACTTTGGCAGCTGAGCAATAGTTGGTTAACTTGTTATTTTGTATTTTTAATTTGTACGAATACTATGTGTTATCATTACTCACTAAGCAAGAAGCAGGAAGAGATCATGCGCATGATACAGGCTGAATGGGAAGCTCCCTTTGAGCCGATCTATCATAGCGTTGGTTTTAACTATCCCACCATGCCCGTTATTACATTTGAATATCCGGGTCGTGTACAGCGTTACCAATGGGGTCTGATGCCGCATTGGGTAAAGTCAGTTTCAGAGGCCGATCAGATTCGCACACAAACTTTAAACGCCAAGGCGGAGACGCTGTTTGAAAAACCTGCCTTTCGCTCTTATGTGAATAACCGTTGCATAGTGCTGGCCGATGGCTTTTTTGAATGGATGGAGTTCAAAAAGAAAAAGTACCCGCACTATGTACAACTAAAAGGTGGCGAGCTCTTTGGCTTTGCCGGATTGTATGCTCACTGGACCGATAAAGAGACTGGCGAACTGATGCGCACTTTCACAGTAATTACTACAGAAGCCAATCCTTTTATGTCACGCATTCACAACATCAAAAAGCGTATGCCGGTGATCCTTAACCGCGACCAATGGTCGAAATGGCTGAACCCTTCTTTAAGCAAAGAACAAATGCAACACATGCTCACGCCCTGTAGCGATGAAGCCATGCAGGCACATACGATATCCAAACTCATTACTACGCGCGGCGTAGATACCAATGTGCCCGAACTCCATCATCAGTTTGATTACCCAGAGCTACATTCAGGCGAACAGTTCTCCCTGTTTGACGCTTAGCGGTAGACTTACAAACTCCATGTGCCGCAACGTTTCGTAGTGTTGGGAGGTCTCGTTTCTTTTTAGCAGTGTCATTCCATTGGCTATAAAGCGGCCTGAGAATTCTGTATGCTCACATTCCATCCACATACTAATGAATTGCATAGGCTTTAAGCGTTGTGCAATAATTAAATGGGGCTCATTAATGAAATGTGGTTCATATTGAGGAATGTTCATCAGCCATTTCATCTTTTTCAAACTCTTGGTTAGCTCGTTAAAGGGCGACTTGGTGAGAACATCTATATAAATAGTATGAGAAGGATAGGCAGAAAAGTTTTCCAATTCCACTTTGAAGGGATTATGTCCTATAGCCACTTGGTGTAATCGTTCCAGCAGACGTGGCTCTATGTTTTCAAATGCATGAAACTTCAAAATGGTTAAAGAAGGCTGCAATTCAAAACTGGTCTTTACACGATAACGTTCATGCAAGGAAGTGCGTACTGCATTTATTTTTCCTTGCAAGGCTTCCGTCAGCGGAATCACAAGCCGGTATTCATTTATCTGGTAGCCCGGCATACTAGAAGCGTTATTCATAAAGGCTGGTTTAGTATTTGATAAAATATTTAGTATAAATTTACCAAGTATTTTAGCATTTCAAATTTTTTGTTATGGATACTAACCCTTACTTTCTCCCCTCTTATAAAGGATCAAAAGATTTCTCCCAAACCGATGTACCTAACGCCAATGCCACGGGTTTTTGCGCAGCATCGGATGATTTTGCAGAACGTGGTATTGATCTGAATGAGCAATTGATACGCAACAAACCAGCTACTTTTTTTATGCGAGTGCATAGCAATGCCATGATTGGTGCTGGCATTCACGATGGCGACGTAGTAATTGTAGACCGCTCTATTAAACCCACCAATGGTAAAGTGGTGATAGCTGCGCTTAATGGAGAAATGCTCATTCGGTATTATGAAATACACAACAAAAAAGAACGCCTCTTGCCGGCTACCCGTAAACTAGCGCCTATAGAAATTGATCCGTTTGCCCAGTTTGAAGTATGGGGTGTGGTAACATATGTAATTCACAGTGTCTGAAGTGCCAGAAGGCTCGTCATAAATTACTGTAACTGATGAAAGCCATAGTGGATTGCAACAGCTTTTACTGCTCGTGCGAGCAGGTGTTCCGGCCTGACCTGAAAGGGAAGCCTATTGTTGTACTCAGTAACAACGATGGCTGTATTATTTCCCGTAACCCTGAGGCTAAGCGTTTGGGTATTGGTCAGGCAGGACCATTCTTTAAAGAGCGGCCAATCATAGAAGAACATAACGTTACGCTGTTTTCCTCTAACTATAACCTATATGGTGATATGAGCCGGCGGGTGATGGAGGTACTTAAACTCTTTGTAGGAGAGGATAACGTAGAAGTGTATTCGGTAGATGAAGCATTTTTAGATGTCGATGAATTTCCGCTTCAACAACTTCATATACTGTCTGAAGAAATACTTCATACCATAAAACAATGGACAGGCATTCAAACATCCATTGGTATAGGTCCTACTAAAACGTTGTCTAAAGTAGCCAACCGGCTGGCCAAGAAACATCATGAGATAGCAAATAAAATTGTGATTCTTGATACGCAGGAAAAAGTAATTGCTGCTCTACAACAAACACCTGTTGGCGATATCTGGGGTATAGGAAGACGCTATGCCGATAAACTACTGACATTAGGCGTAGAAACAGCCTGGGATGTACGCAACCTGTCAGAAGCATGGGCACGGCAACACTTAGGCGGTGTAGTGGGGGTTCGTATGGTAAAGGAACTAAGGGGTGAGCCTGCCCTGTTTATGCAGGAAGCGCTGACCAAGAAAAAAATGATTGCTACCAGCCGCATGTTTGGCGAGGCGGTAACACAGCTAGCAGATATTAAAGAAGCTATTGCTACTTATGCCGGCCGAACCGCTGAAAAGTTGCGCCGCCAAAAAAGTGCGGCTAGTGTGGCGAGTATTTTCCTGGTGCCACAAGAGAAGATAGAAAGTCCGCACTTTCAACATGGACCAACCGTAAGCACATACACGATTTTACCACAGCCCACCTCCCTGACACATGAACTGATCAAAGCGGCAGTGACCATGGCTGTATCTATTTTTCAAGAGGGTAAAAAGTATAAGAAAGCAGGCGTAATTGTCAGTGGCCTGGTGCCCGACAATGCGATCCAAGCCAACCTGTTTGAAGAAGGCAAAAGCATTGGCCGCTTTTTAATGGACATGGTAGACAATATCAACTTCAGCATGCGCGGCGATGTGGTAAAGTTTGCCGCCAGCGGCGTAACGCGCAACTGGAAAATGCGCCAGCAGCAACTCTCTCCTCGTTATACCATGCGCTGGGAGGAATTATGTGAAGTTAAATAACCAATAAAAGAGTGAATGAAATAAAAGGCGAGTTCATGTCTGTTACCTTTTATTTCATTCACTTATTATCTCATCAAGAGACTGTACAATTTACATACATATAACCTCACGCAGTAACTTTTTCAACATATAAGGCATCCCCCAAACCCCTATTCATTGTTAATGAGACTGCTATTGTTTAATAATACTTTTTTGCGTTCGGTAGCCAGTTCTTTCATTGGTGATCACAACTATATAAATGCCTTTGGCCAAATGCATCATTGATAAGTTGTACTTATTGGTAAAAATAGAAGTTGCGGACATCTTTCTACCAGAAATATCTAATAAAGTAGCAGTAAGCTTTGCAGGCGCACCTTGATATTTAATCAGAAGTGTCTCTTTCACTGGGTTCGGCGCTATTATAAGGTATGGCTCCAATTCAGGAGAGTTGACTGCTGTGGATACATAATTAAAAACATCTGACATCTCACTTTCACAACCATCTACATTGACCTTAACACTGTATACACCTGACAATAAAGGCTTGAATGTATTTGCAATAGCTCCGGCAATAGCCGTACCGTTGAAATACCATTGATTGCCTGCGGTCGCTGAAGAAAAAAGTTGATCAGCATTAAATATGATAACAGGCTTTAAGGGAATTGATCGAACCTCCACTCTTTGTATTGCAGCAGCAAGAGATGTACATCCCTCCTGCTTAGCAATAACTGTATAATCTCCTGCAGCTTTTACTGTTAAAATAGGCTCTGTGGCGCCCTCAATACCAACACCATTTTTAAACCACTGATTACCATTGGCAGTAGATGAGTGTAACTCCACCTTATTGCCATCACAAAACACAGTAGGCGTTGTGGCTGTAATTATGGGCGTAGCAGGGACTGCCTTTACTGTAACAGGAGCAATAGAAGATGTAACTGTATTACAAGTAGTGGTAATTACTACATCATAATTTCCAGCATCCATAGTTGACGCCGAAGGAATAGTAAAAGTAGTCCCGATAGCTCCATTAATTATAGCCCCATCCTTACGCCACTGATATGATGGATTACTTCCGTTTGTAGTTGTTACACTAAGTGTTACCTGGTCACCAGCACATACTACCTTTTCAATTGGCTGATCCGTTATTTCAACCGGAGGCTTTATTGTTAAAACAGCATTATTAGAAGTGGCTATTGGTGAACAGGTAGACGTTACCACAACATCATAATTCCCTTGGTGTGCAACTGTAGCCCCTTTGATTGTATATGCAGAAGCAGTTGCTCCTGCAATGGCTATACCTTCTTTCCGCCACTGGTAAGTAAGGCCGCTTGCGGAAACAGCCACACTGAAAGTAACGGCACTGCCCGCACACACCGTTTTCGATGCAGGATGTTCTGTTATAAGTAAGACACCGTTTAAGGAAAGTGTCGCCGTTGAAGATGTTTGTATACCGCATTCCCCTGTTACCATGACATCATAATCGGCGGCATCTGATGCTGAAACGCTGCTAATATTATATGAAGCGGTGGTAGCACCAACGATATTTATTCCATTTTTACGCCATTGGTATTGTAAACCAGTACCTGTAGCACCTACTGTGAATGTAACAGGTGTGCCTGCACATACAGACTGTGAACTAGGCTGCATGGTAATAGCTGTTGCTGATTGAACAGTCAGTACCTTGGGAGTGGAACGAACGGAGCAACCATTCCTGGTTAGATTTACGACGTAGCTTCCTGGTTCTGAGGCTTGATACTCGTGTGCAGTAGCGCCTGTTAGTAGAATGCCGTTCTTATACCACTGGTTGTCTGTTGCGGCTGACGATTGCAACCAAACTGTACCGCCAGCACAAAAAATAGTACTGCCATTCGCCGTAATCGTAGGGACAGTAAGATCGGTTGTTACGGCAACACTACCCGACGCGCCTGTTGTATCCTTACTGCGCTAGCTACTACACGCATTCGAAAAGAAGATCCACAACCAATATTAGCAGGTAGGGAAACTTTAAAGAACCCTTCATTATTAAAGGAGGCTATTGTTCCAATAACCGTAGACTTAGAAAAATCACCCGCTGCATCGCTAATCTCTAGTGCGAATTGATTATCATAATTAAAATAAAGCCGGTTAAACTTAAACTTTACCTGCACTTCTGCACCAGGTGCAAAGGAAGCACCATTGAGCAGCTGCACACTTCCCGACTTATATTCATTAGGTATTACTTTTAAAGGCGTTTTCCAAAGGCCTCGCCCATATGTTGCTACAAGCAACTCATTTTTAGTATAGTTAACCTTTAGTTCATTTAAAAAAGTAACGGGCAGCCCCTGGCTAAACGATTCCCATTGACTCATGGAATTATTCCGATAGAAAACACCAAAGTCAGCAGCCAAGTAGAGATCGTCATCTGTTCCATCTACTACTGCGATAGAGGTATAATTTAAAAGGGGAAGATTAGAGGTAATATTACTCCAAGTGCTACCGCCGTCTGTTGTTTTCCAAACCGCCTTCCCAGCTACAGCCTGCTTTAGTATTACATACATTTTATTAGCATCTCTAGGATGAATAGCTACGTCAACGAGTCCCTGCGCCCCAATCCAACCCCCGATATTATTTACCAACCCTTTCCATGTAAGACCGCCATCGGTACTACGCATCAGATTGATTCCTGAATGCATGGCCACATTGACATTGGTATCGGCTGTTGCGATTTCTACTTTTTCAACTTCTAATCCGAAAAACAAGTTATTGGTAATCTTTTGCCAAGAGTTGCCTTGGTCATAGGTGCGGTATAAATCATTATAACAGGCAATCAAGCTCTTGGAGTTCCGCGGGTTGATGCAAAAGCGCGTATCGAAAATAGTAGCCGGGCGTCCTGGTATTTTGGCGGAAATTGCAGCATCGCCCACAGTCGTTGAGCGACGATTAATAATACCCCCTTGTAATGAAGTATAAAAGGTATTAGGGTCTCCATAATCGATCGCAGACATAAAGCCATCGCCCCCTTCTACATCACTCCACAGGTTACTGGGTTGCAGATTTTTCTTACTGCCATTATCCTGTAAACCCAAAAGAAAATAAGTTGAAAGAACATTTTTATGAGTAGGTGGTGGCGGCGACACATGATACACTTGGCTTATGGCCATGGTATTAGTGATATCCGTCCAATTGTTGCCATCTTCAGTAACATAAATCCCTCCATCGTTCGTCTCATACAGCCGGTTAGGTACTACGGGGCTAAAGCCTAAGAAATGTTTATCGGCATGTACCGTATTCTCTTTTACCGAACAGCACCATCTGTTGGCAAGGCTCCAGTTAGATCCATTATCCAGCGTACGCCAAGTATTGACGCTACCTATATACTTATGAGCAGGATTGTTTGGGTTTACAGTAAAAGCAAAAGCAAAACTCCCCATTCCCCCATTGTCATTTGGCGTAAAAGAATAGCTTAAAAAGTTAGTCGTATTTGTAGCTATAAAATATTGCGTATAGGACTGACCCGCATCTAGTGATCGATAGATTCCCTTTAGCGCCGAGCCATTTACGGTAGCCACTTCCACTAAATCAGGGCTGGCTTTAGCCACTGCCATTTTCGGATTGCTGCCGCCGTTAGCTATGCTTTGGGTTTTCACCCAACTGACACCCGCATCCAGTGACCGGTAAAACTCCAGCGTGCCCGTGCTACCATCTGTTCGACAAGTGTACAATGTATTGGGATTATCGGGCTTCTGAATAATTTTCGTCACCTCTACATTCAGGACAACTGAAAAACTAATCCCTTGGTTGACAGAACGGTAAATGCCTTTATAGGTACTAACTACAATAATGTCGGGATTTGATGGATGAATAAAAATGCTGGTTACAGCGGGTAGCCCTTTAACAGGCTGCCAAGTTTGACCACCATCGGTGCTTTTATACAAATTATCAGGCCCAGAGCCACCAGCTAAAACCAGGCTAGGGTTACTTTTGCTTACAGCAATACTCGACGCAGAAAAGGGGCCGATTGCATCCATAAGCGGAACATATCTTTTCCCTGCATCTACTGTTTTCCAAACACCACCGGCAGCTGTTCCTACATAAAAAACATCCGCATCAGCAGGATGAAATCCTAAGGTAAGAATGCGGCCGATACCGCCACTACCGCCATCTGAAGTAGCTGGACCAACCAGCTGCCAGTCACTTTCTGTTAACATTTTTGCTTTAGAAGAAACACTTCTATACGCACGTGCTACCTGCACTTGCTTATTGATATCTGGTAAGTTACCATTGGCATCTACCCGACTTTTCCAAAACCGTTCCCAGCGGCGAAATTGCTTATACCCTTTTACTTTAGAAGGGTCCACACGCAAACTTTGAGCGGCTTTGTTAAAAGCGTCCTGTACTTTAAACAAATTGGCATCTTTTCTTGATAACATTTCCTGCCAGGTCTGCGCCCGGCTTGCACAACTAAAAAGAATTAAAACGGTCAGTAAGGAGTATTTGTAACAGTGCGTTAATAAATGCCCTGTCTGAAAAGTTTTTAAAACAGACGTTTTCATTAGGATTGGTAATTCCTGCAAATATCTCCGAAGTCACAGACTAGTAAATACGTAGCTGTACCTAATTATACAACTAATAGAGACATATTAAGGGCTAATAGGAGCCAAAGCTTTCGTTCCTTCAACTACTAAACCACGAACAGTTTAATTTTCGAATAGATGGCACAGCAGTCTTAAACATTTTAAAAATGCCTACTGCATGCTTTATTTATAATGCCATACAGCTATAAAAGTTGAACCATAGAGTTAGTCATGGCTCTCCTCAATTACAAACCAGCCTCCTTCCATAACCACTCACTGGGCACATAGCGGCTGTGCTCTTTCTGTAACTTTTGAAGTAACTGGTAAACATTGCGAAGGCCAGCTTTCGCCGCCCACTCCAACGGTCCATAGGGATAGTTAGTACCGAGCTTCATGGCTGTATTGATCTCCTCTTTTGTAGAAACACCTTCTTCTAAAGCAAAGTAAGCCTCATTAATAATGGCACTCACCACGCGTGGTGTAACAAAGCCCGCTTGGTCGGGTACCCAGCAAATAGTTTTACCCAGTTGCTGGAAGATTTGTGCCGCAACCGCCTTGGCAGCTTCATTAGTACCACTAGCCTCTACTATCGGTGTATGTAAAAAGCCCAACCACCCATTGATACGGATAAAGGCAGCGTCTGTTTCAGCAAGCGTGTCCATTACGCTATTAATAATAACCGGAGTACCTAAACTCCTCAGCTGCTGAATTCTTTCTGGCGTGTTTTCAAATAACAGATCCAGGTATGCATCGGCACCTGCCTGATGCATAAGTTGTTGTACATCAGTAGCCCATGTGATCTCCAAAGCTGAATCAGGGGCCTGTGCCAACAATTCTTTTCTTAAATCTGCGTTACTTAATACAACCAGATGCATATTCTATTTTTTGCAAAGAAAAGGGTTACCAATAAATTCGCTGTTTACAATTGTACTTATGACGAAAGAAATCATTAATACTACCAATGCCCCTGCCCCTATCGGTCCTTATAACCAGGCTGTAATAGCAGGCAACCTAGTTTTTATTTCAGGACAGGTCTGTATTGATCCAGCCACCGGCAATTTGAAAAACAAAGACATTCAGGATGAAACGCATCAGGTAATGCAAAACCTGAAAAGCATTCTGACTGAAGCTGGTTTGAGCTTTAACAATGTAGTAAAGACCACCATCTTCATTACGGATATGAACCAGTTTAGCGAGATCAATGAAGTGTATGGAAAATACTTTGAAGGTAATTTCCCTGCCCGCGAAACGGTTCAAGTATCTGCACTACCCAAATTTGTGAACGTCGAAATCAGCATGATCGCTGTAAAATAATAGAACAACACCTTACAGGTAGATGCTTTAATGGCATGTACCTGTTCTACCCTATCTAAATTATTTCCATTGCTAACTGATACACCTATTGAACTGGCAGTCCAAAAGCCATCAGCTACACCAGATCTACTCTATGGCGAGCTCTTTACAGCTATTCAATCTGAAGGTCTGTTTGCTGATAGTAAAACTTTTGTAGACTGTATTCCCTTTAAAGATCCTGCAGCTATTGTAGATGCCTATATAGCTACTAAAGATGATGCAGCATTCAATCTGGCCTTCTTTGTTGCAGCTCATTTTACAGTGCCCCAAGAAGAAGAAATAGTATACCAGTCTAATACTGCTTACGACATCGTTACTCATATCCAAAAGCTATGGAGCGTGTTGGAGCGTAAAGCAGACACACCACAAACGGGAAGTTCCTTATTGCCTTTACCCTTTCCGTATATAGTACCTGGGGGTCGTTTCCGTGAAGTGTATTATTGGGACTCCTACTTTACCATGTTAGGTTTAAAGGCTAGCGGCCAATACGAGATGATTGAAAGTATGGTAAAAAACTTTGCGCACTTAATTACTACCTATGGCCACATTCCCAATGGAAATCGCACCTATTATACCAGCCGCTCCCAGCCTCCCTTCTTTGGATTGATGTTAGAGCTGTTGAACGAACAAGGTAAAGACCTTACTCCTTATTATCAGGCTCTGGAAAAAGAATATCTATACTGGATGGAGGATGCTTTTCTTTTAAAACCAGGTGTAGCCACCAAGCGCGTGGTGCGGATGGAAGACGGCACCTTGCTGAATCGCTATTGGGATACAGGAACAACTCCGCGGCAAGAAAGCTATCGTGAAGATGTGGTAACGGCTGAAGCTATTGTAGAAAATTTTCTGACAGCTCATACCTTTTCATCAATAACTGAGCAAGAGCATGCCACTATCCAACGATGCCAGAAAGCCTATGCTGATCTGCGGGCCGCTGCCGCCAGCGGTTGGGATTTTAGTAGTCGCTGGTTTAAAGATGGTTGTAACCTGACTTCTATTGAAACAACAGACATTATTCCTATCGACTTAAACTGTTTACTGCTGTATTATGAAAACATGATTGGTAAATATACCAGTAATGACATATTACGCCAGGCTGTTACAGAAAATGCCAGCAAGCGATTGGCTGCTTTAGAAAAATATTTCTGGCACCCCGATCTTAACTTCTTCACCGATTATCATTTCACAGATAAACAACCAACCGATCGCTTATCACTAGCAGGTCTGTTTCCATTGTTCTTTTCTTACGCCAAAAAAGAACAAGCACAAAGTGTGGCACAAAAAATAGAAGCTTCTTTCTTGCAAAAAGGCGGATTACTAACCACATTAGCCACTACTGTTCAGCAGTGGGACGCCCCCAATGGATGGGCACCTCTGCAATGGATAGCCCATCATTCATTAAAGAAGTATGGCTTTGACAACCTGGCTAAGACAGCCGCCACAAGCTGGATTGATCTGAATACGGCTGTCTATAAAAGAACTGGCCGACTATTTGAAAAGTACAACGTTGTTGACACCACACTGGAAGCAGGTGGAGGTGAATATCCTAACCAGGATGGCTTTGGCTGGACCAATGGCGTGCTGCTTGCATTACTACAACAGTACGGATCAATAGTGGAATAACGGATAAGCCCATGCGCAAACTATTAACGCGGTTATTAAAGCGTCCCGTTTTATGGCTGAGCAACCGGTTCTCCTCCCGGCCGGACCGGGGACGTGTGTTTGCGGCTTTATCTGACTTGCTATCGCGCATCTTAAATGGCGAAAAGAAGAAGGGACTAATTGTACCATTTAATATTAATACCGGCAAGTTTATCATCTTCTCTGATCAACACAAAGGCAACCGAAATGGGGCTGACGACTTTGCCCTTTGTGAGCCAGATTATTTAATGGCTTTAGATTATTACAACCAAAACGGGTATCATTATATTGCTTTGGGCGATTGTGAGGAGTTATGGGAGAACTCATTAGCATCAATTAAAAAGCAACACCGGCTCACATTTGAAAAAGAAAAGCAGTTCATTTCTCGTAATGCCTTTATTAAGATCTTTGGCAATCACGACTTAAACTGGGCCAATGACCCCTTAGCTCCTTTTCAACTAAAAGAAATCTATGGGATAGATGTACCTATTTATGAAGGGGTGGTATTAGAAACTACTGTTGGCAATAAACGCATGCGTATTTTTTGTACTCACGGTCACCAGGGCGACAAGGTGAGTGATGGTAACTGGTTTAGTAAATTCTTTATTGCTAAAATATGGGCGCCCCTACAGGCCTTTTTACGCATCAATCCCAACACACCAGCGTATGATGCCACACTGAAAACAGCGCATAATACCATGATGTATGAATGGTCTGCACAACAAGGTGATTTACTACTGATCACTGGTCACACACACCAACCGGTTTTTGAATCGCTTACACATATAGAGCGCCTATACCGCCAACTGCTCTTTGCCCGCAAGCAAGAGGATAAAAGCATGGCTACTACATTGGAAAAAGAGATTGCCGATCGCAAGTTTTCTTATAATTCGATTTCAGATGATTACCTGAAGATGCAACCTTGTTATTTCAACAGCGGTTGCTGCTGTTTTGATGATGGCGGTATTACTGGACTTGAGATTTCAGAAGGTGTGCTACGGTTAATTGAATGGAAGATGAAAGATGAAAAGATGGAGCGTATTATATTGGAAGAATCACCGCTAGCTGAGTTGCAACAGGCATTGTCGCCTAAGTAAGTGTTTGGAAATATTTTCCTTTAACCTTCGATAAAACAAATCGTTAGACCTACCGAGATCAGGCATACTGATGAAGGAAATTACTTGCCATACCACGCCCTCCAGGCTGTTTACCAATTCGTGAATGAAAACCATGCCGGCAAGGTAGGGGATTTTGGGGGAAGTAACGTCTCCGGCGCGCTGCGGGGGGAAAAGCCCCTTTGGCAGTCGGGGGGAAGGGGGGGTAAACGAAAAAAGCCTCCGTGCGGAGGCACGAAGGCTTTTAAAAGAAATATGGCAGCTACCTACTCTCCCGCATTGTGGTGCAGTACCATCGGCCATGAGGGGCTTAACTTCTCTGTTCGGTATGGGAAGAGGTGAACACCCTCGGCAAAACCACCATAAAAAGGTCAGTCTGTTTCGAGACAATAAGGTAACATATTGGAAAAAAAGTTGGTAGCCGGAGTACTATAAAATAAAAATTAAAGCGTACGAGCAATTAGTACTACTCGGCTTTGCTGTCGCCAGCTTTACACCTGTAGCCTATCAACGTCATCGTCTTTGACGGCTCTTAAAAGTAAACTCATCTTGAGGAAGGTTTCACGCTTAGATGCTTTCAGCGTTTATCCTGTCCGTACATAGCTACTCAGCACTGCACCTGGCGGCACAACTGATACACCAGCGGTACGTACGACCCGGTCCTCTCGTACTAAGGTCATGTCCTCTCAATTTACTTGCGCCCACCACAGATAGGGACCGAACTGTCTTGCGACGTTCTGAACCCAGTTCACGTGCCACTTTAATCGGCGAACAGCCGAACCCTTGGGACCTTCTCCAGCCCCAGGATGTGACGAACCGACATCGAGGTGCCAAACCTCCCCGTCGATATGAGCTCTTGGGGGAGATCAGCCTGTTATCCCCGGAGTACCTTTTATCCTTTGAGCGATGGCCCTTCCATACAGAACCACCGGATCACTTCAGCCGGCTTTCGCCCCTGCTCGACTTGTCTGTCTCACAGTCAAGCTCCCTTATACTGATGCGCTCTACGTACGATTACCAACCGTACTGAGGGAACCTTTGCAAGCCTCCGTTACTTTTTAGGAGGCGACCACCCCAGTCAAACTACCCACCATGCACTGTTTCCCTTGTGGGGATTAGACTCTAAACAAACGAAGGTTGGTATTTCAACGACCGCTCCACATGGCCTGGCGACCACGCTTCATAGCGTCCCAACTATCCTA